>CAZQHE010000017.1:32765-42938 GCA_964593155.1 uncultured bacterium
GGTCGGACCCATCGAGCCGGCCACGAAGCGCGGCCGGTCGGGCGTGCGCTCGGTCATCGCATCGGCTTCGGCGCGGGCCAGCTCCGCCGCCACACGGTTCAGCTCGCGGGCGCGGTCCTGCAGGCCGTACTCGGCCAGCACGAGCGGGGTGCCGCCGAAGGTGTCGGTCTCCACGACGTCGGCACCGGCCTCGAGGTAGCTGCGGTGCACACCGCGGACCACGTCGGGACGCGTGATCACCAGGAACTCGTTGCAGCCGTCGAGTTCGGGGCCACCGAAGTCCTCGGCCGAGAGCTCGGCGTCCTGCAGGGCAGTGCCCATGGCACCGTCGAGCACCAGGATGCGCTGCTGCAGCAATTCGTGGAGCGTGGCGATACGATCGCGTCGCGTCGTCATACGGGGACCTGATCTCGTCGGGGGGACTCGGGCTCGTCCAAGACCCTACAAGGTCACGGGAAGGCGTCCAACCCGCAAAGATCGGGCCGCTCAGTCGGCCCGGCTCACCTTGGGCTGCTCGACCTGGGCGTCGGTGAGGAAGGCGTACAGCTGACCCACCGCGCAGGCGTTGGCTCGCTTCAGGGCCGGCGGCAGGAAGTCCTCGGCGATCCGCTGGTCCTCACGGGCCGACAGCGACAGTGAGATGGTCTTCTGGTACTCGCCGGTGCAGACGGTCTGGAAGACCAGATCGTTCGTGTCGCGGTCGCGGAGTTCCAGCCGTACCCGGACCTCCCCCGTGGTGACCGCCGGAGCCGGCAGCATGGTCCCGAGGACGGCGCCGACCGCGCCCGTCTTGAAGAAGTGGCTGAGCCCTCCGTCGCTGCCGATCGAGCTGAGTCCGCCCACGGCGATGCCGGCGGCCAGCGGCACGGCCCAGGCCCGGAGCGGGCGCTCGAGCCGAGTGGTCATGCTCAACAGCTGCGAGGTGAGCACGTAGTCGGCATTGTCGGGATTGCGCACCAGTGCGGCCACGCGTGTCTGGTTCAGGTCCTGCAGCAGAGCGCGCAGCACGATCCGCGACGGCGGTTGGTCGAGCTTGTCGTCGGCCGGGAAACGCAGCGTACTGAAGAAGCCACTCCCCTGGCGCTGCCCGCTCGGACGCAGGTCCTCGGGCTCGGCCACGTAGAGCGCCACGTCGGGCCGCTCGCGGAAGTAGTCGCCCCGATTCTCGCGCGGGTACAGGAAGCGCACGCGGTAGTCGTTGCAACCGACGGCGCCCAGCACGAGAACCGCCAGGGTCGCCATGACGACGACCCGCCGGAGGGCGAAAGTACGGTGCACGTCGAAGGCCTCCGCTGGGTTGGGGATCACGCGATCAATATCGGACTGCGCGGTCGGTCCGCGCAAGCGCTGCGGAGTCAACGGCTGGCAACGATGTCACGCGGCCCTGATCCGCATCCGGTCGGTCCCGATCGTGACCTCGCCCTTGAAACGGGCCCGCACACCGTCGACCACGGCTTCGGCCGGCGTCTGCGGATACAGGTGGGTGATCACCAGATGTCGCACGCCCGCCCTCTCGGCGGCCTCGCCCAGCGGCGTGGGCGACAGATGCACGGCACTGGCGTCGGAATCGGTGCTCGCGCACTCCGAGACCAGCACGTCCACGCCGCGCGCCAGCTCCACCAGGGCCTCGCAGGGCCCGGTGTCGCCCGTGAAGGCCACCGTCCGCCCCGACCGCGGCGAACGGACCCGGTAGCCCAGGTCCTCGGTGGTCCCGTGCTCGAGCCGCACGGCCTCGACCTCGAAGCCCCGGGCCTCGACCGGCCCGGGGCCGATCTCGTCGATCCGGAGCGGGTAGTCCGCCCGCAACCACTCCCAGGCCCCGTACAGCGCCGCCACCAGCGCGTCGAGCCCGGCCGGCCCGACCAGGCGCAGGGGGCCCGGTGCCGACCGCGCGTGCCTGGCCGCGAACAGCAGCGACACCAGCTCGCAGGTGTGGTCGGGATGCAGGTGGGTGACGAAGAACTCCGACAGGCGCAGCGGGTCGAGGCCGCACTCGACCATGCGGCTGAGTACGTTGCGCCCCAGGTCGATCGGCAGGACGTGGTCGCCCTCCACCACGGCCACGCCGGCCGAGGCCGTCTCGGCCTGGGGTGTGAGGGTCCCGGTGCCGAGCAGGACGACCTCCATGTTCACCCGCCCCGGTGGGCGCGCACGCGGATCCGCGATCCGCGACCGATTCCCATCCGGTCGGCGAAGTGCGCTTCGCGCTGGCCCAGTTCGAGGGTGTCGCTGCTCCCCCAGTAGGCGAGCGGCTTGCCCCGCTCGACGTCGCCGAAGGTGCGGGACAGACCGCGCAGTACGAGGGAGTCGACGACGACCTCGATGTCGTCGCCGAACGGCTCGACGTCCCCTGGCTCGATCAGGGTGATCGCATTGCCGAAGCGATCGATCCACACGACCTCGGCCTCGATGTCTTCGTCGCCCACGCGCACGGGGCGCTCGAGGCGCTGCGGTGGTCGGGTCTGCTCACCCAGCGTCCGCGGATCGTCGCCGCGCGCGATCCGAGCCGCGGCCGGCGCGAAGAGGTCGCGGCCGTGGAAGGTCGCGCTCGGCGTGGTTCCGGGCACCACGCGCTCCGGGTCGAGTTCCACGCACAGGTCCCCGCCGGCCGCGGCGTCGCCCAGCAGACCGTTGTCGGGACCGACCACCCAGGCGCCGCGGGCCGTGCGGGCCGCGACGGCTCTTCGTTCCCCGCCGACACCCGGGTCGACCACGGCGACGTGCACCGTGGTCGGCGGCAGGTCGCGCACGGCGCGCGACAGGAGGAAGGCTCCCGACCGCACGTCCTGGGGCGGCACGTGGTGGCTCACGTCGATGATCCGCGCGTCGGGGCAGTGGCTCAACACGCTGCCCTTCATCGCTCCGACGTAGCCGTCGCGGGTTCCGAAGTCGCTCAACAGACTCACCAGTGGCGGCATGCTCATGCGCGCGCCTCCTCGGCATTGCGTCCGAGCCACCGGACGGCGGCCCCCAGCAGGATGACGCCGATCGGCAGCGTGATCCAGGGCGAGATCCCGAATCCGGCCGGCACCGTGCCGAGCAGGACGGCCAGAGACCCGGCCAGCACCGCGTAGGGGAACTGCGTGCGCACGTGGTCGATGTGGTCGGCGCCACTGGCCATGCTGCTCATGATGGTGGTGTCGCTGATCGGCGAGCAGTGGTCGCCGAAGACCGACCCGCTGAGCACGCACGCCACGCTCGACAGGAAGATCGCCGTCGCCGCCGCCTCGCCCAATCCCGCTTCGGCCGCGAGTCCCGTCGACAACGGGATCACGATGGGCATGAGGATCGCCATGGTCCCCCAGCTCGTCCCGGTGCTGAACCCGAGGAAGGCCGCCACGAGGAAGGTCACCGTGGGCACCATGCGCGCCGACAGATTGCCGGTGGCCGCGTCGACCACGACGTCGGCGGTGCGCAGGGTCTCGCAGATCGAGCCGATCGACCACGCCAGGATCAGGATCACCAGCGCCGGCACCATGGCCTTCGCGCCCGAGATCCACGACTCCATGGCCTCGGTCAGGTCGAGCAGGCGCTGCGACACGGCCAGGGTGATGGCGACGGTCGAACCGAGGATCACCGCCCACAGCAGGGCGGCCGCCGGATCGGCCGTCGAGAAGACGTCGCGGACGTTCGCCGCGGCCAGACCCACCGGACCCGAACTCTCGAGGATCGCCCGGCGCCCGTCGAACCACAGGCCCAGAACGGTGGTGCCGAGGACCACCACCACCGGCACCAGCGCCACGTGTGCGCGTCGCGGCTTGCCCTCGACCGGTTCGAGATCGGCGCCGACGTCGTCGATCAGCGGACGCGCGCCCGGCGCCAGCACCTGTCCTTCGTGCCGTGCGCGCCGCTCGGCCTTCAGCATGGGACCGAAGTCGCGCCGCTGGGCGATGGTCCAGAACACCACGGCCATCGCGAACCACGAGTAGGCCGCGTACGGAATGCTCGACACGAAGATCCCGTAGGCCGAGCCCTCGATCTGGTTGGCCTGCAGGCCGTCTCCGATCAGTCCGACCTGGTAGCCCACCCACGTCGACAGCACCGCCACCGTCGCCACCGGGGCGGCCGTCGAGTCGACCAGGTAACTGAGCTTCTCGCGCGACACACGCATGCGATCGGTCACCGGCCGCATGGTGTTGCCCACGAGCAGGGTGTTGGCGTAGTCGTCGAAGAAGACCACCAGGCCGAGGATCGCCGTGGCCAGCTGCGAACTGCGCGCGTCGTGGATCCACCGTCGCACGGCGTCGACCAGTCCGTGGGTCCCGCCCGCGCGGGCCATGACGCCCACCATGCCGCCCAGCGTGGCCGTGAACAGCAGGATCGACGCCTGGAAGGAATCGGTGACCGACGGCACCACCACGTCGCGGGTCGCCATGACGAAGGCACTGACGGGATTGCCCGTGTAGATGATCGCCCCGGCCAGCACCCCGGCCGTGAGCGCCAGAAGGACCTGCCGCAACCACAGCGCGAGGACGATCGACAGCAGGGGTGGCACGAGCGACCAGAGCGGGTGCACCACGCGCACCGAGCCCTCCACCGCGGTCGCGTCGTCGAGCACGAGCCGGAAGTCGCCTCCGTCGCCCACCGTCACGTCGTCGATGGTCGCGCGCCCCTGGTCGTCGAGCTGCAGATCGAACGGACCCACGGGATCACCGTCGCGCGTCCAAGTCCCTGTGGGATCGAGTTGGAGGGAACGGCCGGCCAGTGGCTGCCCGTTCTCGTCGTGCAGCTCGACCGAGAACGCGCCCGGCTTGCCGCGGAGCATCTGTTCGGCGGCACCCACGTCGAGGCGCACGTCGGCCCGCGACGAGGTGACCGCGACGAGCGTGAGGACGATCGCGAGCCCGAGGCTCGCCCGGTGACGAAGACGATGGAGCGGCACGACGATTCCGGGACGGGGAAACGGAGATCGACGCAGTCTGGACGTCCGTTCCCGGACGGTCAAGTCGACGATCCGGCCTGGCCGCCCCCGTTGCACTGCTCGCGCGCCCAGGCCGCGTACTCGGCCTCTGCCTCGGCCTCGAACCACACCACCTGCGGAACGTCGTAGGGGTGCACCTCGCGCAGTCGTCGCACTGCGGCATCGAGTGTTACGGGCGCCACCTTCAGGCGCAGCAGGACCTCGGGGTCCTGCTCGACCCTTCCCTGCCACCGGTAGACCGAGATCATCGGCCGCTCCTCGACCTGGGCACAGGCCACGAGACCTTCCTCCACCAGACGCCGCGCGGCCGCGGTGGCCATCTCGACGTCGCCGAAGGTGCTCAGCACGATCCAGAGACGGTCTTTCATGGGGTGTCCTCTCCGGGAAGGGGTCCGTGACGCGGCACCGGCGCGTCGAGCGCGGGCGACAGCACGTCGAGGTCGGGTGCGGCGTGGGCGCGCTCGATCATCGCCAGCAACTCCGCGTGCAGTCCGGGCGCCGCGGCGACGAGACGCCGGCTCCACAGAACCTCGTCACGGCCGTCGAGGTCGGTCACCACGCCTCCGGCTTCGCGCAGGATCAACGCACCGGCCGCCAGATCCCAGGGCTTCAGGGCGAACTCCCAGTAGCCGTCGAGTCGCCCGGCCGCCACGTAGCACAGGTCGAGCGCCGCCGAACCGGCCCGACGCACACCGCGGCACCGCGCCAGCGCTTGCGCGGTGATCGCAAGGTTCAGACGCGCGGTCGCTCCCCGTGAATACGGGAACCCCGTGGCGAGCAGAGCCTCTTCGAGCCGCTCGCAGCGCGACGCGTGCAGGCTCAACGGGGGCACGCCGCGCAGGGGCCGTTCGAGCGTGGCCCCGCCTCCGCTGACCGCGGCGAAGAGTTCGTCGAGGGCCGGCGCGTAGACCACGCCCGCGCTGCCGTCGGTGTCGCTGCGCGCGATCGACACGCAGTAGAAGGGATGGCCGTGCACGTAGTTCGTGGTGCCGTCGATCGGGTCGACGTACCACACCGGCTCGTGGCCTCCGGTGCGGCTGTCCTGACCGCCCTCCTCACCGACCACGGGTTCACCCGGGAACAGACGCGCGATCTCGGCCACCAGCCACTGCTGCACGTCGTGGTCGACCCGTGTCACCAGGTCCACGCGTCCCTTGTGTTCGACCTGCCGGTCGTGGCCGTCGTCGAGGGCCTCGAGCATCTGCGCTCCGGCCTGCAGGGCCATGGTGCGCAGGTGCACCAGCGTGTCGGCGTGGTCCATGGAGAGCTCCCGGGCTGCGGCGAGACGCCAGACTAGCGGCGGTCGTCGGTGCGTGGCAAGGCGTCGACCGGGAGCAGGGTCCATCCTCCGGCTCCGGCCCGATCACTGAGCACCCACTCCACTCCGTGTTCGCGAAGGGCATCACGGCACGACACCGTGAAGGCCGGACAGCACGCGGTTCGCAGTTCGGCGATCGCGGGCGGGACGAATCCACTCGCCCCGCCGGCCACGGGCCGCCGCGCGGCCTCGGCCCACAGCATGAAGCGTGCATCGCGCGCCGACTCCTGCGTCTCGCGGCACGCCGCGGGCAGCCCGACCCAGACCTCGCCTTCGGGAATCGACCGCAGCGTCGTGACCACGTCGGGATCCACCCCCGCGTCCACCGATCCGAACCCACCCGGCGCGAGATCCACGGCGGCCAGAACGAGCACCACCAGGCCCGGACGAGGTCGGCGCGCGAGCAACCGGCTCGCCCCGAGTGCCGCCAGCAGCGCGGTGGCCCACGCAAAGAGGATGGCGAAGCGCGAGGGGTCGCGCAGGGCGCGCAACGGCCACAGATGGTCCTGCAACCACGCGAAGGGCAGCGGGATCTCGAACGAGGTGAACGGGATCAGGAAGGAGCGGCCGAACGCGAAGCCGAGTCCGACGATCCCCACCACGAGCAACGCCACGACCTCGCGCCGGGCACGTCCCCACCACGCTCCCAGGGCGGCCAGCACGAACCAGATCGCCCCGGGATAGAGCGCCGGTCGCGACGGGTCGTGGTCCGGCCACGGCAGCAGACGACTGTCGGCCGCCTTCCACAGGTCGAACCACCGGGCCTGGAAGGCCAGCGCCTCGAGCGGGTCGCGCCCGAAGCCGTCGAGGGCTCGACCCGCGAGCACGTAGGGCACGGCCGCCACCGCGAGCACGACCACCGTTCCGCCGGTGGCAATGGCGAGAGCACGGCCGGGGATCCGCTCGCGGCCCCACGCCAGCACCACCGCCAGCACGACCGCACCGAGCACCAGCGCCGCGGTGGCGTACACGCTCCAGCTCGCCTGCAGCGCCACCGCGACGACGAACAGCGCGGCCCGACGTCCGGACCCTTCGTCGTCGAACATCGCGCGGAGCGCCCCCAGCGCCAACGGCAGCCAGGGCGAGGGCACCTGGTTCAGGTGATGGAAGTGCCCCGCGGCGTAGGGCCCGATCGCGTACACCACCCCGACCAGCAGCGCGAGCCCCGGCGTCACCCCGAAGCGCCGCGCACACCACGCGGCGGCGATCACACAGCCGGCCACCGTGATCCACAGCACCGCCTGGTAGTCGGTGGCGGCCGCCGCACCCGGGACCGCACGCGCGAGCACCGACGGCCCGACCATCGGATCGAGGAAGGTCTGCGTCCACGACACGGGATGGAACCAGGGCGCGTTCCAGAAAGCGCTGTGCCACGGAAGGTGATCGGCGGCGTGCGCCAGGTACGCGGCCTGTGCCAGGGGATCGGCCCCACCGTGGGCCGAGGGTAGCGCGTTCCCCGGAATCGAGCCCGAGAGCAGCAGCGGGACCGCTCCGGCCAGAACCGCCACCAGCACGACGATCCCGTACCGCACCGCCGGTGATCTCACTGCACGTATCCGATCGCGCGCAGCTGCCGCACCAGATCGGGCGACAGATCGACGGCGCGGCCCTTCGAGGCATTGCGCTCGCGCCACAGGTCGAGCTGCAGGAGCAGTGCCCGGGCCCGCGCGCGTGCCGAGTCGTCCATCGCCGGCGCGAACTCGACGTCCCGCGTCGCGTCGTCGCGTTCCAGGTCGATCCGGGCGGTCCGGATCCACGTGCGCGGCGGCCCGTACAGCAGGCCCTCGGCCAGCAGCGATTCGACCGTCGCCGCGCTGCCCAGCGCCAGGTCGTCCAGCACGGCGTCGTCGGCCAGGAGTCCGGTTCCGTCCCGGGGATCGAAGCCCTCGACACCGAGGCGATCCGTCAACCAGGGGCCGAAGTCGATCAGACGGCGCGGAACCGATGTCGCATCGACCATAGCGCTCCCGCCGATCCACAGCGGCACCTCGGTGACCGAGGGATGCAGCGTGTGCCCGTGCTCGTAGCCGCCGTCGTCCCAGAACTCCTCGCCGTGGTCGCTGCTCATCATCCACAACAGATCGCGCTGGCCGCTCACCTCCGCGGCCGCCTCGAGCAGGCGCTGGCTCCAGTCGAGGGCGAAGTCCACCTCGGTCTGGTACAGCCGCCGCAGCGCGCGACGCGCCTCGTCGGTGCTCACCGCCGTTCCCTCGCGGGCCTCCCAGATCGCGCGGAACAGATCGCCCTCCATGTCCGGACGCAGGGGTTCGATCCAGGCCCCCGGGTCGGGATCGTGCAGGGCGCCGTCGTCGCCGCGCAGGTGATACGGGATGTGCGGATCGACGAGGTGCACCCACAGCAACCAGGGTCCCTCGCCCGCGTCACGCTCGAGCATCTGGATGGCGCGGGGGATCAACAGGTCCGCGGTGGCGTTGTCCCGCTCGTTGCCCCGGCGATCGTGCCACCACTCCGCCCAGAACGAGCGGGCGACCGGCTCCAACCACTCCAGCTCGCCGAAGTGCTCGAAACGATCGAAGCCGCGGTCGAACCCGAAGCGCCGCCGCAGATGCGGATTCGCCACCACCGCGAGCGTCCGGTAGCCCGCGTCGCGCAGGTCCTCGATCCACCACGAGACCTCGGTCGAGGGCGCGCGCTCGTCGTCGGTCCCGTGTCCGGTGGGAACCACTCCGCTGAACAGCGAGGCCATGGCCGGACGCGTCCACGACGACACCGACCACGTGCTCGTGGACACCTGTCGGGGGACGTCGCGCGTGGGCCACTCGTCGCCGACGTGGCCGACGGCATCGGCGCGGAGGGTGTCGATGGTCAGGAGTACCAGATTGGGCCGTGGATCACCCGAGTGCGCCGGCAGGGCGTCCGCCACCGGATCGACGCGCAGCGCGAGCACCACCGGCGCGACCAGGGCCAGGGCGAACGCACCTCGCCCCATCCAGAGGGGCCGCTTCCATCGCGTGTCGATGCCGGACAGCACGACGCCGCCCGCGATCGCACCGATCACGGCCAGGACGATCGGCACGACCCAGCGGAGTTCCCCGTCGGCCGTGAGCATCCACGTCCAGTGCTCGACCTCGCCGATGCGCCCCAGCGCCACGGCGGCCGTCGGAAACAGGCCCGCCGCGTAGGCCGCGACCCGGCGACGGGTGCGCGGCACGATCAGGGACACCAGCAGGCCCGGCAGGCCCACCACGGTGACGCCCAGGGCCAGGTAGGCCAACGGGTCGCCGCCACTGTCTCCGGGAATGCCCGGCGGCGACGGAGCCATCCACCGCTGCCGGGCGAACTCGACGAAACCGTACAGCAGTCCGACGAGCACCAGACCCGGCAGCGCGGCGAAGCGCGACGCGCCGGTACGGACGTCGCCGCCGCCGCTCATCTAGAAGGCGGCGGCCAGTGCCGTCGCCCCCTGCCGCGCCAGTTCGGCCAGCGGACCCGGGATGAGTCCGAAGTACAGCAGGGCCACGGCCGCCGCCGTCATGGCCGCACCGACCTGGACGCTCTCGCCGTCGTAGGCCTCGTGCTGCGGCTCGCGCATGTACATGACCACGACCACCCGCAGGTAGTAGAACATGGCCAGCGCACTGTTCAGCATGGCGATCACGGCCAACGTGACGAAGCCCTCACCGACCGCGGCCTTGAAGATGTACAGCTTGCCCCAGAAACCGGCCGTGGGCGGGATGCCCGCCAGGCTGAGCATGAACACGGTCATCGCCGCGGCCACCACCGGGTTGCGCTTGGCGAGTCCGGCGAAGCCGCCCAGCTCGGCGAGCTCCTCGTCGCGCCGGCTCACCAGCGTGACCAGCGCGAAGGCGCCCACGTTCATCAGACCGTAGGTGAGCAGGTAGAACAGCACACCCTGCGCCGCCCCGTCGTCCGGCCGTGGCTGCGAGGCGATCACGCCGACAAGCAGGTACCC
>CAZQHE010000018.1:0-15519 GCA_964593155.1 uncultured bacterium
GACCGCGTTCGTCCGAGCCCGGACACAATCGTCTCTTCGCAGAACCAATCAGAACCGGAAAACCCACGAGGAGTGGATCCCGATGGCCAAGATGATCGCTTTCGACGCGCACGCTCGCGACGAGCTGAAGAAGGGCGTCGACGCTCTCACCAACGCCGTGAAGGTGACCCTGGGTCCCCGCGGCCGGAACGTGATCCTCGACAAGAAGTTCGGTAGCCCGACGGTGACCAACGACGGCGTCACCATCGCCAAGGAGATCGAGCTCAGCGACCCGTACCAGAACATGGGTGCCCAGCTGGTCAAGGAAGTCGCCACCAAGACGCAGGACGTGGCCGGCGACGGCACCACGACCGCGACCGTGCTCGCGCAGATCATGATCAAGGAAGGTCTGCGTCAGATCACCGCCGGCGCGAACCCCATGTTCGTGAAGCGCGGCATCCACAAGGCCGTCGACGCGGTCGTGGAGCAGGTCAAGAAGCAGAGCAAGAACGTGAAGGACCGCGACCAGATCGCCCAGGTCGCCACGATCAGCGCGAACAACGACGACGAGATCGGCAACATCATCGCCGACTCCATGGAGGCCGTCGGCAAGGACGGCGTGATCACGGTCGAAGAAGCCAAGAGCATGGAGACGACCTACGAGGTCAAGGAAGGCATGCAGTTCGACCGCGGTTACCTGTCGCCGTACTTCGTGACCGACAGCGAGCGGATGGAGGTCGTCCTCGACAGCCCGTACATCCTGATCCACGACAAGAAGATCAGCAGCATGAAGGACCTGCTGCCGGTGCTCGAGAAGGTCGCCCAGGCGGGCGCCCCGCTCGTGATCGTGGCCGAGGACATCGAGGGCGAGGCCCTGGCCACGCTCGTGGTGAACAAGCTGCGCGGCACGCTGCAGATCGCCGCCGTGAAGGCTCCGGGCTTCGGTGATCGCCGCAAGGCGATGCTCGAGGACCTGGCGATCCTGACCGGTGGTCGCGTGATGAGCGAGGACGCCGGTCTGAAGCTCGAGAACACCACCATGCAGGACCTGGGTCGTGCGCGCCGTATCACCATCGACAAGGACAACACCACCGTCGTCGAGGGCAGCGGCAAGAAGGCCGACATCAAGGCCCGCGAGGCGCAGATCCGCCAGCAGATCGAGAAGACCACCAGCGACTACGATCGCGAGAAGCTCCAGGAGCGTCTGGCGAAGCTGGCCGGTGGCGTGGCCGTCATCAACGTCGGCGCGGCCACCGAGACCGAGATGAAGGAGAAGAAGGCCCGCGTCGAGGACGCCCTGGCCGCGACCCGCGCCGCCGTCGAGGAAGGTGTGGTTCCGGGTGGTGGCGTGACGCTGCTGCGCGCGGCCAAGGCCCTGGACAAGCTCGAGCTCGAGGGCGAGGAGCTGGTCGGTCTGGAGATCGTGCGCCGCGCGCTCGAGGAGCCGGTGCGGACGATCGCCTTCAACGCCGGCGTCGACGGATCGATCGTGGTGGAGCGTCTGCGCAGCGAGAAGCAGGGCATCGGCTACAACGCTGCCACGGCCGAGTACGAGGACATGTTCAAGGCCGGTATCGTCGATCCGACCAAGGTCACCCGCAGCACGCTGCAGAACGCGGCGAGCATCGCGGCCATGATCCTCACCACGGAGTGCCTCGTCAGCGACGAGCCGGAGGAGGAGAAGGCCCCGATGCCGGGCGGTGACATGGGCGGCATGGGCGGCATGGGCGGCATGGGCATGATGTAGGCCCGGCCTGCGGTGCCCGGGGTGTGCCCCGGAAGCCCGTCCCCACGTGTGGGGGCGGGCTTCTTCGTGGGTGGTGGTCACGGCGGGCGTCATCCGTGGGCGTCGTCGCCGCTTGTTGTCGGCCGGTGAAACCATACCTCGAAATGCCGGGTCTCGGGTTGTGAGCCGCCGACGGATGACAGCAGCGCATGTCAGCGCCCAGCGAGTGACATTCCTCTTTGTCAGCCCCAGCCGAATGACAACCCGAAACCCAGCTTTTTCGAATGTCTTCGCACGCCGCCCAAGCCTGCGTGCCACGTCGGGGCGCAGCGCCACGCCGCTGCCGGGTGCGACCGGACACGAGGACGTGTGACCACGGAAAGCCCTTCGAGGGCGGAGGCCGTGCGGCGGTGGAGCCAGACCGATCTCGCCCGGCGCATCGGCGTTTCCCGTAAGACGATCCGCACGGTCGGGGAACTCTTCTCGATCGAGGAGTGATTCCACTCCTGGCGACCGTGCTCGGCTTCGGCTCGGTCGCCTCTCAGCGCCGGCGCCCCACGAAGACGAAGTGCCGCCCGCCCTTCCGCCCCGGACGCGCGGAGCTGAGGTGTCTCCGGGCTTCGAAGCCGCACCGACGCAGCGTTCGAGGGAAGACGGCATTGTCCGTGGCCGACCAGACGGCGACCCGGCCGCCGGGGACGAGAGCACGGTGGATCGCACGCAGCCCTTCCTTCGCGTAGAGCCACGCGTTGCCATCGGTGACCATCGGGTCGGGACCGTTGTCGACGTCGAGGATCACCGCGTGCAGTGCGCCCGTGTAGCGCGGGATGACCCGGCGGACGTCGTCGACGACGACCCGGGTGCGCGGATCCCGCAGGGGGTGGTCGGCGTGGTGACCCAACCGGGTCTCGTTCCAGGCGACGACCTCGGGAATCAGCTCCACCTGGATTGCATCGGCGTTGGCCGGCAGGAGGTCGAGCGCGGCGCGCAGCGTGAAGCCGAGGCCGAGGCCGCCGATCAGCACCCGGGCCCGTGACGGCAGGCCGCGGCACACGAGGCTCGCCAGGTCCTCCTCCGACTGGTGCTTGCGCGAAGACATGAGCGGCCGCCGGTCGACGACGATGTCGTGGGCGCCGTCGTGCTCGTAGAGCTCGAGGAGCTTGCCGTCGGGCGTCCTGGCCTCGGCGATGCGCACGCGGGGCTTCATGGCGACTCGCGGTCTCGGGCGCGGGGCGCTCGCTACGGGACGTCCTCGAGGCGCAACGACCACTGAAGGGTGGTCTCGCACGGAGGCCCGCCCGTGGTCCCGTTCTCGATGACGATGGCGCCGCCGTCGGGCACGCCGCACAACAGCCCGTCCGCGCGGCCCCAGCACTCGAGCTCGGGGACGTAGGTGAACTGATAGACCCGGGACCGTCGGAAGTCGAAGGTCCCGCTGCCGTCGAACTCCTCCAATTCGATGGCGATCTCCAGGATGTCGGCCTCGACCGGAAGAACGACCGCGCTCGCTGCGATGTCCAGTTCGAAGGATTCGCCGTCGCTCGCGGTGACGAGCTCGTCGACGACCTCGTCGAGTCGGAAGAAGCCACCGGGTTGACTCAGGCGGATCGACACCGTCACCCAGAAGTCGCCGGGCTGGTCGACGCCGGGCTCCGGATCGGCGTCGCAGTCGAACACGACGTCGAGGCGCCGGGCCTCGAGCACGACGCGCTTCACCGGTCCGTCGGGTTCGGACACGACGACCTCGACGCGATCGTTGCGCGCCCACGCGTCCGGGGACGATCGATCGTCGAGGGGAACGGACTCGCCGCGACCGTCCGCGGCGACGTAGGGCCCGGGGCCGCCGCCGACGTCGATCAGATAGGCGCGCACGGCCTCGGCCCGCTGGCGCGTCAGGCTCGCGTTGGCCGACGCGGCGCCGCGCTCGTCGGTGTGGCTCTCGACGCGATAGAGGGAATTGGGCATCCCGGCGAAGACGGCGGCGAAGCCGTCGAGGATCGCCTTGTCGGCGTCGGTGAGCGTCGACGACGACCGCCCACCGAAGTCGATGCCGTCGAAGCGCAGGCGCTCGCCGTCCTCTTCCTGCTCGAACTCGGCCACCTCGTCGTCGAAAGCACCGGCGAGATCGAAACCCCCGCCGTCGTGGGGGGCGGTCGACGAGTCGCAGGCCACCAAGAACAGAAAGACGCAGAAGAGGAGCCCTGGGATCCTGGTGTGCATGATGGGTCCGATCGGGTGTAGGCTTCGGAGTGACCTCGTGGAAGGATCCCAGGAGGGCGTGCGAGACGCAGGGCCGATCATGCTGGGCGAAGTCGCGGGGCAATGCAACGTCCACGTTCGCGAGTTCGTGCCCCACGACTCCGCTCCCGAGGAACACGTCGCGGTGGGGTGGACTTCGCAGGTGCGGTGCGGGAGAGTCGTGCCCGGAGCGGGTCGCACGAGGCCGACGGTCACGCCCGGCACCCGCGCGGGCCACGACACCTCGAGAGGGGTAGCGCCATGAACACCGAATCACCCGACTGGCCGCGCGAAGCGATCTGCCTGCATCGCGAGTCCAGGGACGTCGAGTCTCTCGCCGCCGAACTGTACCGTCGGACCTGTCGCGTCGATTTCGACCAACCCGGCGTCTGTGTCGTGGAACTCGGCCCGGCCATCGATTCCGTCGGCTGCCGCAGCCTGATGGTCGACCTGAAGCGCGCATTGGCCCGAATCCACGAAGTGACTACCGGCAGGACATTGGTCTACCTGTCCGCCACTCGCTTCGACCAGCAGGAGACGACCCGACCGCACCTCGACGGCGGGCCGGAGGAGAGCCTTCTCATGCTGGGCTACGAGCCCTCTGCGATCGAGTCCGAGCTCGAGATCTTCGACTACGCCCGCTGCGCCTTCGATCACGGTCTCTCACCACAGGAATTCATGGCCGCTCACAACCCGATGTTCGAGGCCGGCCAGGAGATCCTGCGCCCGTATGCGATGCGCGTACCCTGCTTCTCGAGAACCGAGCATCGCATCGTCTGCATCAACAACTCCTCGGCCGCCTGGTCGGAATCGGAACCCGCCTGGCAGGGCGTTCTGCACACGGCGACGATTCCGGAACCGGACGAATCGGAACGTCGCGTCGTCGATTCCACGATGATCGCACCCGCACCGCTGGGGACACCGGACGCCATCGACGACGATGCGTTGGACGACTTCGTGACGACCTCCGCGGTGCGCCGGCGCGGTCACGACAAGGCACACCTCGAGGACGACGGCTAGACGAAGAGTCGTAATGCCCGGCCCCGGGACCTTGATCCGACCACAGATGCCCACCTACCTTGCAGGGCTGTCCGTCCCCGTTCGGAACCCTGTGCCGAGAGGAAACGCTCCATGCAGTCGAGGACCGCCGTCACCCTGTTCACCCTGCTCTGTCTGCTGTCCGGTCCGACCCACGCCGACGATGGCATGTGGATGCCCCAGCAGATCCCGATGCTCGGTGACGAGCTGCGCGAACTCGGGTTGGAACTCGCCCCGGATTCCTTCGCCGACCTCACGGACTTTCCCATGGGCGCGATCGTCTCGCTCGGCGGCTGCAGCGCGGCCTTCGTGTCGGACCAGGGACTGATCGTCACCAACCACCACTGCGTGTACGGATCGCTGCAGTACAACTCGACGCCGGAGCGCGACTACGTGGCCGAGGGTTTCCTGGCCCCGACGCTCGACGACGAGGTGCTGGCCTCGCCCACCGCACGCGTGTACGTCACGACGGCGATCGAGAACGTCACCGCCGAGATCACCGGCGGGCTCCAGGACGTCGGCGACACCGAGCGCGCCGAACGTGTGGAGGAGCGACGCAAGGCCATGGTGGCTGCCTGCGAGGAAGCCACCGACGACGTGCGGTGCTGGGTGCGTTCGTTCTTCGAGGGCGAGACCTACCTGAAGATCACGGCCATGGAGATCCGCGACGTTCGTCTGGTCTACGCGCCGGCGCAGGGCGTGGGCAACTTCGGCGGCGAGGTCGACAACTGGATGTGGCCGCGTCACACCGGTGACTTCGCCTTCTACCGGGCCTACGTCGGGCCCGACGGGCGCCCAGCGGACTTCTCGTCCGAGAACGTTCCCTACCGTCCCGAGCACCACCTGGAGATCTCTACGCGTGACCTCGACCCCGGCGACCTGGTCCTGCTGGCCGGGTACCCCGGACGCACGCGCCGCCTGGCGACGTCGACGGAGGTCCGCGAGGCCCAGGAGTGGGACATGCCAACCTCCGTGCGCTACCGTGAGGAACTCGCCACGATCCTCGAGGAGCACGGCGCGGGCGATCGCGAGGTGCAACTGGCCAACGCCTCGCGCATCCGCGGCCTGCGGAACTACCAGAAGAAGTACGTGGGCACGCTCGAGGCCTTCGAGCGGGACGACCCGCTCGCCCACAAGCGCGAAGTGCAGGAGGCGCTCGAGCGCTACGTCGCCCACGACGAGGACATGGCCGAGGACTACCGTCGCGCCCGCGACGAGTTCGAGGCCCTGCTCGCGCGCGAGCGTGCCACGCGGGAACGCGACACGGTGTTCCGTTGGCTCTACTCGGCGTCGCCCCTGCTGCGGCAGGCCGACCTGCTCGTGCGCATGGCCGAGGAACGCACCAAGCCCGACGCCCAGCGCGACGAGGGCTACCAGGAGCGCGACTGGCCGCGCCGCGAGGCGGGTCTGCGCCGAGCGCAGCGGTCGATCCACATCGGGAGCGACCGGGCCGGACTGGAGTGGATCCTGCGCAAGGCCGTGCGCCTGCCCGACGATCAACGGATCGAGGCCCTCGACCGGGCGCTCGCGGCCACCGGCGGCGAGGACGACGAGTCGCGGATCGCGGCTCTGCTGGATCGACTCTACGAGGGAACGCGCCTCCACGAACTCGAAGTGCGCCAGGAGACGTTCACCGCGTCGGTCGACGAACTGGGCGACCAGAACGATCCCTTCCTCGACCTGGCCTTCGACCTGCGTGGCCTCGCCGAGGAACTCGAGGCCCGCGACGACGCGCACGCCGGCGCGCGGCTGCGTCTCCGGCCACGGATGATCGCCGCCCGGCGTGCGATGCTGAACGGTCGGCTCGCTCCGGACGCCAACGGCACCCTGCGCGTCGCCTTCGGGGTGGTGGAGGGCTACCGTCCTCGCGACGGGGTCGAGTACCGACCGCAGACGACCGTGCGCGGGGTCCTGGAGAAGGACACGGGCGAACGACCCTTCGACAGCCCACCGCGGCTGCTCGAGCGGGCGCGCGCGGGCGACTTCGGAACCTACGTCGATCCCGACCTCGGTACCCTTCCCGTGGGCTTCCTGAGCACGGTCAACGTCACCAACGGCAGTTCGGGATCGTCGGCGCTCAACGCCCACGGCGAGGTGATCGGTCTGGCCTTCGACATGAACTGGGAGGGCGTGGCCGCCGACTGGGTGGTGAACGAGGACCTCGTCCGGACGATCCAGGTCGACTCGCGGTACATGCTCTGGGTGATGGACGCCGTCGACGGGGCGCATCGCGTACTCGAGGAGATGGGCATCACCCCCCAGTTCCCCGCGGGTGCCGGCCGGCGATGAGTTCGCTGTTCCGTTGCTGCCGAACGCGCGGGCGTCTAGACTCTGCGAACGAGCGACCACCGCACGAGACCGAGGACCGAGGGGAGTGGACCGTGGTCGGGGACGAAGACACGAAGTCGACGAACGTGGGACCGCAGTCGCGTCCCCGGCGCTCGGAGCGCGCGCACTGGCGCGAGCTCGACGAGCACGTGGTCATCCTCGACCTCGACTCGAGCGTCTACTCCACGCTCAATCCGGTCGGTTCGCTGATCTGGAACGCCGCCGACGGCACGAAGACGGTGGAGGAGATCGCGGCGGCCGTGGTCGATGCCTTCGACGTCGACGAGGACACCGCACGGCGCGACACGATCCACTTCGTCGAGGCCATGCTCGCCGAGGGGCTCTTCGAGGTCTGAGGCGAACGTGGGCGATGGTCGCAGGACGGTCCCATGCCTCTGATGCTGGAACTGGAGGCCCTCTGGCACGTCTGGGGCGCACGGATGCGCATCGCGCGTTCGAGTGCCCGGGAGATCGTGTCCAGTCTCGACGCGACGGCGGCCGGAAGGCGGCGTGCATCGACGGAAGCGGTCCACGCGGCCTATCGGAAGGCAACGGGTCGTCTTCCGGGCGATGCCTGTCTCGTTCGCGCCTACGGGCTGGCGCGGATGCTCCGGCGCCACGGTCACGCGGCCGACCTCGTGATCGGGGTGCGCTTCCGCGAGGGGATCGAGCAGGGGCACGCGTGGGTCGAGATCGACGGCCTTCCCTTCGGTGAGCCCGCCGGCAAGACCGAGGGCTACGAGGAATTCCTGCGCACGTCCGTGAGCCGAGAGGGACGAATTCCGTGAATCGATGCGACTACCGGATCCACGGTCGGCGCCTCACCGTCGTCGGCCGCGACGCGTCGACGGCGGGGGTGCTCGACGAGGTCTTCGCGGCCCACCGTGCGCCGGTGGGCCCCGAGGAGCCCGATCTGCACCTGGAGATCGCGCACGGCCTGGGCACCGGCTTGCCGGACAGCGGGGCCTTCCTGGGCGTGGCCGCCGACGGCACCCGGTTCTCGGAGGCCGCCTCGGGCGGCGTTTTGATCGAGACCGACGACGTAGGGTGGGCCCGGGTCGAACCGGACGCAGGGCGCGCGCGCGTCCATCTGGACGACGGCGCCGCGGTCGAGGCCTGGCAGCAGGTCTACCGTCTGCTCGACCCGGTCGTGGTCGAGCTGCTCAAGGCACAGGCGCTCTACTCGGTCCACGCGGGTGCGGTGGCCGTCGGGGACGACGCCATGCTCCTCTGCGGTGGCTCGGGCTCCGGCAAGACCACCCTGAGTCTCGCCATGGCCCGTCTTGGCTGGGGCTTCCTGGGCGACGACACCTGCTACCTCGACGGCCACGCGCGCGGAGACGGTCCGGTGGTCGGGGCCCGCTGGTCGCCGCTGCACCTGACGGACGCGACGCTCGAGGCTCTGCTGCCGCACGGCTCGCGTGACCGGGCCGAGCGGCGTCGGGGGGCCGGGAAGTGGTTCGTGCCGGTGCACGCCGTCGAGGGGCTGGTCCCGGTCGAGCGGGCGCGGGTGCGGTGGCTCGTCTTTCCCGAGATCCACGATGCCGACGCCTCGACTTGCGAAGAACTTTCGCCGAGTGCGGCGATGCGTCTCCTGCTGAAGCAGAGCCTGGTGCCGAGCGATCGTTCGACCTCGCAGCGGCAGTTCGACGCCCTGGCGGGGATCTGCGAGGTGGTTTCGTGTTACCGGATGCGGCTCGGGGCGGACCTCGTCGAGGCCACCGACCGGCTGCGCGCCCTGGCCCGCGAGCGCGCCGACGGGGGAGCTGCGAGACGGCTGTAGGAATTCGTTCCGGCCCGGGGATTTTTTCGCAGCATCCGGCGCCGGGATGGGCTATACTCCCCACTGTAGATCGTGGCTCCCGCGCGGTCCCAGCGACGCGCAGGACTCGAATCGAGACCTGCCGCCCAGGAGAAGACATGCAGCCGAAGAAGAACTACGAGAGCCCCGCCGTCATCTCGCGTGAGGATCTCAAGGAGATCACCCTCTACACCGGTTTCGACGACCGGCGTGGCCGCGGCTCGCGGGGGGGACGCAAGTTGTTCTGGCACATGCCCTAGGCATTGCCGGACGCAAGCCCCCGGTGGCCCGCCCGGATCTCAGGACGGGCCCCCCAGAACAGGTCGTAGTATTCGCGGCAGGACCCTCCCGGGGTCCTGTTCGTGCATCAGGGCCCGGAGTACGACGTTCCGGTACCATCCCGGGATCAAGGCCTCACCGTCGGCGAAGGTCGCCGAATCCAGAGCCAGAGTGCGCCAGAGCCGACTGCCGTGGGCCGCGGTGGCCGCGTCGTTCCGTCCGGCGGTCCGGTGCCGGCCGAGGAAGGCGTCGAGGACCGACAGGGCGCGGTGCACGGTCGACACCGCGTTCCAGTCCTCCGCGCGCGCCCAGAGTTCGTCGTGGCGGTCCGCGCAGCGATCCCACCAGAGCGCCAGGTCGAAGAGCTGCCGCGCCCGTCGCATGTAGGCGTCGTCGCGGTCGATGTGGATGATCGTGGCCAGGCACTGGTCGACGTCGTCCAGGCGCAGCGCCCCGGGGCCGAGGGCCGGATGCGGGATCGCCCGGTCCCAGCATCCTGCGTGATCGATCCGCACGTTGCCCGTGGTCACCCCGGAGATACGCCGGTGCAGTTCCACCGGCGACGCCGGACGGCCGCGGCGGACGAAGGGCTGCAGGTGGTGGTGGTGTTCGTAGAAGGCGACGTCGAGGTCCTCGACGGCGACGTAGCCGGGGTCGTTCGCGAAGAGCGCACGCGCTTCGTCCGCCTGTTCCTCGGGGACGAGCAGGTCGACGTCGCCCGGGGCGCGGCACCAGCCCCGCGGGGCGTGGACCACCTGGTTCGAGGCCAGGCCCTTGAGTGCGATCGCCGGGATCGCCCGGTCGCGGAGGCGGGCGACGACCCGGGCGGCCTCGTCCTCGCTCGCGAGCACCAGGGCCTGTTCCCGTGCGGCGGCCCGGAGTAGGCGCTCGGCCCGGCGCGGGCTCGCGCCGGAGCGTGCCAACCCGGTGGTCACGGCGTGGGTGGTGACTGCCGCCAAGCCCAACGAGATGGCCAGCTCGATCGTCGCGGTGTCGACCCACGGCTGGCCGCCGGGGAGACCGAGGCATCGGGCCAGCACGGCCCTCAGGTTGTGCGCGGAGCGTCGGGTCATGGTGTGGCCCCGGCCCGGTCAGAAGTCGCCGTGCAGCTTCTTCTTCACGTAGCCGATCACGTTGCGGAGCACCGGTACGTTCTCGTACACGAAGGCTCCCATGTCGAAATAGTCCCGGTGGAAGGCGCAGCGGTCGTCGTCGTCGAAGACCAGTCGCGACACCCCCGGCACCGAGATCGGACGGCCGTGGTTCAGGCCGTCGACCTCCATGTGCATGATCCAGACCAGAGCGCGCGACCGGGAAGGCGGAGCACCGATCACCTCGGGGAATTCCCAGTCGAGCTTCGGGTCGTTGCGGTAGACCTGCTCGTAGTAGGCGCGCATGCGGTCGCGGCCGTCGAGGGTGACCATGGGGTCCTCGAAGCGCACGCCGGCAGCGTAGAAGGCGTCGACCAGGTCGAGCCGCCGCAGCGACAGACCCTGGAAGAACTCGATCGCGTGTTGGCCCAGGGGGTCAGCTGGCGATGGACTGGTCATCGTACTCGTCGCGGCGGGGGCCTTGCACCTGGGTGCGGTCGAGCAGGCGGTCGATGGTGTCGGGCAGGTCCTGCAGCCGGGACGGCGCTCCGACCGCGATCTCGTCGATCAATCGCTCCAGCCGTCGGCCGCCCCGCCCGCCGACGATCAACGGGACCGACGGGTCGAGCGCGCGGCGCAGGCCGAGCAGTTCCTCTTCGAGGTGGCGGGTATTGCCCTCCCAGGTCACCGAGAGCGCGACGGCGTCCACGGACTCCTCGCGGGCGAACCGCACGATGGTGTTCGCGGGCAGCTCGGAGCCGAGCCGCAGGCCCTCGCATCCGCAGACGGCCAGGGCCACCGAGAGGGCGAAGCCGCCGAGCTCGTGATGCTCGTCGGTGGGAACGGCCACCGCGATCCGGGCGCGGGGGCGGTCGGGCTCCAGGCGGACCAGCAGGTCCTCGAGCAGGGTACGGACCACGATGCTGGTGACGTGCTCGTGACTCGGGTCGATCGAAGGGTCGGCCCAGCCTGCGCCCGTGCGCTCCACGAGCGGCCCGAGAACGTCGTCGAGGAACGCCAGGGGATCGTGGAGCAGGACCGCGCGCTCGAGTTCCCGCCGCAGACCACGCTCGTCGCGATCGCGCACCCGCGCCACTGCCCGTGCGAGCAGTTCGTCGAGAGTCGGGCGACCCGAAACCCCACGAGTGGTCACCGTGCGGTGCTGGGCCGCGTCCTCGGTCAGCAGGGCCGCGAGCTGTTCGTCGTCGAGAGCGGCGACGTCACTGATGCGGCGGCCGGCCTCGGTCACGATCCGCAGCCGGCGCAGGCGCTCGACGTCGTGGTCGGAGTAGAGCCGCTGCCGGGTGTCGCTGCGCCAGGGCCGAACGGCCTGGTAGCGCCGTTCCCAGGCGCGGAGGAGTGCGGGGTTGAGGCCGGCGCGACGGGCGGCGACCTGGATCGGATGCCGGGGGCGGAGACGATCGTCGTTCAACGGAGGACCTGCCGGGATCGGGCCGGAACAGCCGGAACGGATGCACGTTTGCGAGGTTCCGGACAGTCTAGCAGCCGGCTGGAATCCGACAAAGTGCGAATCACCTGCGTCGTAGCGGATCCGGGGCCCTGCGTCCCGGATTCATTCCGATGACGTTCCCCGCAGGCGGTGCTCGTCGAGCACGAGGTCGGCCCGTCGCCGGGGATCGAGTTCCTCGAAGCACTGGCGCAGACGCGGCACGGGTAACGGCAGGCACTGGGCCAGGATGTCCGCCAGGAAGCCGATCGATGCTTCGTCGGGCAGTTCGAGGTCCTCTTCGCTGTGCTCGGCGATCGCATCGCGCAGCTGCAGTGACAGCCCCAGGTCGGCGATCTCGGCCTCCTGGTCCTGGTCGGGCGTCTCGAGCAGATGGCCGCGGGCCCGACGGTAGAGCCGGTCCGACTCGATCTCCTCGATCCGGACGCGCCCGAGACCGACCACCCAGATCAGGTACTCACCGTTCGGGAGCCGGCGGTGGCGGGCGATCTCGCCCAGTCCGCCCGTCTCGAGCACCGGCGGGTCGCCGGCCATCTCGTGGACGTGCTCGGGATCGACACAGGCCATCACCAGGCGCCCCGGCCCGTCGAGCAGGTCCTCGACCATCTGCCGGTAGCGCGGTTCGAAGACGCGCAGGGGCGAGGCGGCCCCCGGGAACAGGAAGTAGGAGGGCAGCGGGAACATGGGGGCGATCAGGTGGCTCACGGCAGACCTCCGGGGAGGAGTGCACGGGGAGGATCGCTGTCAGCGCGCCAGGACCCGACGTAGACGCCGCGCGGCGTCCTCGACCGCATCCCGCGACTCGGCGGCGAAGCAGGCTCGCATCCACGATCCGTAGTCGGTGCCGAAGTCGCCACCCGGTGCGACCAGCACCCCCTCGTCCAGGCATTCGACGATCAGGTCCTCGGGGTTGCGCCCACGGTCGCAGAAAGGCGCCGCGTCGAAGAACACGAAGTAGGTCCCCTCGCAGGGCTCGATCGGAAGATCGAGGGTCCCCACGAACAGGTCGCGGCGGGCCTGCAGGTCGGCCGCCACCGACGTCGACCACCGCCCGAACTGTCGCACCGGATCGAGCACGAGCTCCTGGGCCAGCGACGACGCCGAGTACACCGAATGGACCAGGGCGCGGTCCACCGATCCGACCATCGGAGCGGCGGCGCGCAGCCAGCCCAGCCGCAGCCCCGCGAAGCGGAAGATCTTCGAGAAGGTGTACACCGACAGCACGGTCTCTGGTCGGCTCGAGTACAACGCCAGCGGATGCGTGGTGCGCCCGTCGTAGGCCATGCCGTCGTAGGCCTCGTCGCTGATCACCCACAGGCCGTGCCCTTCGGCGATCTCCAGCAGTGCCCGGCGGGTCACCACGTCGAGAACGCGCGCCGAGGGATTGTTCGGCGTGTTCACGTACACGGCCGCCGTTCGCTCGCCGATCGCGTCCTCGATCCGCTGCAGGCCCTCGTCGCGGGCGCCGGAGGTGTAGAAGGGGATCTCGCGGACGATCCCGCCGGCCATGCGCACCATGCCGCGGACGAAGGGCCACGACGGCGTGGGGACGATCACCTCGTCGCCCGGATCGATCAGCGCCTGCATCGCCGACGACAGCGCGTTCGTCGCACCACTGGTCACGAGGATCTGATCGGGTTCGGTGTCGAGGCCGTGCACGCTCCGGTGGTGGTCGGCGAGCGCCCGCCGCAGGCGGCCGATGCCAGCGGTGTTGGGGTACTGGAACCAGTGGGCGCGGTCCCGGCGGAACTCCGGGTCGAGCGGCAGGTCGTAGGTGGGGGGATCGGCGGCGTCGCCGATGTGGAGCTTGGTCGGCCGCGGCCGCTTTTCGCGGATCCGCGGCAGGAAGCGTTCGAAGACCGAGCCCCCGAGTCCCTCGAGGCGAGCGGCGGTGTGCGGTGCGCGGGGCATGGGACCTCCGGGGGTCAGCGGGGTTCGGCCGGGTCGACGGGCGTGGCCGAAGGCGGGGCCACGTCCAGATCACCGCGCAGGGCAGCGTAGGCGAGCAGCAGGCGGACGCTGCGGCCGTAGCTCTCCACGCCGCCCTCGACCCGGTTGCTGCGCAGGTAGGCGTGGTTGACCCGCCGGCTGACCGTCCGGGCCGGACCCCGTGCCGCCATCCAGTAGGCGTAGACGTCGGTCACGTCGCGTTGCACGCCGGGCAGTCGACGTTCGACCAGACGCCGGCGCTCGGGCCGCGGCAGGGTCCGGATCAACTGACGCGAGGCGAAGGTCGCGGCCGCGTAGCGGGCGTGAACGTGATCGGCCGTCGCCGCCGCCAGCCAGCCCAGGAAGTTGGCCTCGTCCTCGGGACCCACACCGCGCTGGTGTGCCTTCTCGTGCGACATCACCCGGGCGCGCTGTACGATGGGCACGTCGTCGTTGACGTTCGCCTCGCCCGTGAACGGGAAGTAGAAGCCCGACAGGCCCAGCCGGTGGAGCAGCGGAGAGATCCACAGCTCCTTGACCGGGCCCCGGTCCCACCCGGCGGCCGCTGGTAGACCCACCCGCGCCGGAATCGCCCGCCAGGCCACCTCGAGCGCGCGGTCGAGGGCGGTGAGGTCCGGTGGGTCGCCCGTGGGCCGGCCGGCGTCCTCGGTGCCGTGCAGCTGCCGGTACAGGTCGTTCACGCGGTCGACCGCGGCCTCCGTCAGGGCGATGCGCTCGTCGAGCGGCAGGTCGGCCGAGGGCCAGCCGCCGCGTTCGGGCAGGGTGGGCCGCGCGTAGTGGAATCCCCACAGCAGGTAGAACAAGGCCACGATCACGCTCAGATCGCGCGCGACCAGGAGCACCGCCCGGGCCAGCCGTCGCCGCCGCGGCCGCCGCCGCAGCCCGCCGAGCAGGCGGAGCAGTTCGGCCGCGACGAAGGCCACGAGGAGTACCTCGGCCACCGAGAAGGGGATCCAGCCGCTGGCGCGGGCCAGCGCGAAGCCCACGGCCGCGCCCACGGACCCCCCGTACAGCGACTCGACCACACCGGGCGCCCAGGTGCCCAGAGCGGTGCTCGCCACCCACGCGAGCGGGCCGGAGGCGAGCAGCGCGATCCGGCGCCCGGGCTTGTTGCCGAGTACCGCTGGGCCTACCGTTGAGACTTCCCGCATCCCCGGATCGCTCATGGATTCATCCGACCGCCGGCCCGATTTCGAGCGTCGCGTTCCCGAAGACGACAACCGCGAGCGCATGGTCTGCCGCTCCTGCGGGTGGATCCACTACGAGAATCCCCGCCTGGTGGTCGGGGCGCTCGCGACCTGGGAAAACGGCATCCTGCTGTGCCGCCGCGCGATCGAGCCGCGGGTGGGCCACTGGACGGTGCCGGGTGGGTTCATGGAGGTCGGCGAATCGACCGAGGCCGGTGCCGTGCGCGAGACCTGGGAGGAGACCGGGGCCCGGATCGCCATCGACGACCTGCTCGCCGTCTATTCCCTGTCGCACATCGGTCAGGTGCATCTGGTGTACCGAGGCCGAATGTTGGAGCCGACGATCGATCCGGGGCCCGAATCGCTCGAGGCCCGACTGTTCACCGTCGACGAGATCCCCTCGCCCCGCGCCATCAAGGACGCGCTCGACGAGT
>CAZQHE010000018.1:15529-41729 GCA_964593155.1 uncultured bacterium
TCACCGCCGACGAGATCCCCTGGGACGACCTCGCCTTTCCCACCAACACCTGGGCGCTGCACCACTTCCTCGAGGTGAGGGGCCGGTCGCCGATCGCGCCCTTCGGCACGCCCGTCGACGCGCCGCCGCCACCGCGCGACCTGCTCTGACTCAGTCCCCGGACTGCCAGCTCTTCCAGTAGTCGGTGTCCTCCACCTCACGGGCCTCGACGGCGAGCCGCAGGGGCCGGAAGGTGTCGACCATCACGGCCAGTTCGTCGGCCCGCTCCGCGCCGATCGAGGCCTCCATACGGCCCGGCTGCGGTCCGTGGGGCAGGCCGTCGGGGTGCAGCGTGATCGACCCGAACTCGATGCCCTTGCGGCTCATGAACTCGCGGCTGGCGTAGTACAGGACCTCGTCGCTCCACACGTTGCTGTGGAAGTACGGGGCCGGCACGGCGCCCTCGCCGAAGTCGTACGGCCGTGGACAGAAGCTGCACACCACGAAGCCGTCGCCCTCGAAGGTCTGGTGCACCGGCGGCGGAAGATGGTACTCGCCGACCTTCGGTTCGAAGGCGTGGATCGACAGGGCGAAGGGATAGTAGAAGCCGTCCCAACCCACGACGTCGAAGGGATGGTGGGCGAGCACGAACTCGGTGAGGTGGTCGTCCTGCTTCGTGACGATCGGGAAGTCTCCCTTCTCGTCGAAGGTCTCGAGCTCCTCGGGGCGACGAAAATCGCGTTCGCAGAATGGGGCGCCCTCGATCAACTGTCCGAACTCGTTGCGGTAGCGCTCGGGCGTGCGCACGTAGCCCCGGCTCTCGGTGATCAGCAGCCGCGGGGACTCGCCGCGGAACCGCCACCGGTGCACGATCCCGCGCGGGACGACCACGTAGTCGCCGGCGCGGACGTCGATCGTGCCCATCTGCGAGTGCAGGGTGCCCTCGCCCGTGGCCACGTAGACGAGCTCGTCGGCCTGCCCGTTGCGGTAGAAGAAGTCGTCGTCGAGATCGGGCCGGACGTGGTAGAGCGCGCAGTCGGCGTTGAAGAGCAGGGGCACGCGGTCCAGCACCATGCTCCCGCCTTCGGACAGACCGCTGGTGCGCAGGTGACGCGGACGCAGCTCGCGCTCGTCGACCGCCACCAGCCGGCGGTCACCGCGACTGCGCACGTCACGGACCTCGGTCGGGTAGTGCAGGTGGTACATGAGCGACGAGGGGCCCACGAAGCCCTTGTTGCCCATGAGCTGCTCGAAGTGCATGCCGCCGCCCGGCTTCTCCATCACGCGATGGCGCTTGGGCGGCAGCTGACCGAGTCGGTGGTAGAAGGGCATGGCCGCTCCCGCTAGAGGTTGCCGCGCAGCGCCTGCTCGCGCTCGATCGACTCGAACAGGGCCTTGAAGTTGCCCTTGCCGAAGCCACGGCTGCCGCGCCGCTGGATGATCTCGAAGAACAGCGTGGGACGGTCCTCGACCGGCTGGGTGAAGAGCTGCAGCAGGTAGCCCTCGTCGTCCGCGTCGATCAGGATTCCGAGCTCCTGCAGCTTCTTCCAGTCCTCCTTCACGACGTCGCCCACGCGCTCGCGCACGATCTCGTAGTAGCTGTCGGGAAGCGACAGGAACTGCACGCCGTTCGCTCGCAGCTTGCCCACGGTGTCGATGATGTCCTTGGTGAGCAGGGCCACGTGCTGGACACCGGGACCCTCGTAGAAGTCCAGGTACTCCTCGATCTGACTCTTCTTCTTGCCGTCGGCCGGCTCGTTGATGGGGAACTTGATCGACGCGCCGTCCTGGCTCATGACGATCGACATCAGCGCCGAGTAGTCCGTGGAGATGTCCTCGTCGTCGAAGGTCAGGTAGCGCTCGAAGCCCATGACGTCGCGGTACCAGTTCGCCCAGAAGTCCATCTTGCCCAGTTCGACGTTGCCCACGCAGTGGTCGATGATGGCGATGCCGACGGGTTCGCCGGGCACCGGCTTCTCGGTGAAGCCGGGCAGGAAGGGCCCGTTGTAGTCCTTGAGATCCCAGAAACTGTGGACGGTGTCGCCGTAGGTCTTGATCGCGCTGTGACGGGCGGAACCGTTCTCGTCGCTCACCGTGTGCGGTTCGATGGCCGGCTCGGCGCCACGGCGGACGGCCTCCTCGAGCGCGAAGTCCGCGTTCTCGACCTCGAAGGCCAGGTCACGGACGCCGTCTCCGTGCTTGGCCAGGTGCCGGCTCATTTCGGTGTCGGAGTGCAGTGGGGTGCTCAGGACGAACCGCACCTGGTTCTGTTCCAGTACGTAGCTGGCACGGTCGCGCACACCCGTCTCGAGGCCGCTGTAGGCCGTCTGCGAGAAGCCGAAGGCGCGGTTGTAGTAGAACGCGGCCTGCTTGGCGTTGCCCACCCAGAACTCGGCGTGGTGCAGACGCTTGAGATTCAGTGGGTTCTCGGTCACGACGGGACTCCAATGGTCTGGGCGAGAAGGTCGATCCGGGGGCTCGTGAGTGCCCGACACCTTATCACAAGGTGGCCCGGATGCCAGCCGACGCGCACCCTGGGCACCGGTGCCCTGGACCGCTACACTGTGCCGTCCGCGCCCCGGCCCGGACGCCGGGGAATCGGGGGACCCGAGACCGCTCGAAGGGGGTGGCCGCGTGAGCCGAGGACGTGAGCTGCTGGCCGGAATCGTGGACTACGCCGGGCTCTTCCCGCCGTCGGAGCTGCCCATGGAAGACGCCGTGGCCGAGTACGCGAGGCAGCGGGACAGCGAGGCGGCGTGGATGCTGGCGGGCTTCGTGGTGCCGGCGGGCCGACTGGACGAGCTCGAGGCCAGCCGCGAGG
The DNA here is from genome assembly GCA_964593155.1 of uncultured bacterium. Taxonomy (GTDB): domain Bacteria; phylum Krumholzibacteriota; class Krumholzibacteriia; order JAJRXK01; family JAJRXK01; genus JAJRXK01. The sequence continues at coordinate 18,330 of CAZQHE010000018.1, forward strand.
CGATCGGCGCACCCGGACTGTGGTCGCTGAGCGTGTTGCTCGGCCCCGAGCCGATCGACGGTCTGGAGCGGGTACAGGCCTTCGTCGACCGTCATCCCGCCCGCTACGAGGTCGTGGCCGTCGAGTTCCGTCCCGCCGATCCCGATGCGGTGACCGCCGTGGCCACCGCGGCCGGCCACACGATCGAAGTCTTCGCCGAGCTACCCTGGAACGAGGACCCGGCCCCGTGGATGCCGGCCCTGCGTGACGCCGGAGCGCGCGCGAAGATCCGCACCGGCGGCGTGACGCACGACCTGTTCCCACCGATCGAGGCCGTCGCGCGGTTCCTGCGCGTGTGCGCCGACGCCGGCGTGGGCCTGAAGTTCACGGCCGGTCTGCACCATCCGGTGCGCGCGGAGTATCCGCTCACCTACGAGGACGACGCACCGCGCGGTCCCATGCACGGATTCCTCAACGTGTTCGTGGCTTCGGCGCTGCTGGCCCGCGAATCCGTCGACGACGCCACGCTGCACGCCCTGCTGGCCGAGGAGGATCCCTCGGCCTTCACGCTCGAACCCGAGGGCGGCGTCCGCTGGCGTGATCATCACCTGGGGCCGGAGGACGTGGCCCAGGCCCGGCGGCGCTTCGCGCGCAGCTTCGGGTCGTGTTCGTTCTCCGAGCCCGTCACCGACCTCCAGACCCTGGACCTGACATGACCGAATCGCTCGACGCGACCCACGATCCCCAGCTGCGCAGCTGGGTCGAGTCCGCCCACGAAGAGGGCACGGACTTCCCGATCCAGAATCTTCCCTTCGGCGCCTTCACCGTCGACGGCGAGGTCTCGCCGCGCATCGGGGTGGCCATCGGCGATCGCGTGCTCGACCTGGCCGGAGTACTCGGCGCGGGGCTGTTGCGCGACGAAGCCGGAGTGGCCGCACAGGCGTGCCGCAGTGGGAGGCTGAACGACCTCATGGGCCTCGGGCGCAAGCACGTGCGCTCGTTGCGTCACCGCATCAGCGAGCTGCTGAGCGAGGGCAACGAGGAGATCGCCGGCAGTGACCGTGCCGACGAACTGCTCCTGGCGATGGACGACGTCGAGATGCAGCTGCCCGCGCGCATCGGTGACTACACGGACTTCTACTCGTCGGTGCACCACGCCACGAACGTCGGCAGCATGTTCCGTCCCGACAATCCGCTGCTGCCGAACTACAAGTGGATCCCCGTGGGCTACCACGGGCGCGCGTCGTCGGTGGTGGTGAGCGGGACCCCGGTGCATCGCCCCGCGGGGCAGTCGAAGGCGCCCGACGCCGACGCGCCGAGCTTCGGGCCGACCAGGCGCTTCGACTACGAGATGGAGGTCGGCGCCTTCGTCGGCACGGGCAACGGCCTCGGCCACCCCGTTCCGATCGCGCGCGCCGAGGAGCATCTCTTCGGTCTCTGCCTGGTGAACGACTGGTCGGCGCGCGACATCCAGCCGTGGGAGTACCAGCCGCTGGGGCCGTTCCTGGCCAAGAGCTTCGCGACCACGATCTCGCCGTGGGTGGTCACCATGGACGCCCTGACTCCCTTCCGCGTGGCGACGAAGCCGCGGCCCGAGGGCGATCCCGCGCCGTTGCCCTATCTCGACCATTCCGAGGTGCAGGCGCGTGGCGCGATCGACCTGACCGTCGAGGTGTACCTGAGCTCGGCGCAGATGCGGGCGAAGGGCATGGATCCGGTGCGCCTGAGTCGTGGCTCGTTCACCGACATGTACTGGACCGTGTCGCAGATGCTCACCCATCACGCGAGCAACGGGTGCAACCTGCGTTCCGGGGACCTGCTCGCCAGCGGAACGGTGTCGGGTCCCGACAAGGAGAGCCGCGGGTGCCTGCTCGAACTCACCTGGCGTGGTACCGAGCCGATCGAGTTGCCCACCGGCGAGGAGCGGCGGTTCCTCGAGGATGGCGACGAGGTCGTCATGCGGGGTCGCTGCGAGTCCGACGGCGCGGTTCCGATCGGCTTCGGGGAGTGTCGCGGCGTGGTCGGCGGGGAGGAGGCCTCGGCGTGAGCTCCGACGGACTCGGTGAGGTCGTCTGGCAGCCGTCTCCGGACCGTGCGCGCGGCACCGCCATGGCGCGCTTCCTCGACCAGGTCGCGGCATCCGTCGATCCGGGCGTGACCGACGCGGCCTCGCTGTGGCGGTGGTCGGTGGAGAACGCGCCGGGATTCTGGTCGCGTCTGTGGGACTTCGTCGACGTGATCGGCGAGAAGGGTTCGGTGGTGGTCGAGGACGTCGACCGCATGCCGGGAGCCCGTTGGTTCCCCGAGGCCCGTCTGAACTTCGCCGAGACCCTGCTTCGCCACCGAGGCGACGCGATCGCCATGGTCGGTCGCGACGAGATGGGGCGTCGGCACGTCTTCACGCGCGACGAACTGCGCGCCGAGGTCGCGCGCTGCCAGAAGGCACTGGTCGAGGCCGGCGTCGGCGTCGGCGACCGCGTCGGCGCCTACATGCCCAACCGCGCCGAGACGGTCATCGCCATGCTCGCGGCCACCGGTCTGGGCGCGGTCTGGTCGAGCTGTTCGCCGGACTTCGGGATCCAGGGTGCCCTCGATCGCCTGGGTCAGATCGAACCGAAGGTCCTGGTGGCCGCCGACGGCTACCGTTACGCCGACAAGAACCGCCCCGTGCTCGACCGCGTTCGCGCCTTGCGCGCGCAGCTGCCGTCGGTGCAGCGAGTGTTGCTGGTGCAGGGCCTCACCTCACGTCCGCTCGAGAAGGTCGACGTCGAGGACGCCGTCCTGTGGAAGGACGCGGTGAGCGCGCGACCGGCGGGCGAGCCGCACTTCGAGCCGCTGCCCTTCGATCATCCCGTCTATGTGATGTACTCGTCGGGCACCACCGGTCTGCCCAAGGCGATCGTGCACGGTGCCGGCGGGACACTGCTGCAACACCTCAAGGAGTTGGTACTGCACACCGACCTTCGCGCGGGTGACGGATTCGCCTACTACACGACCTGCGGCTGGATGATGTGGAACTGGATGGTCAGTGGTCTGGCCGTCGGAGCCCGGATCGTGCTGATCGACGGCTCGCCCTTCCATCCGCGGACGGCACGTCTGCTCGACCTGGTCGACGACGAGGACCTCGCGGTGCTGGGCACCAGCGCGAAGTGGATCGCCATGGCCGAGAAGCGTGGCCTGCAACCGCGCGTCACCCACGAACTCCGATCGCTTCGCACCATCCTGAGCACGGGCAGCCCGCTCGCCCCCGAGGGCTTCGACTGGGTCTACCGCGACGCGAAGGACGACGTGCAGCTCGCGTCGATCTCCGGCGGCACCGATCTCATCTCCTGCTTCGCCCTCGGCGATCCCATGGGCCCGGTGCGGCGGGGGGAACTGCAGATGCGGGGACTGGGCATGAAGGTCGAGGTCTTCGACGACGAGGGTGCGCGGTTGCCCGCCGGGGAGAAGGGCGAACTCGTGTGCACGGTCCCCTTCCCGTCGATGCCGGTCGGCTTCTGGAACGACCCCGACGGCACCCGCTACCGCGGCGCCTACTTCGAGCACTTCGAGAACACCTGGCGCCACGGTGACTGGGTCGAGATCACGCCGCACGGCGGGATGGTCTTCCACGGTCGCAGTGACGCCACGCTCAATCCCGGCGGCGTGCGAATCGGCACCGCAGAGATCTACCGCGTGGTCGAGACCTTCGACGAGGTGCTCGAGGCCGTGGTGATCGGTCAGGACACCGGCGACGACCAGCGGATCGTGCTCTTCGTGCGCATGGCCGAGAACCACACGCTCGACGACGCCCTGAGGGATCGCCTCCGGACCGCGATCCGGGCACAGGCGAGCCCGCACCACGTGCCGCGGGTGATCCTGGCCGTCGACGACGTGCCGCGAACGGTGAGCGGGAAGATCAGCGAGGTCGCGGTGCGCAAGGTCGTCCACGGCGAGGCGATCGACAACCGCGAGGCCCTGGCGAACCCCGAATCGCTGGACGCCTTCCGGGAGCGGCCGGAGCTGCGGATGCCGTCGTGAGCTCCGGTGTGGAGTTCACGCTGCGCGACGCGGTCGAGTCCGACCTGACCGTGATCTGCTCGATCTACAACCACGAAGTCGATCACGCGACCTCGACGCTCGACCACGATCGGTGGCTCCCGACCGAGCGTCGCGACTGGTTGGCCGCGCACGCACCACCACAGCAGCGCATCCGGGTGGTCGAGACGCCGAACGCGGGCGTGGTGGCCTGGGGCAAGCTGACGGCGTGGTCGCCGAAGCGTGGTTACGCCCGGACGACCGAGGTCTCGCTCTTCGTCGACCGCGCGTGGCGTGGCCGCGACATCGGCGGGCGCCTCCTGGACAATCTTCTCGCGTGCGCGGCCGAGGGCGGGCACCGGGTGGTGATCGGCCGGATCGAGTCGACGAACACGGCGAGTCTGGCCCTCTTCACCGATCGCGGATTCGAACGTGTGGGAACGATGCGCGGCGTGGGGGAGAAGTTCGGACGCCTGCTCGACGTGATCGTTGTGCAGAGGCGCCTCGACCTGGCGCCGGATCCGACGGGCTGAACGAACCGTCGCTCCCCGGGTCAGCCCCGAGCGCGCCGCTCGAGTTCGCGCCTCCGCTCCGCGGGAAGATCCACGTCGAGTTCCGAGTGCACCTTCAGCAGCGAACGCGCCTCCTGGCCGGCGTAGAGCGTGTGCGGATCGCGAATCGGGCGGCCCAGGATTGCTTCGAGTTCGGCCCGGGAATGGGGACTCTCGCCCTCTCGCAGCGCACCGGACTGCCGCAGGTTCGACGCGAAGATCCCCGCCGCGCTCACGGGCAGGAAGTCCTCGTAACGGATCGGATGCGCCCGCACGTGCCCCGCACCGATCAGGGCGGCGAGCTCGGTGGGGCGGTCGTCGTGGCGGGCGGCCCGGCCGCGCTCCGTGGTCTCGTAGACGAAATATCCGAGTCCGCGCCGCCGGATCTCGTCGAGGTCGTCGGGCAGTCCCTCGAAGGCCTCCGACCAGAGTTCGGGAGTGAGCGGCTCGCCGGCGGCCCGCCGGGCCTCGACCCGGGCCGTCGCCTCGTCGTAGTGCGCGCGTCCCTCCGGCGTGAGGGCCTGGCCGCGCTGCTCGATCTCGCCGAAGCGCGCCGCGTGGGTGCCCGTCTCCTCGCCGTCGAAGCGCACGGTCTCGACCAGGGCCTGATACGAGGTCTGTCGGAGCAGGACCGGCGCCCGACGCGGAGGCGGACCCTCGATGTGGTCCTTCATCTCGGCACCCAGTCCGGAGTAGCGCGTGGCCAGGACTTCGGTCATGCGCATCTGGAGGGCGTCGATGTCGAGGCTGTTCGGCGTCAGGTGGTTGAGGTGGGGATTGGGGAAGCAGCAGATGTCGGCGGCGATGTTGGTCCCCCGGGCCCGGAGTTCGTCGTACAGGGCGCGATCGCGGGCCTCGCCACGCCAGCCGAAGAGTCGCAGGCCCTCCTCCACGAACCGTGCGGCGTGTTCGGCGTCGAGGCCGCCGTCGGACTCTGCCCGTTCGATCAGTGAGCGCAGGCGCGGGCCGAAGATCTCGCGCGCGTCGAGGGCCCGTCGCATGCGTCGCCGGAGGACTTCGTCGTCGAAGAAGCGCTCGTCGTCGGGGCGGAGCAGCGAACAGAACACCCGGAAGGGCGAGACCTCGATCTGGTCGAGCGCCGCCGGCCGGAAGGCGGTGGCGATCACCGGTTGGGCCTTGGCTCCGGCCGCGCTCAGGTCGTAGCAGTCGACCGGCTCCATCCCGAGCACGGCGAAGAAGCGTGTCATGAGCGCGAGCTCGTCGTCGCGCCCCAGACGGATGGCCCCGTGGCGCTCGGCGCTCAGCCGGTCGACGTCGGCCTCGTCCAGCGAGAGCTCGGGGCGGGCGGCGACGACTTCGCGGTTCACCTGCTTGACCACGGCCATGAGCTCGCCGTACAGCGGGACCTCGGACGCGTACATCGACGACAGTTCCGACGAGAATCGCCGACGGAGTTCGGCGGTCGCCAGGTGGCGGGCATCGCTCATGGAAGACGCTCCGGAGCTCGCGGAATCGGGCAACGTACGGTGGACCGCGCGACACGCTCGCGCCTCGCCCCGGCCACCGCAAGGGAACACACGAAGGGCCCGCCGCGCTGCGACGGGCCCGGGGATCGGCCGCGGTCCTGTCTCGGGATCAACCGAATCCGGGCGGACGCGACGGGACGTTCAGCATGTCCCGCGTGAGCACGTCGGCGTACACGAAGACCACCAGGATCAGGAAGAAGAAGATCGCCGTGATCAGCACGATCTTCGTCAGGGGAGAACTGTGCCACACGTGCATGAAGAACAGCACCACCAGCGCTCCCTTCAGGGTCGCGATCCCGATCGCGATGAGGTCGTTCCAGGGCTCGAAGTCGTGATAGGCGACCTCGACCGTCACCCAGGTCAGGATCATCAACGCGAAGAAGACCGCGAAGTAGGTGCGCAGACCGATGTGTCCGTGTTGTTCGGTGGACATGCGCCGCCTCCTAGTGTCGACCGATCAGGTACAGCAGTGGGAACAGGTAGATCCACACGAGATCCACGAAGTGCCAATACAGACCGGCCACGGGTATCGGGTCGTGCCACTGCTGGGTGTATTTCCCTCGTATGGCGTTGACGAGCAGCACCAGGAAGACACCGATCCCGATCACCATGTGCAGGGCGTGCAGTCCCGTCATCCCGAAGTAGATGTGGAAGAACATCCGCACCTTGTTCGGGTCGACCGGCTCGTCCGAGTGGGCGAACTCGCGCTTGTCCTCGAACACGAATTCCGGGCCCGGGAACTTGTTCTCGTGCCACTTGTGTTCGTACTCGACGTACTTCACGCCGAGGAAGGTGCAGCCGAGGACGATGGTGGCGACCAGCCACAGGATCAGCTGCTTCTGCTTGCCCTTCTCCGCGGCCCAGACCGCGAGCACGACCGTCAGCGACGACACGATCAGGACCACGGTGTTGAAGGCACCGAGCCCGATGTCGAGCGTGTAGCTGGCCGCGGCGAAGGCCTCGCGGTTGAAGGTCCGGTACAGCATGTAGGCCATGAACAGGCCACCGAAGAACATGACCTCGGTGACCAGGAACAGCCACATGCCCAGCGTGACCGATTCGGTCTGCTCGGCGTAGCTGCGGTACCAGTACGCCAACCGGTTGGGCTGTCGTTGGGAGGGGGCGGCGTCAGACAACGTTCTCCTGCTCCTTGGTCGTTGGCGCATCGGACGACCGGGTGGCCGCGGCCAGGCCGTGGTAGTCGTAGGCCTCGTGGGTCACGACCACGTCTTCCTCGAAGTTGTGCTTGGTCGGAGGCGAGCCGATCTGCCACTCGAGGCCGGTGGCACCCCACGGATTCGCCGGCGCCTTCTTGCCCTTGATCAGCGACCACGTCAGGTAGACGCCGGGCAGGAGGAAGCCCACCCCCAGGATCGACGCTCCTGCACTGCTGAGCACGTTCAGGACCTGCCAGTCGTCGGGATAGGCGTGGTAGCGTCGCGGCATGCCCAGATAGCCGAGCAGGAACTGCGGGAAGAAGGTCAGGTTGAAGCCGGCGAAGACCAGCAGGGCCGACAGCTTGGCCCAGCCCTCGGGATACATGCGCCCGGTGATCTTCGGCCACCAGAAGTGCAGACCGCCGAGGAAGGCGGTGACGGTCACGCCCACCATCACGTAGTGGAAGTGCGCCACCACGAAGTAGGTGTCGTGCACGTGGACGTCGAATCCCAGGGTTCCCAGCATGACGCCCGTGAGACCGCCCACCAGGAAGAGCCCGATGAAGGCCAGCGCGTAGAGCATGGGTGTCTCGAAGCTCACCGACCCGCGGTAGAGTGTGGCCGTCCAGTTGAAGGTCTTCACCGCACTCGGCACGGCCACCAGCATGGTCAGGATCGAGAACACCACGGCCGCGTAGGGCGACTGGCCGCTGGTGTACATGTGGTGACCCCAGACCAGGAAGCCCAGCACCGCGATCGCCATGCTCGAGTAGGCCACGAACTTGTAGCCGAAGATACGTTTGCGTGCGAAGGCGGCGATGATCTCGCTCTGGATGCCCATGGCCGGCAGTACCATGATGTACACGGCCGGGTGGCTGTAGAACCAGAACAGGTGCTGGAAGAGCAGGGGATCCCCGCCGTAGGCGGGATCGAAGATCCCGAGGTGCAGCACGCGCTCGGCCCCGACGAGCAGCAGCGTGATCGCGACCACCGGCGTGCCGAGCAGAATGATGATGCTCGTGGCGTAGTGGCTCCACACGAACAGCGGCAGCCGGAACCAGGTCATGCCCGGGGCCCGCAGGCGGTGGACGGTCACGAGGAAGTTCAGGCCGGTCATGATCGACGCGAAGCCGGCGATGAAGATCCCCACCGCGGCCAGCACCACGTTCGTGGCCGAATAGCTCGAACTGAAGGGCACGTAGAAGGTCCACCCGGTGTCGAGCCCGCCGCGGAAGACCGCCAGCAGGACGAGGATGGATCCCAGGTTGTAGACGTACCAGCTCCCCAGGTTGAGCTTGGGGAAGGCCAGGTCCTTGGCCCCGATCATGATCGGCAACAGGAAGTTCCCGAAGATCCCCGGAATGGCCGGGATCAGGAACAGGAAGACCATGATCACGCCGTGGATGGTGAACAGCCGGTTGTACATGTCCGGCTGCACCAGGTCACCCTGCGGGGTGGCCAGCTCCAGGCGGATCAGGGCGGCGAAGACGCTCCCCAGCAGGAAGAAAGCCGTCGCCGAGATCAGGTACAGGATGGCGATCCGCTTGTGATCGGTGGTCAGGAGCCACGACTTGATCCCGTACCCGTCGTGCAGGTAGTCGGGATGTTCGTGGTCGGGCGTGGCGTCGGGGCCGTCACCCGGTCTGATCGTCGTGCTCGTCATGACGCGTGGACCCTTCTCGACCCCAGGGGGTCGCATTGGTCGGGGGCTTCGGCGAGAACTCCCGCCCGCATCACCTCGTGCCCTGGACGCCCTCGTCGGCGCCGTCGAGCGACTTGATGTAGCTCATCAGCTCCAGGATCTCCTCTTCGGTCAGCTGGCCCTTGTAGGTGGGCATGATCGGCTGGTACCCGGCGACCACCTTGGCGCTGGGCTCGAGGATCGATTCCCGGATGTAGTTGTCGTCGGCCTTCGTCCGGTCGCCACCGAGGAGCGCGATCTCCGAGCCGTAGATCCCGTTCAGGATCGGGGCCCGGGCCGAGCTGTCGGGACGGTGGCAGGTGCTGCAGGCCTTCTCCTCGAAGAGTTTCTCGCCCGTGGCCACGAGCGACCGGCCGTCGCTCTTGCCCTCGAGCCATTCCTGGTAGTCGGCCTCTTCCATCACGTGGATCTTGCCGATCATCAGGGAGTGTTCGGCGCCACAGTACTCGGCGCAGAAGATGTCGTAGGTGCCCGTCTTGGTCGCCTCGAACCACGCAGTGGTGTACTGGCCGGGCACGGCGTCGCGTTTCACGCGGAAGGCCGGCACGTAGAAGCTGTGGATGACGTCCTCGCTGGTGATCACCAGCTCGATCGGACGGTTCACGGGGACGTGCAGGTCGTTGATCTCGCGGTTGCCCGACGGGTGCTGGTACTTCCACATCCACTGCTTGCCGACCACGTAGTAGCGTTCGGCGTCGGCGGGGATGCGGTAGTTCTCGAAGTAGACGTGCGCTCCCCAGTAGAACAGGCCGAGGAAGATGATCCCCGGGATCACCGTCCAGGTGATCTCGAGCCAGTTCCCGGCGTGCTCGCGGTGGCCGATCTCGTCGTCGTGACGCCGACGGTAGCGCACGATGAAGAAGATCAGAGCCGCGATGATCAGGATCGAGGCCACCGCGGACAGCCCGATCATGACGTAGTACAGACCGTCGACCTTCTCGGCCATGGTCGACGCCTGCTCCGGCATCAGGGGGATGTTCGCCAGGGGGAGCATCGACGGCAGCGACGTCATGATTGCGGGAGCTCCTCGTTCGGGAGACGGACCGACTGGCGATCCCGGCGGCGTGAGATCACGATGAAGGCGATCACCGCCACCAGGGTGAGCGCACCACCGAGGCGGACGAGATTCATCGTGGCCGCGCCGTACTTCCCGGTGTTCGGATCGTAGTTGTAGCAGAACAGAAGGAGCTGATCGACGGCACTGCCGATCTTCGAGTCGCCCGAGTCGACCAGTGCCAGCCGCAGGTCCTTCGGCGCGTACTCGGCCCCGAACAAATAGCGCGAGATCGTGCCCTCGGGAGTGAGGATGGTGATCCCGCTCGCGTGGGCGTACTCGTCACGCGCCTCGTCGTAGCTGTACGTGAATCCCACGGAGTCGGTGATCCTGTCGATGTTCTCCTGCTTCCCGGTCAGGAAGTGGAATCCACCCTCGGTGCCGGGGCGGCCGAACTGCTCCATGTAGCGGCGTTTCTTCGCCGAGGCCAGGTAGTGGTCCTCGCCCGGGTCGAAGCTGATCACGACCACCTCGTAATCGGTGCCCGGGTCGAAGCTCAGGATTTCGAGGCTGGTGGTGAGACCGCTCAGGATCATGTCGCAGAGCATCGGACACTCGTAGTAGACCAGCGCCAGGACCACCGGCTTCTCCGAGTCGAAGAACTTGCCGAGACGGACCTCCTCGCCCGACTCGTCCGTGAAGGTGAGGTCGAGCGGGACGTCCTCGCCCAGTCGCTGGTCGAAGCCGACCTCACGGAGACCCCCGGGCAGGGACGCGTCGTCCTCCAGGCGTTCCTGCTTGCCGTAGCGGGCATCGGCCACCGACACCTGCGCCACGAGTGAGAGCGTGGCCAGCCCCAGGACCAGCCAGCGGAGCGACGTCTTCGGTTCACACATCGTTGACACCCCCTGTCAGTTGCTTTCGACCGCACCGGATTCCGTGGATTCGGCATCCGGAGTCGAAGGCGATGGGGGAGCGGGGAAGTCGGGCAGGCCCTCCTCGGCGATGCGGCTCATGGCCTCCTCGACGGGGATGCGGACCTTGCCGCGACTGCGATCGGTCCACGCGTAGGTGGACAGGAACTCTTCGTGCTCGGCCTTCATCTCGGCCCAGTCGTCGTACGACGTGGTTTGCAGACGGGGCTCGGGCGGCAGGAGCTCGTCGCGGCTCTCGGCCACGAGCGGCGCCGGTGCATCGCTCTCGGCCATGCGGTCGCGGAAGTCGACGCCCAGGAACCACATGCCGAGGAAGGATCCGGCGGTGATCAGGGCAATGATCCCCATGCTCCAGGCGAGCGCCTTCCACGAGATCTCGCGATCGAACTGATCGGGACGCTCGGCCGTCACGTGGGGGTCCTGGTGGGTGTCGGGGCGACGATCAGCCATGGTGCGTCAAGGCCTCCTCGAGGAAGGGCTCGTTCCGCGGAATCAAGGGGCGACTGGCCAGCTGCAGGAAGAACGCGCCCAGCCACAGTCCACCGAGGGCGAACACCAGCGTGAAGTCCAGCCAGTGGAAGCTGGCGTTCTCGGGATTGTACACGTCGAACGACGGCATGACCTGCCAGTAGGTGTCGGCGAAGCGGATCACGAGGATGTACACCGCGACGACGGACAGCCGCGCGGGGTTCCGCTTGAGGTCGGCCGAGAGGAGCAGGACGAAGGGCACGAAGAAGCCCAGGGCGATCAGACCCTTCGCGAACCACTCGTACATGCCGCTGATCCGGACCAGGTACCAGGGCACGGTCTCGGGCAGGTTGCCCGACCACAGGATGATGAGCTGCGAGATCGAGAAGTAGCCCCACAGCATGGTGAAGGCCAGCAGCAGCTTGCCCCAGTCGGCGTAGTGGCCGCGGCGGTAGACCTCGTTCATCGGTTCCCGCTTGCTGAGCCACACGGCCACCAGGACCGTCAGCGCGAGCATGGCCAGCGCCGCACTCCCGGCGTAGTAGACGCCGTAGATGCTCGAGAACCAGTGGGGGTCGAGCGACATCAGCCAGTCGAACGAGGCGAAGCTCGTCACGATCATGAAGGCGACCAGCCCGCCGGCCGAGTAGGCCTGCATGCGCTGGGCGTAAGCCACGTCGCCGTTCTCGTCCTGCCGCCGCGACAGACCGCTGATCATGTAGGCGAGGAAGATCCACACCGCGAAGTACAGCGCGGCCCGGGCCGCGAAGAAGGGCGAGTTCAGGTAGGCCACCTTCGACTCGACGATCGGATCCTCGGCGACCACCTCGGGATTCGCCCATTTGAACACGTCGAAGCCCGTGAAGGCGTCCACGAGCAACGGCAGGAAGAGGATCGCCATGAAGGGAATGGTGCGGGCCGAGGCCTCGAGGATCCGGCGGATCACCACGCCCCAGGCGCCGCGGGTGACGTGGTTGAGCATCATGAGCGCCAGGCCACCGAGTGGGAACAGCAGGACGAAGGCGAAGGCCAGCGCGTAGCTGTGCATGAACTGCTTCGAATCGACGAAGTAGCCACCGATGGAGGCAGCCAGTGCGACGAGGCCGACACCGAAGCCGATGTTGCGCAGTCCGCCGATCTGGGCCGGCGGGGTCCAGCCGTCAGTGTGCTGCGCCATGGTCGTCTCCTTCGTCCTTCTGCTCGAGCGAACGCACGTCGTAGACCTCGCCGCGCTCCAGGACGGAGCGGATGTCGGGTTCGACCGTGGCCACGTCGGTGAACTGCGCGAGCTGCAGCGCGCGGATGTAGGCCACGATCGCCCAGCGGTCCTCGGGATCGATCATCGAGGCGTAGCCCGCCATCTGCCCGAAGCCGTTGGTGATCACGTCGTAGAGGTATCCGTCCTCGATCCCACGCAAGCGGGGCTGGTGGTAGCTCGAAGCCTGCTTGTAGCCACGCTGCACGATCATGCCGTTGCCGTCGCCGGTCATCGAATGGCAGGGCGAGCAGAAGATGTCGTAGCGCTCGCGTCCTCGCTCGAGCATTGCGGCGTGCACCTTCACCGGCATGCGCTCGACGAAGGTGCCGTCGTCGGCAAGTCCGCGGTAGTAGGCGTCGTCCTCGCGCAGGAAGCCACGCGGCACGGTGCCGTCGACCAGTTCGCGCGACGCGCGCCCGTCGGGGAAGAAGTCCGTCTGTTCGTAGGGCTCGAAACGCGGCTGGTCCTTCATGTCGGCACAGCCCGTACCCACGGCCAGCACGCCGGCTGCGACCAGCGCGAGCCCGATCCGTCTACTCTTCAACGGGACTCACCTCGTTCGGACCCAGGCTCTGCAGGAAGTCGCGGGTGCGCTGCTCGTCGAAGCGCGGGTCCTTGGCTTCGATCAGGAGGAAGTAGCGATCCTGGCTGGCCCGCTTGAAGCTCTCGACGTTGAAGAGCGGGTGGTAGGGGGCCGGCAGGCCGTTCAGGGCGAGCATGCCGAACACGGCCGAGAAGGCGCCGAACAGGATCGTGCACTCGAAGATCACCACGATGAAGGCGGGCCAGCTGTTGAAGGGCCGGCCGCCGATGTTCATGGGGTAGACCTCGGTCGAGGTGTAGAACTGCAGGAACCAACCGAGCAGTGCCCCGAAGGCACCACCGGCGAACACGATCCACGGCAACCAGCTGTGGTGGGCGTCCTGGGCGTCGGCGAACTCCTCGACCGGATAGGGCGAGAAGGTGTCGAACTCTTCGTAGCCCTCCTCCTTGGTCCGGTGGATCGCCTCGACCACGTCGGCCGGATCCTCGAACATGGCCAACATGCCGTGGAGCTTCGATCCGTGCGTGACAGCAGCCATCACGATCCCTTCTTGGCCTTGGAGGCCTCGGGAAGGATCATCCGCATCTCGAAGATGCTGATCATGGGCAGGAAGCGGATGAACAGGAACATGAGCGACAGGAACAGCCCGATCGTCCCCACGTAGGTGGCCCAGTCCCAGATCGTGCCCTGGTACATGTCCCAGCTCGAGGGCATGAAGTCACGGTGCAGACTGGTGACCACGATCACGAAACGCTCGAGCCACATGCCGACGTTCACGAACATCGAGATCACGAAGAGCGCGAGCATGTTGCTGCGGACCTTCTTGCTCCACAGGAACTGCACCGCGGCGAAATTGCACACCCACAGGGCGATGTAGCTCCACATGTACGGCCCGGACATCCGGTTGATCAGCATGTAGCGCTCGTACGGGCTGCCACTGTACCAGCCCACGAAGATCTCGATGGCGTAGCCGTAGACCACGATCAGGCCGGTGGCCAGCATCACCTTGCCCATGAGGTCCATGTGGGTGTCGGTGATGAAGTCCTGCAGGCCGAAGAGCCAACGCAGCGGCAGGGCGAGGGTGATCACCATGGCGAAGCCGGCGAACACGGCACCCGCCACGAAGTAGGGCGGGAAGATGGTGGTGTGCCAACCCGGCAGCTGGCTCGTGGCGAAGTCGAAGGACACGACCGTGTGCACGCTGACCACGAGCGGCGTGGCCAGGCCGGCGAGCAGCATGGACGCGACCTCGTACTGGTGCCAGTGCTTGGTGCTGCCACGCCAGCCGGCGGCCAGGATGCCGTAGGTCACCGCGGCGAACCGGTTCTTGGCGCGGTCGCGGAGAGTCGCGAGGTCGGGGATCAGTCCCACGTACCAGAAGAGGATCGACACCAGGGCGTAGGTGGTGACGGCGAAAACGTCCCAGATCAGCGGGCTGCGGAACTGCGGCCACAGCTCGAAGGTGTTCGGGATCGGCAGCAGGTAGTAGAAGCGCCAGGGCCGCCCGAGGTGCAGCAGGGGGAACATGCCCGCACAGGCCACGGCGAAGATGGTCATGGCTTCGGCGAAGCGGTTGATCGAGTTCCGCCAGTTCTGCCGCAGCAGCAGCAGGATCGCCGAGATCAGCGTTCCGGCGTGACCGATCCCGATCCACCACACGAAGTTGATGATCGCGAAACCCCAGTAGACGGGGTTGTTGATCCCCCAGATCCCGACGCCCTTCCAGAAGAGCACGCCGACCGACAGGATGAAGATCGACAACAGGCCGAAGGACGCGGCCGCGCCCAGGAACCACCATTTGGGCGTCTCGGCCGTGACCACGGTCGCGATCTTGTCGGTGACCGATGCGGGGGTGTGGCCCGGGCCGACGATCGGGGCCGACAGCTCTTTCCGGTCGTCGCCCTCGGTCATGGGTACGTTGGCCACGTCAACTCCTCGCGAGTTCGGGGTTCGGGTTGCTCACACGCCGCAGGTACGTGGTCCGCGGGCGCGTACCGAGCTCGGTGAGGATCCCGTAGTCGAGATCCGATTCCTTCCACTTCGACACCCGGGCCTCGGGGTCGTTCAGGTCACCGAACTGGATCGCCTCGGTCGGGCACGCCTGCTGACAGGCCGACTGCAGGCCCGTTTCGCTCAGCGGCATGTCGTTCACCTTGGCCTCGATCTTGGCCTGGTTGGTGCGCTGGATGCAGTAGGTGCATTTCTCCATGACGCCGCGGTGGCGCACCGTGACGTCGGGGTTGCGTCCGAGCTTCAGGGACTCGGTGTCCTGGTCGGCGTACTGGTAGAAGTTGAAGCGCCGCACCTTGTAGGGGCAGTTGTTCGCGCAGTATCGGGTTCCCACGCAGCGGTTGTAGGCCATCGTGTTGATGCCCTCTTCGCTGTGCACGGTGGCGGCCACGGGGCAGACGACCTCGCACGGCGCCTGCTCGCAGTGCTGGCACATGACCGGCTGCAGGTAGGTGGCCGGCTGGTCGAGATCGCCCTCGAAGTAACGGTCGATACGCATCCAGTGCAGCTCGCGGCCGTTCAGGACCTCTTCCTTGCCCACGATCGCGATGTTGTTCTCGCTGTGGCAGGCCACCACGCAGGCGTTGCAGCCGGTGCAGGTGCTGAGGTCGACGACCATGCCCCACTTGTAGCCGTCGTACTCGTGGCCCGGCATCAGCGACTTCTCGGTCTTGATGCCGTGGGTGGGGTCGTGGAAGTGGTGACCGCCGCGGATCTGCTCGATGGTGCCGTGACGAACCAGGTGGCGGTCTTCCATGTTGTGATGCGTCTGGGTGCTGGCCAGGCGGTACCGCTGGCCCAGCGGCTCGACGTCGACGCCGTCCACACGCCACCACGCATCGGTGGTGCGCAGGATGGTGGCGTCGAAGCCGCATCCGTTGCCGATGCGGCCGGCTCGATCGCGCCCGTAGCCCAGGTGCACGGTGATGGTGTCGTCGGCGTGTCCGGGGAGGATCCAGGCGGCGATCTCGAGCGAGCGGTCGCCGGCGGTGATCCGGATCATCTCCTCGTTCGACACGTTCAGCGCCTCGGCCGTCCGCGGGCTCATGAGGGCCGCATTGTCCCAGGTGATCCGGGTGTGTGGCTTGGGGCACTCCTGCAGCCACGCGTTGTTCGACCAGCGTCCGTCGCCGACGGTCGGGTCGGGACGGAAGACGACGCTCGTGCCGTCGACGGCGCCGAGTCCGTCGGCCGCCTCGCGCACGGCGGCCGTGTCGACCGACCGCAGGATCGAATCGGCGGCCCCACCGGCGATGCCGCCGTCGTGCAGCCAGCGCCGCCACTGACGGTCGAAATCGTCGCCGGCGGTTACCCGCCAGGTCTCCTGGACCAGCGCCAGGTCGGAGGCCTGCTCGTCGCCCAGGAGCAGCGCGAGGACCTGCGAGAACGACTTCGACTGGTAGAGGGGGCGGATCAGCGGCTGCACGACCATGGCGCTACCGTCGTGGGCCCGGATGTCGCCCCAGCTCTCGAGGTAGTGACTGGCCGGGATCTGCCACTGGCAGACGTTGGCGGTCTCGTCGACGTACGAGGACACCCGCACCCGCAGCTCGGCCTTCTGGACGGCCGCGGTCAGATCGAGATCGGCCGGGGCGTCGAAGACGGGGTTGCCGCCGAGGAAGAACACGACGTCGACCACGCCGCGCTCGAGGTCGTCGACGAAGCGGCGCAGGTTCTCGGTCGACGGGCGATCGTCGTCGACCACGGCCTGGGTCAGGCGGACGGACCGGCCGATGTTGCCGAGCGCGCCGTTGATGGCGTGGCAGAGCACCTGGAGTTCCTCGGGCGCGTGTTCGCCCGCGGTGATCAGGCTCCGGCCCCGGTTCGACTGCAGGTCGCGTGCGACGGTGCGCACCCACGTCCGCAGGTCGTCGTCGGTCGACGCGGTCACACCGTCGACACCGAGTTCGGCGGCCAGGGCCAGGGCGAAGCGCTCGACGCGTCCGGGCGACAGCCGCAGGCGGTGGTCGGCGAGGTTACCCGTGTTCGTAGGGGAGCTCTCCACCGCGTAGAGCCGGTTCATGCGGCTCTCGTCCTCGACCACGCGGCGTCCGTCGGCGAAGTCCCGCGCGTAGCGCACCGCACCCGGACCCTCGGTCAGCAGGTCGTGGTCGAGGGTGACGACCACGTCGGCCGCCGAAAGATCGTAGTGGACGTGCGTCGGAGCCCCGAAGGCGCGGCGGGCGGCCCGCGCCGCGGCGTCGTGACCGGCGGCGTCGAAGGTCACGACGTCGCACTGCGGGTACTCGGCGCGAAGACGGGCCAGCAGGCGACGGACCGTGGGCGAGGTCGTCGACTCCATGACGATGCGCAGTCCCCGGCCGCCCAGCCCGCGCTGGGCCTCGAGCCGGGTGCGGATCGATTCGGCGAAGTTCTCCCACGAGCGCAGATTGCCCAGGTACTCCGGTGTCTGGGCCCGGTCGGGGTCGTACAGGTCGAGGATCGAGGCCTGGTCGAACACGTCGGTCGCGCCCAGGCTGGATCCGTGATCGGGGTTGCCCTCGATCTTGGTGGGGCGGCCCATGTGGCTCTCGACCAGCATGCCCCGGCCGAAGGCACCGTGCGGGTGCGCCGTGGCGTAGTACAGAGGCTTGCCGGGGACGATCTCCTCGGGCTGCTTCGTGTAGGGGAGGATGCGCTCTTCGGGTTGGATCGAGCAGGCGTTCAGTCCGGCCAGGGCCAGTGACGCTCCCATGAGCTGCAGGAAGCGACGCCGGCTCGTCGTCGCTCCCTCCACCGGGAGCATCTGCGGGAACTCCTTGTGGATCATCTCGGCGAACTCGTCGGTCTGGGCGAGCTCGTCGAGGCTCCGCCAGTAGGCGGGGCCCTGCTTCCCGGCGAGACGGGCGCGGATCTCCTCGACCCGCAGGCCGCCCTCGGACTTCGGCTCGGACTTCATGGGATCTCCAGGATCGGTGGCCGGTTCGGGGCTTCCAGCGCGCATGGCTCAGCGGTGGCAGACGCCGCAGTCGATGCCCGGCGCCACGTCGTACTCCTCGATCAGCTGATGCGCGAGCTCGGCGGGGTCTCCCTCGGGCTCGTAGCCCATGGTGAGTACCTCGTCGCGAGGACGGATGTAGTCCTCGGGGTTGTTGTGGCACTCCAGGCACCACTTCATCTGCAGCGACTCTGCCTGCTGGATCAGCGGTTGACGGTCGACCCGCCCGTGGCAGCTCTCGCAGCCGATGCCCGCGTTCACGTGGGCGCTGTGGTCGAAGTAGACGTAGTCGGGCAGATCGTACACGCGGTTCCACGGGATCGACTCGCCGGCGCGGTAGGCGTCGCGCACGGGCGCGAGCATGTCTTCGCGGTTCCACATGATGTTGTGGCAGTTCATGCACGTCTGGACGGGCGGGATGCCCGCGGAGTTCGACTCCTCCACCGAGGTGTGGCAGTAGCGGCAGTCGATGCCCAGGCCTGCCGTGTGGTGATCGTGGCTGAAGGGGACGGGCTGCTCGAGGACCACGCTCTCACCCGTCATGTAAGACGAATGGGCCCAGACCCATCCGAGATAGCCGAGGCCGGCCAGGATCACGACTCCGCCGAAGAGGGAGAACCGGGCCAGCGCATTGGTACTGTGGTGGAACAACTGGGACATACGTCGAGGACCCCGCTCACGGTGGAAGGCGGACCGACGACCGCAGCTCCGCGACCAAGGGGGCCATCACGAACAGCCGGCCGGGGCGGGGGTGCGCGGACGAGCGCGGACCGGGGGTTCCGGCGGGCCGATGAGCGGCCGAAGTCGCTGTCTTGACTTTGTTTCGCTGATCGCCGGTGCTGAGAGTAGGGAATTCGCCCACCGCGCGCCACCGGAATGTCGAGATCACGATCCCGATGGTGTCGTTGCATCAGTCGTGCGTTGCTCACAGCTCGTTCAACTCACCATTTCGCAAGGAGTTGACAGAAGGCTCCGCGACGCGGCGCTCCGGGAACGATCCGTGCTTCACCTGGCCCGTGAGACTGCCGATACCCGAATCGAGCGGGTCGGGAGCCCCCGATTCCTGAATCGAACTTCCGGCGACCGGAGCGACCGATGGAAGTCCTCGAGCACGATCAGCTGATCCTGCAGGCCCAGGATCTCGAGCCCCTCCCCGCGACGGCATCGCGCCTGGCGCGGCTGGTGGCCGACCCGAACTCCGAGATGAAGGAGATCGTCGAGGCGATCTCCCTCGACCAGGCCCTGACCGTGAAGGTCCTGCGGGTGGCCAATTCCGCGTCGAGTGGGTCGATCAACGAGATCAGCACGGTGGACCGGGCCGTGGTCCGTCTCGGGACCGGTGCCGTGCTCTCGATGGCGGTCGCCGCAGGGGTCCGCACGCGGATGCTCGGGGCCGTGCCGGCCTACGACCTGGAGGAAGGGCGCCTGTGGGAGCACTCCGTGGCCGCCGCTCTCGCTGCCGAGTCCATGATCGGGCTACCGGAGGCGACCGTTCCCCCGGAGACCTTCACGGCCGCGCTCCTGCACGACGTCGGCAAACTCGTCCTGGGACGGTTCCTCGACGACGACATCCAGGAGTTCCTCCAGCGCTCCCGGATCGAGGGCGGCCGCTCGGGTCCCGAGGCCGAGACCGAGGTGCTGAACGTGAACCACGCCGAGCTCGGGGGTCTGATCGCGGCGCACTGGAAGCTCCCGCGCAGCATCTGCGTCGGCATCCAGTACCACCACGAGCCGGACGAATGCGGTGACGAGGAGGGGCTCGAGGCGGTCCCGTGGATCGTGCACCTCGCCGACCTGGTGGCCGCGCGCCTGGGCCGCGGCAGCGACGACGCGGTGCCCGGGGACGAGGTCTTCGAACGCCCCCTCGAAGCGCTCGGCATGGACGAACGCAAGTTCGGCAAGCTGCTCGACCGCACGGAGCGACGGCTCGAGGAAGTGGGCGAGCGCTTCGGCTGATCGCCCGGGCAGGTCGGCCACGAGGATCGGAGGGCCCGTCCGTCGGACGGGCCCTCGTCTCTATCCGGCTCAATCGGACGCGGGCGCCCTCCCGGCCAGGTCGCCGAAGACGATCTCGGTGAACTTCTCGCCGTCGATCCAGGTCTGGCCCCACTCGGCGTCCCACTCGGCGGTCGGCGCGGCCGCGATCACCGCATCGAGGTCGGCCCCCTCGCGGATCAGCGCGTTCATGCGCGCGCGGATGCGGACCAGCATGTCGTGGTAGCCGCGCAGCGACTCGAGATCGCCCACCGGGCCGTGCCCCGCGATCAGCCGGGTGTCGGGCGTGCACAGCGCCAGCACCCGTTCCACCGCCGCGATCATCCCGTCGATGCTGCCGCCGCTGTCGGTGTCGATGAAGGGATAGAGGCCGTTGAAGAAGACGTCGCCCATGTGGATCACGTCGGCGTCGACGAAGTGGACGATCGTGTCGCCGTCGGTGTGGGCGTTCGCAACGTGGAAGCAGCGCACGGTTTCCCCGTTCACGTGGAAGGTGACCTCCTCGTCGAAGGTCACCACGGGCAGCGCGCCCTCGGGCGACGGCGGGGTCGTGCGATCCCAGATCGTCGACACGTTCTCGATCGCCATCCGGGCGCGGACGTTGTCGTGGGCCACGATCAGCGAGCCGGTCTCGCCGAAGTTCTCGTTGCCGCCGGTGTGGTCGGCGTGCCAGTGCGTGTTCAGCACGAAGCGGACGGGCCCGTCGTGGATCGCGGCGATCTTCGCGCGGATCTTCTCGGTGAGCGGCGCGTACTGGTCGTCGACGAGGAAGACGCCGTCGTCGCCGACGCACACGGCCATGTTCCCGCCGCGCCCGGTGAGGACGTGGATCGACGAGGTGAGTTCCTGCGATCCGATCTCGACCTCGTCCCACTGGGCGGGGGCCGGTCGCGGTGCGAGACAGACGGCGGCGAGGCCGGTGGCCAGGACGAGGCCCGCGGCCGGGGCTCGGAATACGTGCATGGTCGGAGTGCTCCGAGGGGGATGGCCGGACGAAGAGGAGGCGACCCCGTTCGGGACCGCCTCCTCCGGATCATAGCCACTCGCACCGGCGCTCGGCCAGTCCGTTCAGTCGATGGCCAGGAAGACCTGGCGGATGATCCCGAGCGCGTGGTCGAGCTCCTCGCGCGTGATCACCAGCGGTGGCGCGAAGCGGATGATGTTGCCGTGGGTCTGCTTGGCGAGCAGCCCGTGCTCCTTCAGGGCCACGCACACGTTCCAGGCCTCGAAGCCCTCGTCGAAGACGACGGCGTTCAGCAGGCCCTTGCCGCGGACCTTCTGCAGGCGTGGGACCCGGTCCACCAGCTCGTTCAGCTGGGCGCGGACGACGTGGCCGAGCTCCTCGGCCCGCTCGTCGAGCTTCTCGTCCTCGAGCACCTCGATCGAGGCGATGGCCACCGCGGCCCCCAACGGGTTGCCGCCGAAGGTCGATCCGTGGCTGCCCGGCGAGAACACGCCGAGCACGTCCTCGTCGGCCACCACGGCGCTCACGGGGAACACGCCGCCGCCGAGGGCCTTGCCCAGGCACAGGACGTCGGGGCGAACGTCCTCGTGGTCGACCGCGAACTTCCGCCCGGTGCGGCAGAAGCCGGTCTGGACCTCGTCGGCGATCATCAGGATCTCGTGACGGTCGCAGATCTCGCGCACTGCCCGCAGGTAACCGTGGCTGGGGACGTTCACCCCGGCTTCGCCCTGGATCGGCTCGAGGTTCACGGCCACGGTGTTCGGTGTGATCGCGTCCTCGATCGCCTGCGGGTCGTCGTAGTCGACCACGCGGAAGCCCGGAGTGAAGGGACCGAAGCCCTCGCGCGCGACCGAATCGTCGCTGTAACTGATGATCGAGATGGTGCGCCCGTGGAAGTTCTCGTGGAAGCAGATGATCTCCTGCTTGCCGTCCTCGATGCCCTTGACCTTGTGTCCCCACAGGCGGGCCAGCTTCATCGAGGTCTCCACCGCCTCGGCCCCCGTGTTCATGGGCAGGGCCATCTGGAAGCCGGTGTAGTCGCAGAGCTTCTCGAGGAACTCGCCCATGCGGTCGTTGTAGAACGCCCGACTCGTGAGCGTAACCCGGTCGGCCTGGTCCTTCAGTGCCTGGATGATGTGCGGGTGCCGGTGGCCCTGGTTCACGGCCGAGTAGGCCGACAGGAAGTCCAGGTAGCGCCGGCCCTCGGGGTCGTGGACCCACACACCCTCGGCCTGCGAGATCACGACCGGCAGCGGGTGGTAGTTGTGCGCGCCGACGCGCTCGGCCAGATCGATCACCGACTTCGACGAGGAGCTGCTCTTGACGGCTTCGGCCATTTCTCACCTGCGGGGTCGAGGGAGCGATCGGAGGCGGTGCCCGCCCGCGTGGCGGCGTGCCCGCGTCCCGGGGTCCCGGCGATCTTGACGGGACCGTGACTTGCCCGTGTCCGGCACGGATCTACCGTTGACGGGAGCCTAGTCGCGACCCCGGCCGGTGGCAATCCTCGCAACCCCCTTTTCCGACACCATGAACACAACTTCGCAAGAGCGCGCCGCGACGGGCGGTGGCGCTGGTTCAGGGCTCGCCGTCGTCGCCGCCATGGTGGTGGGGGCGGTGCTGCTCTTCTCGGCCTTCACCAAGATGATCTCGGCGCCGGCCTTCGTCTCGACGGTGGAGGACTACCAGATCCTGGGCCCGGCCATGGTCCTGCCCGCGGCCACGCTGCTGATCGGGATCGAGTTCGGCCTGGCGCTCATGCTGATCCTGGGGCCGGGGCGTCGCCTGGCCGCGGGGATCACGGTGCCGCTGGCGCTGGTCTTCATGGTGTTCAACGTGATCGCCATCCAGCGCGGGATGACCGACTGCGGCTGCTTCGGCGAGGTGATCAAGGTGGCTCCGGAGCAGGAGCTGGTGCTCAACGCCGTGATCGTGGTGCTGGCCGGCGTGGTGCTGCGCTTCGGGCAGCCCTTCGTGACCCCGCACCCGGCGGTCACCCCGACCGTCGGTTGGGGCGGCACGCTGCTGGGCGTGGCCCTCTTCCTCCTCGGCGGTCCGGTGGTGTCGAACAGCGGCGAGACCATGGACGTGACCATGGACGACCTGCAGGTCCTGGCGGACGCTTCCCCGCCGCTCGCCGAGATCCCCGACGACGCCTTCTTCTACTTCTTCTCGGCCGACTGCGACCACTGCTGGGCCTACGCCGGCGCGGTGCAGCTGATGCACGACCGGGTCGAGGGACTCGAGGTCCACGCGGTCACCAACAGCGATCCGATGTCGCTCGAGGGCTTCGAAGACGCGTTTCTTCCCACGTATCCCATCCATCGTCTGGACCCGGCGACCTTCGACGCCATGGTGCCGACCTATCCGAGCGCGGTCTTCGTGCAGGCGGGCGGGGTGTCGC
>CAZQHE010000018.1:41739-42809 GCA_964593155.1 uncultured bacterium
GTCGCAGACCTGGGCGGGCTGGGTCCCGAGTCACCGTCAGATCGCCGAGAGCGCGGGCTACTTCTACCGCGAGGCTCCGCCCGCGACGGCCGAGGACGGAGCCGCCGAGGAGCCTTCGAACTCGTCCGGTGCCAGCGCGGCCGACCTGCTGGGCGGGACCCTCAGCGGCCGCGGTCAGTAGACGACGTGCGCCCGAGACCGGCGACGACGAAGCCCAGCCACCGTCCGGTGGCTGGGCTCTTCTTCCGTTCGAGGACGGTCCTGGCCGTCACTTGACCATGGCCATCTTGCGCGTGACGGTTCGCCCGAAGCCCTCGACCCGGTACAGGTACACGCCGCTGGCCACGCGCGAGCCCCGCTCGTCGGTTCCGTTCCAAACCACGCTGTGCTCTCCGGCCTCGACGGTGCCGTCGAGGAGAGTACGCACCAGCTCGCCGCGCAGGTTGAACACCCGGATCCGGACGTCGCCCGAGCGCGGCGCCGTGAAGGCGATCGTCGTCTTCGGGTTGAACGGATTCGGCGAGTTCGGCGCGATGCGGAAGGGGCGCGGCGCGGCGTCGGTGTCGGTGGCCTGCGAGGTGTCGCCCACCGGACCGCCGAGCGAGGTCAGCAGCTCCTGGAGGAACAGCGCCCGCGCCGCGATCCCGTCCTGGGCCACGTAGTTGGGTGGGTTGTAGACGACGTTGAAGCCGAACGGGAAGGTCACGTCGACCTTGCGGTCGTCACCCTCGTTGCCCGGCACCAGGCGCTCGTACCACACACCACCCGGCGGGCTCTGGACGGCACCGTTGGCCGGGTCGATGATCTCGTAGAGCACGTCCGACGCGCCGGCCGGCTGGATGCTGTCGAACTGGTTGATGCCGAGACAGCCGCCGAAGGCCAGGATCGGCGTCTCCAGACCACGGGTCAGCCCGAAGTCCGTGGGCTGCACGAGTGGCGTGGTCAGGCCGCCGGCCTCGTCCCGCAGGTTCGTGTCGACCGCCTGAACGCCCATGACCGTCGCCAGGTACGACGCGTTCACGGGGCCACTGCTGTTCATGAAGTCCACGAGGTCGTCGCCGAAGTACACC
>CAZQHE010000019.1:0-14433 GCA_964593155.1 uncultured bacterium
CTCCACGGCCACCGGAACCCCGTCGTCGGCGATCGACTGCCGGACCGACCGGACCTCCTGGCCCTCGAGGTTGTAGACGACCAGCTCCGCCTCGTGCGGACGGCCGCTGAAGAATCGGATGGTCGCCAGCGCGCCGGTCTCGCCCCGCACGGGGTTCGGCCAGACGGCGGGCGCGGCGGCGGCGATCGCGGCGTCGGCCCCGCCGGCCGGACTGCCCAGGGTGCCCCGACCCGACCGCCGGGCGCTGCCCCCGCGCATCAACCACTCCGAGGGTGCCTCGGCGTTCGCGTCCCGGGGACCGAGATCCACGGCGGTCAGTCGGGCCGGGAGCAGACGTCGTCCCGAACCGAGGGTGTCGCCGAGGGCGTCGAAGAGGAACACCGCCCGGCGGAGTTCGCCGCTGGTCGGCAGGTCGGTGATCAGCGGAGCGACGACCCCTCCACCGGCCACACGCTTGGGAAACCCGGGCGTGGGCCCACCATCGGTGTCGACGGCCTGCAGCAGCCCGTAGGTGCTGACGAAGGCGACCTCGTTGCGACCGTCGGCGTCGACGTCGGCCACGAGGGGTCCGCTGCCGACCTCGTCGGGGAAGGGATCCGTGACCACGTAGTGGTCCGACAGACGCTTCGGGAAACCCACGATCTCCACGCCCGATGCGTGCCGGGCGGAGATCCACCTTTCGCTGCACAGCACGAGGTCGTTGCGGCCGTCGCCGTCGAGATCGGCCACGGCGAGGTCGCCGACCGGAGCGGCGTCGAGGGCATCGCCGAAAGTGGCGCGGCTCCAGGTGTCGTCGGCCTGCCGCACGAGTTCGAGAACGGCTCCCGTGGTGTCCGCGAAGACCAGACGACGGTCGTCGTCGCCGTCGGGCCAGGCCACCAGCCGGCCGTCGTGGTCGAAGGGGTCGCCGGTCGGGTCGAGCTGCGCCCCGTCGGTCGGATTCCAGGTCCAGACGCCGTCGTCGGTGACGGCGGCCAGGTGCTCGACCCCGTTCCAGCGATGCACGACGAGGTTCGACCGTAGCGCACCCCCGCCGGGCTCGAGACCGGTCTCGCCGTCGACGAGACTGCCGTTCTCGAGCCGCCACACGCCGACGCGCGCCGGAGACGCGTGTCCGACGGCCAGCCACGTTCCACCGTCGGCCTCCAGCACGAGCGGGCCGACGTCGACCGAGTCACCGAACGCGGCCGTGTCGTCGCGCTGCACACCGTCGACGTCGCCCGAGAAGACCTCGAGCTCGCCGTCCCGCGACGCGGTGATCACCCGCGGGACGTCACCGCCGACGACGACCAACGGTCCGGCTGGTTCGCCGGCGAGGTCGGCGACCCGGGCGTCGGCGTAGCGCGGGCTGCCGTCGACGGAGTAGGCGTAGAGCCCCGACGTCGCCGTCGAGTCGGCCACGGTGGCGGCCACGAGCACGGTGGGCTCGCCGTCGAGGTCGGCGCGGACGGGGCTCGTGGACGCGCCACGCACGATGGTGGGTACGCCGTTGCCGTTCGGTGCGTCGGGCAGCTCCACCGGGAAGCCGGCACCGGTGCCGGGATCGTACAGACCCTCGACGCGTGCGGTCACCCGCGTGGCCTGGCGATCGCTCGGGCCGATCCCGCTCAGGCGCACGCCGGTCGGGATCCGGAAGGTGCTGCGACTGTTCGGCAGGCCGTCCGGCGTGAGTTCCGTCGACGTCCGCGGATAGGTGATGGTCTCGGTCTGCACCGCTCCGGTGCTGTCGGTCGTCTCGTAGACGAAGGTGCTCAGGTCGCGGAAGGAGTCGTCGTCGCTGCCCACGAATCCCCGCGTGTTGAAGTCGAACACCCCGACGTCCTGGACCCCGTCGGCCTCGATCAGTTCCACACCCAATCGGTCGCGGTAGGCCTGCACGGAGTTGTTCGCATCGAAGGCCTCCACGCGATCCTGCCGCACGCGCCACACCTGCAACCCGCCCGCGAAGGGCATGAAGAAGTCGTACAGGTGCGTGTTGCGCGGCTCGGGCCCGGGCGCGTCGAAGTCGCCCAGGTAGAGCACGACCCCGGTCTCGGGATCGCTGTACAGCGCCCAGTTGCCCTCGCTCACCGGCGGGATCCACCGGTTCTCGACCAGGAAGAACTCCTCGGGAGACACGTCGAGCCGCAGTACCTTCTCGCGCGTGTCCTGCCGGTACGAGGCCGGCAGGTCCACCGTCATCGGATCGCTGCCGACGCGGATCTCGTCGGTGAAGCCCAGGTACCATCGCGTCCACGCGCTCGCCGCCGGAGGGAGCAGGCCGGTGACGATCTCGATGCGATCGGCCGCCTCGTCGCCGTCGCTGTCGATGCCGATGGCCGCCGCCAGGTTCGTGCCCGAGTCCATGATGCCCCAGTAGCCGATCGTGGGCAGCCCGGTGAGCGTGCTGTACAGATCGGGCAAGCCCAGGGCATGGCCGAACTCGTGCATGAGCGCGGCCGAGATGCTCCCGGCGAGACCGTCCTGGTTCGTGGTCTCGGGAATGACGCTGCACTCGGTGATCAGACCCTGCGTGCCCGAGTCGCTGTCGACCGACTCCAACTGCACGCGCGCGCTGTCGCCGAGCGACACGAAGAAGGTCGGGATGTCGTTGGGCGAGTAGCCCTCCTGCCCCTCCTGGAAGACCAGGTTGCTCTGCAGGTCGGCGCCGGCGTGGGCGAAGATGATGTAGGTGTTCGGATCGTCGAAGTCGAAGTCCGCCAACCGGACACTGCCGTCGGCCAGCGTTCCGCGATCGGCCTCGATGATCATGTCGCGCACGAGCTTCTCGAGGAGCTCGACGGTCCACGACCCGCCGGCGCCCGGACCGTAGTCAGCGATGTCGCTGAGGAAGTACGCGTCCTCGTCGCCCTCGGGCAGCACCTGGCTCTCCACGTGGATCAGACCGTTGCTCATGCTGCCCCAGTACTCGGCGAGGCCGCGCATGTGCGACTCGAAGTACTGCTTGTCGTGCGGCGGCGGATCGAAGATCACGGTGTCCTCGGGCGCCGGCTCCAGCTGGAAGTTGCCGTCGGTGGTAACGGCGGTCAGATCACCGCTGCGATCCTCGCGGAAGGCGATGCGGATCAGCAGCACACTGAGGGTCTCGGGCTGGGCGATCCCGCCCGAACGCAACAGGCGCCGGATGCGGGCATCGCGGCGGGCCAGACCCTTCCGCGACATACCGTGCGGTCCGAGCTGCTCACGCACCCGCGCCGCGCTCTTCCCGCGCTGCCGGGCGCGGTCACGCAGCAGCTCCAACCGGGCCGATGCGCTCGCGTCGACCGCGGAACGCTGCCCGCGCAGCAGAGGACGAGGGCCGTCGTCGGTGCCGTCGAGCACCGGAAGGACCTTCTCGGACGATCCGGGGCCCTGCGCGTGGGCCCCGGTCGCCGATGCCAGCGCACACACCACGGCGAGCACCAGCGCGACACACCGGAAGCGGGGGGTGTCCACCCGACCGACCCGGACCCGGTGCCGGACGTGTCGCGTCGTTCGTCGTGGCGTCATCGTCGGCCCTACCAGCGCAAGCCGAGACTGAAGCGGTTGACCTGCTCCAGATCCTGCGCCTGCGGGACCCGGGCGTAGTCGAAGATCAACGGCGTGCCGATGGCCTGCTCGAGGTCGAAGCCGAAGCCCCACGTGATGTCCTTGATGTCGCCCTCGTCGTCGTACTTGTAGCCGCCGCGCACCGACAGCAGGCTGGCGTAGGTCCACTCGACGCCGCCGCCGTGGACGACCGTCTCGTCGCCGTCGACCAGCATGTCCATGTAGTCGTAGATGACGGTCAAGCGGCTCTGGGTGGTCTTCAACACGTCCCAGCCCAGACCCAGGCGGTAGTTGGTGGGCAGCGGATCGGCCTGCTGCTCGTCGACGAAGGTGACGTCGCCACCGAGGTTGGTGAGCGTGCCACCCAGGTGGACGTCGTCGGTCACGTCCCACAGCACACCGAGATCGGCGGCCCAGCTCGAGCCGTTGCCGCTCGCACCCTGGTCGGCCAGCACGCTGCCCGGCGCCAGGTCGATGCGCACGTACTTCACCCCGATGCCAACGCCGACGTTCGGCGCGAACTTCACCCCGTAGGAGCCCTGGAAGGCCCACTCCGAAGAACTGAACGACTCGCCCGGCGTGCCGTCGAGACCGGTCTGGATCTGCTCGCCCTGGTCGAGGTAGGTCAGGGCCGCGCCCAGCATGCCCCAGCCCTCCACGTAGGCGGCGCCGCCCATCCAGTACAGGGCGACGTCGTCGGCGAGGTCGGGAACGAGACGGCTGTACATGACGTGACCGTGCAGAGTCCGTCCCTCGTCGGCGGCGAAGGCGAAACCTCCGAGGTTCCACCACTGTGCGGTTACGTCACGGTTGACCGCGGTGCCCGCCTCGCCCAGCGCGCTGTACTGCGCGCCGATCGGGAAGGTCAGGCTGATCGCGGTGCTCTGACTGACCGCGGCGGCCTCGCCGGCCGCGAACACCAGGATCAATCCGCAGAGGATCGATCCGAATCTGCGCTGGCGGTGCATGGTGTGTGGTCCTCCTGCGAGTGTGGTCGGGTGTGGGAATCGTTCGGGTCGGGTCCTCGGAGGGCGCGCCTCAGCGCATGAGCACGACGCGGCCGGTGCTCGTCTCGGTCACCGGCGGTTCGGTCGCGAAGCGCGCGCGCACGATGTACAGGTAGGTGCCGTTGGCGATCTCGTCGCCACGGCGGTCGCGGCCGTCCCATTCGACGACGGCACGTCCCCCACCACCTCCGAGCCGACTGCGCAGCGTGCGCACCGGGGATCCGTCGAGCGCACGGATGTCGATCTCGACGTCGGCCGGTAGCCCGCTCGGGCTGACCACGTCGACCACGAAGCGGGTCGACGTGCGGAAGGGATTCGGTACGGGAGCGTGATCTCCGATCGCGGCCTCGCCCCCGGGCACGACCTCGAAGGAGATCTCGCCGCTGGCGCTGTTGCTCAGCATGTCGCTGGCCGTCATGCGCAGCGTGTAGGTCCCCGGTTCGATCTCACGCAACGGTACCTCGACGGAGCCACGCGTGGTGCTGCCCTCGTCGAGCGCGAAGTTCTCGGTGACGTCGGTGCTGAGGCCGGTGTCGCCGATCTCGTAGAGGATAGAGTTCGCCGGCGTGGTGCCCAGCGTGTTGATCCCGCTCGGGTCCTCGATCGTCGCCACCAGCACCGAGCCCGGTTGCACGCGCCGCGCTCCCTGCGCGAAGTCCAGCGTGATGCTCGGGCCCTCGGAGTCGTCGCTGTCGATCGGCGCACGCACCACGTCCACGCCCTCGACCAGACCCACGTACTGGTCTTCGCCACTCTCCATGAGGACCCGCAAACGCCCGCGCGGACCGAAACGCATCACTGCGGGCGTGCGCACGTCGAGGTCGAGCGAACTGTCGTCGAACCGTCCGGTGCCGCGGAAGAACGCCGCCCCGTCGAGCACGTAGGGCAGCGTGTTCTCGCTCGGCAGCGGGAACTGGACCGAATCGGCCGACTCCCGGGCTTCGACGTGCCAGGTTCCGGCGCGACTGCCCACCGCCTCGAGCGCGGCGTCGAGGTCGAGCTCCTGTCCCGACCGGAACGACTGGCTCAGGGCACCACCGAGCTCCACCGACTCCTGGGGAGAACGCAGCCGCAACACGGGATCGCCGAGCACCAGATACTTGGCGTTGTTCCCCTGGGCCAGCGTCGACGACTGGGTCCCCGGCGCGCTCCACTTCGCGCCGAGCAGCGCCACCCCGATCGGCTGCGAGGGCGTCAGACGCCGGGCGGGGTTGATCGGATCGTCGGGATCCGGGTAGAGCGCGGTGTAGAAGGCCTCGGTGAGTTCCTCGTTCAGGTTGCTGAAGGTCACCTGGGCCGCGGCGATGGTCGCGATCGCCCCGCCCTGCTCCTGCAACACGAGCTGCTCGGACATGCTGCGCGTGGTCGGGTCCTCGTAGATCGACACGTCGCAGCTGAAGGCCAGGAAGAGCGGCAGGCGCGCACCGGTGTCGAGCGTGGCCACGTCCTCGATGCGGAAGAGGACCTCGTCGGCCAACTGCGTCGGAGAACCGTGGCCGATGTAGTGGACGATCAACGCCCCCTCGTCCCAGCGTCGACGGAAGTCCAGGCGCGCGCCCGGCTTGCTGACCGCGCTCGGCGTGGGCCGCTCGTACTCGGTCAGGTAGATCTTGGTCACGTCCAGGGCGGGCGGCAGCACGATCTCGGACACGCACTCGGCCTCGCCGATGTGCTGGGTCTCGCTCGTACGGTTGGGCGGTGCGAACTCGTCGTCGGCCGCCAACAGCACGCGGTTGCGCCAGACCCCGGGCTCGGGGTCGAACTCGTAGTCGAGGATGCGCTGCACCAGGCGCGAGGCCTCGGCCACCGTCGTCACGGGCAGGCGACCGATGGCGGCGTCGGGCAGGTCGAGCTGCAGGCCGAAGGGCCGGAAGTCGGCCACGGGATCGTCGTGGAACGAGACGAGCCAGTCGTCCCGACCGAAGGGCACGGCGGCGTAGTTGTTCGACCCGCCCTCTTCGGGCCAGAAGTCCTGGATCCAGGTCGGGCAGAAGTCGGGGTCGCTGCTCGGCAGCACGCCGCGGGCGTCCCGGTTGGCATCGCCCATCATGAGCGCGTACGAGAAGTCCCGATCGAGCTCGTACAGGAACTTGAAGTAGTTGCGGATGGCGGCGGGATCCTTGGTGCCGTGTCCGAACTGATCGTAGACGTCCTGCAGCTCGACCATGGTCACCCGCGGGGCGGCACGCCCGTCGAGCACCTGGCTCCGCAGGTCGCGCATGTCCTCGGCCGCGTCGCGGAACACCGGCGGGTACAGGATCACCATGTCCCAGCCGTCGCCGGGCAGGTCCCCGGAGGTCGTCACCTCGTCGCGGAGCAGGCGCGGCCGCCCCCGTTCGAGTGACAACGGCGTGCGCAGCTGCTGGTCGAGCACCACCGTGAAGCGGCGCTCCACCGCCTCGTCGACGTCGACCTCGAACTCGAGCCGTGAGCCGTCGGACTCGATCGCCGGGCCCGCCAGACGACGGGGGCTCCAGGGATCGGTCCGATCGAAGAGGAGGGCCGTTCCCAACCGTCCCTGGTCGTCGGTCACGACGTAGCGCCAGGTCTCGGTCCGCGCCTCGGTGGCGGGGACGTACCACCGCAGTGCATCGGCCCCCAGCTCGAGGGCGCGGCGCCAGTGCAGGGTGAACGAGTCGACCACCAGCCGGGGCGTCGGGGTCTCGGTGCGGTTCGTCACCCTCAGGCTGTTCGAACCCGACCGCAGCGGAATCGAACCGAAGCGGTACACGGGGATGTTGCGCCCCGTCTGGTCGGACTGCGTCGTGTAGTTCCACGCACGCACGCCGCCGAGAGACGCGCCGTTGAGGAAGTACTCGGCCGCGAAGTCGTTCTCCGATCCTCCCGCGCGACTGGCGATCGGACGGGTCTTCAACCAGGCGACGCTGTCGGCCACCACGTCGGACAGGGTGAAGTCGAAGGTCGTCGACTCGCCGGGCTGGATGCGCTCGCGCCACGACCAGTCGTCGCGCGCCAGTCCGAACGACTCGAAGCGGTTCTCCTCGAAGTGCGACCGGATGCGCGCGTCGGTCAACGTCCGGTCGGCGGTGACCGGGGTCACGACTTCGCGACCCATGCGCCGCGGAGCACCCTCGAAGTCACCGGGAATCCCACCGGCCTCGTCCCACGTCAGCCAGTAGGCGATGCGGTCGGCGGTGATCAACTCGTCCTGGTCGAGCAAGCCGGCATCGGGGTCGAACTCGTCGGACCACCCGGAACGGCCGGGAAGATAGGCGATGATCTCGTCGCTGGGTCCGAAGGTCTCTCCGCTCGCCTGCACCAGGATCGCCCGTTCGCGCAGGGGGGCGCCGGCGGTCCAGCTGCCGGTGGGGTCCTCGGGCCGTTCGGGCTGCGTGCGGTGACGCGCGCCGAAGAGCCGGATCGACGCCGGATCGATCAGGTCGACGTCGTCGCCCAGAGCCGAGCGCAGGGCTCCGTAGTCGATCCGGTGGAAGCCGCCCTCGGCGAGTTCGATGCGCAACCAGCGCGTCGATCGCGCGAAGACGTCGTCGATGGGTCCCTCGAGCACCCGACGTTCCGCGGCGAGCAGCATGTCGCGGGCGACCCTGGCGTTCTGGACGCTGGCCGCGAGGGCGCCCTCGAGCGGGTCGCGATCGAGGTCGAGATCGGCGCCGATCCCGCGCGAGAGGGCCCGGCGCTCGGTGAGCCGCGCATGCATCGCGGCCGGGGCCGGATGACGGAACTCCACGAGGACCGACAGAGCCTCGGGTCGGCCGAGGGTCTCCCGCACCTTCGCGGAGGCGGCGCGGGCACGGAAGTCCCAGATCCACAGATCACGGGCCCGCTGCGGCGGGTTGAAGGTCGCCACCCCGGAGACGTCCTGGTAGGGCTCGATCGGCTGTCCGTCGATCTCGACGAACCAGATCTCGGGTCGCTCGCCCGTCGGCAGGGCCACGGCAAAGGTCTCGGGGACCCGCGCGTCGGGCGGTCCGAACTCGAGGAGGGCCACGGTCCGGTCGAGGTCCGACTGCACCACCGTGAAGTCCGCGTCGACACACTGGTACCCCACGGCCCGCGCGGACGACGCCAGCACCACCGACAGCAAGACGGTGAGCCAGATCGACGAGGGTCGTCTCCGGGCGCGGTCGGTCATCGAGGTCTGCCTCGGGGGTTCGGAACGCACGGATCGAGCGGAAGGAGCCGGAAGGGCCGGGGCCCGGAGGGACACGAGCTCATGCCTCGGCGCCCGCGTCCTCCTCGGCCAGCGAGATCGACTCGCTCACCAACATGATGGGGATTCCCTCGCGGACGGGGTAGAGCACGTTGCCGTCCTCGCGGATCAGACCCTCCTCGAGGAGATCGAGCACCAGCTCGCCCTCGCGGGTCTTCAGCTCACCCTTGCGGATGCTCTCGTTCAGACGGTCGAGGAGCTCCTGTTCGGCACGATGAACGGGCGTGTGGTCCTCCGGACACACCAGGATCTCGACGAGTTCGTTGCTGATCACGATCCACCTCGACGGGAAAGGAGTCACCAGGCCCCGGCAGGGTTTGCAGGTTTCGGGCCTGTCGGCCGGCCAGCCGTCCGACGGGACGACCGCCGCCCCCGGCGATCCGGGGAAGAGCCGGCCAAGCGTATTCGAATCAGGGACTTGGCGCCACCGACGACCCCGGTGCGCCGATCACTCCTGATGGAACACGCCCATGTTCAGGTACTTCTGCAGACGATCGTCCAGAAGTTGTTGTGTATCAACACTTTCGAGCGCTTCGAGATCCTGGAGCAGGGCGTCGCGGAGCATCGCCGCCATGCCGTCGGGGTCCCGGTGGGCGCCGCCGACGGGCTCGTTCAGCACCCGGTCGACCACCCCGAAGCCACTGACGTCCTCGGCCGTGATCCGCATGGCCGCGGCGGCCTGGTTCGCCTTCGACTGGTCCTTCCAGAGGATCGCAGCGCACCCCTCGGGGCTGATCACCGAGTAGATGCTGTTCTCGAGCATCGTCACGCGGTCGCCCACGGCGATGGCCAGCGCGCCCCCGCTGCCGCCCTCGCCGGTGACGAAGACCAGGATCGGGACCGGCAGACCGGCCATCTCCAGGAGATTGTGGGCGATCGCCTCGGCCTGGCCGCGCTCCTCGGCCCCGACCCCCGGATAGGCCCCCGGAGTGTCCACGAAAGTGATGACCGGTCGTCCGAATTTGGCGGCAAGTCTCATGAGCCGCAGGGCCTTGCGGTAGCCCTCGGGATGGGGCATCCCGAAGTTCCGACGGATGTTGCTCTTGGTGTCGCGGCCCTTCTGGTGGCCGATCAGCATGACGTGGCGGTCGCCCAGGCGCGCCATGCCCCCCACGATGGCCGGATCGTCCGCGTAGGCGCGGTCGCCGTGGAGCTCCTTGTAATCCTCGAAGATCCGCTCGATGTAGTCGAGCGTCGTCGGCCGCCGCGGATGGCGGGCCAGCTGGACCCGCTGCCAGGGCTCGAGCGAGCTGAAGATCTCCTTGCCCAGCTTCTCCACCCGGGCCCGGAGCTTGGCGACCTCGTCGCTGACGTCGAGATCGCTGTTCTGGGCCGACTGCTGCAGCTCGAGGATCTTCTCCTCGAGCTCGACGATCGGCTTCTCGAAGTCGAGCGTGACGCTCGCGCGCTTGGGGTCACCCATGGTCGCACCTCGCGGGGTCTGGGCTCACCGGGCCGTGGGTGGGGTCCTTCGGAACGAACCCGGCGGGCGAATCCCGAAACTAGCGCAGGCGCGGCCGCTCGCCCACCCGAATGTCCGGGCAGGGACCGGCTCACGCGGCGGTGGTGGCGGCGGTCTCCGGACGCCGGCGCATGCGCGGGCGGTCCGGGACCAGGCGCGCCGCCGGCATCACCTCGAGTGCGACCGCCGACTCACCCAGGGCGTCGACCAGCGCGTGCAGGAGGGCGGTCCCGGGCGTGACTCCACGTCCCGCGCGGACCTCGATGGTGTCCGACGCGGTGTCGCGGACACTCAGGGTGATCGGCGTGTCCCCCGGCGCAGCGGCCACCGCTCCGAGGACACGCTCCACCCGGGCAGCGTCGACGTCGGCGTCGACCCGCAGCGTGATCGAGCGCACCAACCGGGCGAGGGCCTCGTCGAGCGTGAGCAGGTCCTCCAGGCCGATGCGGTTGGAGTCCTCGCCCTCGCGCCGCGACGTGCGCAGCACGAACACCAGCGGCTCGTCGCTGGCGATCCGCTGGCGGTGCGTCTCGTAGCTGTCGGAGAAGACCACCGTCTCGGCCCGACCGCTCAGGTCCTCCATCCCCACGAAGGCGATCAGGCGTCCCGTCTTGCGCGAGGTCACCACTCGGCGGAACGTCACCACCCCGACGCAGGCGACCATGCGGTCGGGCTCGAGGGCCCCCATGTCGCCCAGCGGGAAGGGCTGCAACAGATCGAGCAGCTGTCGCTCCTCGTCGAGCGGATGTGCGCTCAGGTACATGCCGATGAGCTCACGTTCCCTGGCCAGGGTCTCGCGCAGCGTCCACGGCTCGACGTCGGGCAGGACTCCCGTGGCCTCGTCGAGGCCGGCGTCGTCTCCGTCGCCACCGAACAGGCTGGTCTGACCGCGGTCCCGGTCCCGCGCACGGCGCTGGGCGCGAGCCAGGGCCAGGTCGAGGGCGGCGACCTTCTGCTCGCGCCGGCCGGGCAGGGTGTCGAGCGCACCGGCCAGGATCAGCGCCTCGATCATGCGCCGGTTCAACCGCCCGGGATCGACCTCGTCGCAGAACTCGTAGAGGTCCTTGAAATCGCGCCCGAGCCGCTCGCGGGCCTCGACGATCGCCTCGATGGCTCCGAGGCCCACGTTCTTGATCGCCCCCAGACCGTAGCGCACGCCGTCGCTCGACGGGCGGAAGTCGGCGGTGCAGGTGTTCACGTCGGGCGGATGGACGGTCAGTCCCATGCGCCGGCACTCGTCGGCCAGGGTCACCACGCGTTCGGTCGTGCCCATCTCACTGGTCATGGTCGAGGCCATGAAGGCCGCGGGCCAGTGGACCTTCAGCCATGCCGTCTGCACGGCGAGCACGGCGTAGGCCGCGCTGTGGCTCTTGTTGAAGCCATAGCCGGCGAAGTAGGCCATGAGGTCGAAGACGTGCTCGGCCGTCTCCTTCTGCACCCCCTTCTCCGCCGCGCCCTCGACGAAGACGACCTTCTGCTCGGCCATGACCTCGATCTTCTTCTTACCCATGGCGCGCCGCAGCTGGTCGGCCTGGCCGAGCGAGTAGCCCGCCATGTCGCCCGCGATGCGCATGACCTGCTCCTGGTACAGGATCACGCCGTAGGTGGGCTCGAGGATCGGCTCGAGGATCTCGTGCTCGTACTCGATCCTCTTGCGGCCGTGCTTGCGGTCGATGAAGTCGTCGACCATGCCCGTGCCCAGCGGTCCGGGACGGTAGAGCGCGTTGACGGCCGTGACGTCGTCGAAGCCCGAGGGCTTGAGCTTGCGCAGGATCTCCTGCATGCCGCTCGACTCGAGCTGGAACACGCCGACGGTCTCGCCGCGGCCGAGCATCTCGTACACGGCCGGGTCGTCGAGCGGGATCTCCCGGTCGGACATCGACGGGCCGCCGAGTCCGGGCAGGAACTTCAGGGCCTTGTCGATCACCGTCAGTGTGCGAAGGCCGAGGAAGTCCATCTTCAGGAAGCCCATCTCCTCGACCTTGACCATGTCCCACTGCGTGGTGACTTCGTCCTTCGTCGTCTTGTGCAGGGGCATGTAGTCGACGAGATCGCCCGGGGCGATCAGCACACCGGCAGCGTGGATCGAGGTGTGGCGGTAGGTGCCCTCCAGCTCCAGGCAGGTGTGGATCAACCGGTCGTAGCGCGGGTCCTCCTCGCGCAGGTTGCGCAGCTCCTCGCTCTTCTCCAGGGCGCCGGCGAGCGTGATCCCCAGCTCGTCGGGGATCATCTTCGCGATCCGATCGGTCTCGCCGTAGCCCAGGCCCATGGCGCGGCCCACGTCCTTGATCGCACCGCGCGCGAGGATCTTGCCGAAGGTGATGATCTGGCAGACCGATTCCTTGCCGTAGGTCTCGACCACGTAGTCGATGACCTTCTCGCGCTGCTCGAAGCAGAAGTCGATGTCGATGTCGGGCATCGACACGCGCTCGGGATTCAGGAAGCGCTCGAAGAGCAGGTCGTGCTGCAGGGGATCGACGTCGGTGATCCCGATGCAGTAGCACACGAGCGAGCCGGCGGCCGAGCCGCGGCCCGGCCCCACCGGGATCCCCCGTTCGCGAGCGGCCCGCACGAAGTCGCTGGTGATGAGGAAGTAGCCGGCGAATCCCATGGAGCGGATCACGCCGAGTTCGTGGTCGAGACGCGCGTCGATCTCCGGTGTGCGTTCGCCGTAACGTTCGACGGCCCCTTCCCGCGACAGTCGGGCGAGATAGTCGATGGGCTCGGGGAACTCGTCGGGAATCGGGAACTCGGGTAGGTGGTACTCGTCGGTGCCGATGTCGACGTCGCAGCGCTCGGCGATCTCCACCGTGTTCGCCACCGCATCCGGATAGGCCTCGAAGAGCTCGCGCATCGTGTCCGAAGCCTTCAGGTGGTACTCGGGCGACTCCAGACGGACGCGGTCGAGGTCGTCGATGGTCGTGCCGTTGCGAATGGCCCACAGCACGTCGAGTGCGTTCGCCTGTTCGCGCCGGACGGCGTGGGCGTGGTTGGTGGCGACCAGGCGGTGTCCCTCGCGCCGGCCCAGTTCCGACGCCAGCGCGCGGACACGCTCCTCCCAGTCCAGTCCGTGGTCCTGGATCTCCACGAAGAAGGAGTCGGGCCCGAAGATCTCGCGGTAGCGGCCGGCCACGCGCGCCGCCGTGTCGAGGTCGCCGTCGCGGAGCGGTGCGGTCACGACCCCGTCGCCCCCACCGCTCAGGGCCAGGATACCCCTGGCGTGGTCCGCGAGGAGTTCGTCGTCGACGTGCGGGGCACCGTCGTGCAGGCCCTCGCGCCATCCGAGCGACGACAGCTTCATGAGGTGGTTCCACCCGTTCTCGTCGGCGGCCAGCAGGACGAGCGAGTGCGCGGGACCCCGCTTCGCCGGATCCTCGGCCCGACGATCGCGGACGACCGAGACCTCCATCCCGAAGATCGGCTTCACACCCGCGTTCTTCGCCGCCTCGTAGAACTCCACCGCGCCGAACAGATTGCCCCGGTCGGTCAGCGCGATCGCGGGCATGTCGTGCTCGGCCGCGAAGCGGACGAGCTCCGGCACACGCAGCACCGAGCGCAGCAGGCTGAAGCTGCTGTGGTTGTGGAGGTGGATGAACGGAGCCGTCGAAATCATTGTCACAGAACGAGTTCGTGGACCCCGCACGCGATTCGCACGGGCTCGGCGTCGTCGGGCGCACCC
The DNA here is from genome assembly GCA_964593155.1 of uncultured bacterium. Lineage (GTDB taxonomy): Bacteria > Krumholzibacteriota > Krumholzibacteriia > JAJRXK01 > JAJRXK01 > JAJRXK01. The sequence continues at coordinate 13,869 of CAZQHE010000019.1, forward strand.
TATGCCAGCTCGGCTCGGTGGACAAGCCGCTTCACGTGTCGGGCCGCGAACGGGCTCCTAGTCCACGAGTTCGACGGTCAGCGCCGTGGTCGCGCGGTTGCCCAGCCGATCGGTGACCTCGACGACCACCTCGTGCACCCCCGGCCCGGGGTCGACGTCCCACTCGATCCACACGTGGTCGTCCTCCAGCTCGGGTCGCGCGGGGTAGCGCTCGCCGTCGAGCGCGACGCGCACGCCGTCGGGATCGATGCCGCTCGCTCGGTCGGCGAGGTCGAGCACCACGGCCGGCCAGCGCGGGCGGGTGACCCCGTGGTCGACGCGGGGCCGGGCCACGAGCGAGACCCGCCCGCGGACACGGCGTCCGTCGACGCGGAACGGTCCCACCGCAGGCGGCGTCACGTCACGGATTACGCGGTACACCCCCGTGTCCACCAGACGCGTGCGGATCGCACCGTCGCGCCCGGGGTCGGGCTCCACTCCGGATTCCGGCGACCACCGACCCCGTCGATCCCGCCCGGCGAGCGTGAACTCGGCGGGATCACCGTAGACGTCGACGCTCAACTCG
>CAZQHE010000019.1:14443-42623 GCA_964593155.1 uncultured bacterium
CTCACCTCGATCCCGCGCCGGAAGGTCGCTCCCGGGGCCACCACCGCGAAGGCCGTGCCCGTGCCGTCGTGCTCGGCGGGCGCGTCGGCCGCGACGGGGTCGATCCAGAGGACGGTGTCGGTCGACATCTCCTCGGCCTGCGGTACGAGGGCCCGGACGCGGCCACCGAGGAACTCCACGAAGGTCGGTACGGTGGGCGTGGACTTCCCGGTGTCGACCGTGACGATCGATCGCAGCACCCGCTCGCGCCGTCCCCGCCGGAGCACGAGGTCTCCCGAGATCAGCGCTTCGCGCGGGGGAATCGTCCACCACCACTCCCGCTCGGTGCCGTGGAACGACGAGAGCACGTCCGATCGTGTGCGTCCGTCGGCGCGGCGCCGCACGAAGGTCGGCGTCGACCACGCCGGGTCGGGACGCAGGCCGAGGGCGATTCCGGCGGGCGTGGGCACCACCCACGCCTCGTCGCCGACAGGGACGTCGAAGGGAGGTGCCACGCCGGGCGCCGGCGCGTCGGGACGCAACACCAGTCGCACCTCGGAGCTGCGGCCGGCATGGTCCTGGACGACCACGGTCACCGGAAACGCCCGCTCGAAGACACGGATCCGACCCGACTCCGCGCCGGAGCGGTGGGTGAGGTCGGGCCGCGCGAAGAGGTTGAGCCAGCGAGTGCCGTCGTCACCGGACACGACCTCCAGCCCTCTCTGCCAGCGATCGCGGAAGCGGATCCGGTCCTGGGCCACGCGGTAGCGCCGGCCGTCGTCGAACCGGGCCTCGATCCGACGCGGCATCAAGCGGAAACCGTTGAGACCCGTTCCCTCCTCGACCGCGACCTGCAGGCCGACCGTGCCCCGCACGGCCACCGTGTCACCGGGAGCGGCCACCGCCGTGCCGAGTCGCCCGGCCACGCGGGCTCCCGGCGTCAGGGGAAGGATCCGCAGCCCCGTGATCCGCGGGTCGACCCGGTCGGGAACGTCGAAGAAGTCGATCGGATTGATCGGCACCGAGCCCTCGCGGACCTCCAGGTGCAGGTGCGGCGCCCCCGTCCCCGTGTCCCCGGAGAGAGCGACCACGTCCCCCGTGCCGAACCGCAGCACCCCGGCCTCGAGGTGGATGTCCTGCTCGTACCGGCGCGAACGGGCCTGACGCGCGGTGACGAGCTCCTGCACCGGATCGGCGAAGGCCGCGAGGTGGGCGAAGACGAGCGTCCTGCCCCCGCCGACGTCGAGGTACAGGGCCTTTCCGTAGCCCTGCGGGGAAGTACGGACACGAGTCACGTCGCCCGCGAGCGGAGTGCGGACGGGCATCCCCGTGCGCCCGCCGGTCCGGATGTCGAGGCCGGTGTGGTACCCGCCCGACCGCGACTCCATGAACGTGGCGGTGATCTGCGGCGGGTCGACGGGAACCGGCCAGGGCCACGGGGTGTTCCCATCTCCGGAGAACACGGTGGACGGGAGGAGCAGCAGGGCGAGCAACACCAGCCCGCCGAGGGTTCGGCCGTCTTGCCGGTGCGCACGGCGCATGGTACCGTTTCGGTTCTGCCCGCGAGTCGGCCGACGCACCTTCGGACGGTCGGGACTCGCCGTCGGACCCTGCGCGTCCGCAGTGGATTCTCGGATTCCCCGAATCATGACACCGGCAGTCCGCGGGGCTGCTCTGGAAGGTGATGCGGCATGATGCAAGTCTTGCGCGAGCGGGTCAAGGTGGTCTTCTGGGTGATCATCGTGACCTTCATCGGCTTCACGTTCCTGGCGTGGGGCATCGGCGACTGGAACGCGCCGCAACAGACCGGCGACTCCACCGTCGTCGCCACGGTCGACGGCACCGAGATCGGCGCCATGGAGTGGGAACGCCGCGCGCAGTCGATCCTGTCGTCGATGAGTGCGCAGCAGGGTGCGTCGAGCGAGATCACCGAGAGCGACCGTCTGCGGGCCCGCGACCGCGCGTACTCGGAGCTGATCGACGAGGTCCTGCTCGAGGCCGAGGCCGAACGCCGTGGGCTGAGCGTGACCGACGCCGAGATCACCGACATGCTGCGCAACAATCCCCCGCCCGCCCTGCTCGCCCAGTACGACGACATCGACCAGTACTACGAGGACCTCGACAACCCCTCGGTGAACTGGAACCGGGTCCGCGAATCGCTGCGTCAGACCATTCCCATGCAGAAGCTGCAGCAGCGGATCATGGCCTCGGCCGTGGTCGGCGAGCAGGAACTGCGTCAGGCCTATCGCGAGCAGAACACGCGCATGGTCGCCGAGTACGTCGGCGTGCGCTTCAGCGACATCCAGCTCGAGGACGAGACCGTTTCCGACGCCGAGGCCCGGGAGTGGTACGAGGCCAACCTCGGCGACTACAAGCAGCCGGCCCGGACCTCGGTCAACCTGGTGAAGGTGGAGAAGGTCGCGAGCGAGGAGGACGAGCAGGAGATCCTGTCGATCCTCGAGGAGATCCGCAACGACATCGTCTCGGGCCGCCTGACCTTCGAAGAGGCCGCACGCACCTACAGCGAGGACACCAGCGCGGACGTCGGTGGCGACCTCGGCTTCTTCGACCGGAATCGCATGACCGAGCCCTTCACCGAGGCCGCCTTCGACCTGGCCGTGGGTGACGTCAGCGAGCCGGTCAAGACCCAGTTCGGCTACCACATCATCGAGTGCACCGACGAGCGGCTGAACGACGCCGGCGAGCGCGAGGAGATGCGCGCCCGCCACCTGCTGCTGAAGCTGGCCCCTTCGACCAACACCGTCGACGAGCTGCGCGAGCAGGTCGACACCGCCCAGCAGACCGCGCGTACCGCCGGTCTGGCCGCCGCGGCCGAGCAACTCGGCGTGGAGATCGTGGAGACGGCGCCCTTCCAGGAGGGCTTCAACATCCCCGGCGTGCGCAATTCGCTACCGGCGTCGCGCTTCGCCTTCTCGAACGACGCGGGCGCGCTCTCGCCGATGTTCGAGACCGAGGACGCCCTGTACTTCTTCACCGTGGCCGAGAAGTTCCCGGCCGGGCACCGCCCGCTCGAGGACGTCCGCAGCCTGGTCGACAGTGCCGTGCTGACCGATCGCCGTGCCGAGATCGCGAGCCAGCACCTGCGCGAAGCCCTCGCGGGCGCCGATGGCGATCTCGAAGCCCTCGCTGCGGGCGACGAGCTCCTGCAGCACGCCGTCACCGACACCTTCACGCTGCGCCAGAACATCCAGGACATCGGCTTCGCCACGCCCTTCGCGCGCGTCGCCCTGGCCATGGACGTCGGCGACTTCGAGGAGGACGTCCGCACGCAGCGCGGCGTCTACGCGCTCGAGCTTCTCCACAAGAGCGAGTTCGACGAGCAGGAGTTCGCGTCGATGCGTCCACAGCTCGCCCGTCAGGTGATGTTCACCCGACAGCGCGTGCTGCTGCAGCAGTGGATCGAGGAACAGCGTGAAGCGGCGGAGATCGTCGATCGCCGTGCCGAGCTGTTGTAGACGCTCCGCCGCATCCGATGACGACGGCCGCTCCCGGACGGGGGCGGCCGTTCTCGTCGGCGATCCTGCCGAGTCGACAGTACCCGATGGGCACGAGAAGGCCCGGCCGTCCGCCGACGACCGGGCCCCGGGTCGCGAGGGCTCTGCCCGCGGCGCCTACTTCAGGAGCACCGCACGACGGATCTGCGTGCCTTCCTCGGTGACCAGCCGCAGGAAGTACACACCACTCGACAGCTGGTCCGGCTGCCAGGTCAGACTCCGCTGCCCGGCCGCCATCACCTGGTCGATCAGGGTGGACACGCGGCGCCCGCGCGGATCGAACACGTCGAGTCGAACCCGCCCGACCCGATCCAGCGAGAAGCTGATCTCGGTCGCCGGGTTGAAGGGGTTCGGCACGGCGCGCAGCTCCCGCGTCGCAAGGGCGACGTCGGCCGCGAACACGTTCCCACTCTCGCACGCCTGCGTGACGGCGTTCGCCGAGGCGTCGTAGGTGAGGCTCGCGTGCGTGACCTCGGTCACCTCGAAGCACCACTCGCCCGACGCGCTCTTCGTCTTGGCCGTCTCGAAGAAGACCGAGCCGTCGGACTGCGTGAGGCCGCTGAACGTGCCACCCACCGGTCCGGTGAACACGCCCGTCACCGTGGCGTCGGCAACCGGTGCGCCACCGGAATCCTGGATCACGACCGTGGCCTGGCCGGCATTGTTCGGGCCGGCCACCTTGCGCGTGACCGCGATCGACGCCACCGACAGCGTGCCGCCCACCGGAGCGTCGGACACCGTGACGTAGTCGGTCTTCGTGATCGAGTCACTGCCGACGTCGTTGCTCACCGTGAGCGACACGGTGTAGGTCCCGACGGCCTGGTAGGTGTGGCTCGGGCTGGCCTCGGTCGCGGTGGTCCCGTCCCCGAAGTCCCAGCTCCAGCTCGTGGGCACCCCCGTGCTCTCGTCGGTGAACTGCACCGTCAACGGCACGGTCCCCGAGGTCGGCGTCCCGCCGAACGCCGCGACCGGCGCCGTGGGCGTGCTGCCACCGATCTCGAAGACCAGGGCGTCGACGCGGACGGCGTCGAGGCTGGTGCGATCCCAGCTGCGGTCGGTGTCGACGACCCGCACGTAGACCGTACCGCTCGTACCGGTTGGCAACGACGCGCTGTAGTCGCTCGCAGTGGCGCTGGCCACGGTGAACGCGGTGTTCCACGTCGCACCGTCCGTCGACCAGGCGAAGTCGAAGTCGTCGTCGCCCGACGAACGCGAGGCTCGCGCGGTCAGCGTGACCTGATCGCCCACCGGCAGGTCGAAGCGCCACTGGTGCTCGGCCCAGCTCGTCACCTTGCGCGGATGATTGTCGCTGAGCGTCTCGGTGATCACCTCGGACACGCCGTCGGCGGCGTGGGTGTCGAGGTAGCTGCCGCTCACCGTACCCAGCACCGGAAGGTCCTCCAGAGCGGTGGCGACGGCGGCCGAGCCGGGCTCGGACACGGTCACGTAGTCGGTCTGCGTCACGGTGTCACTACCGACGTCGTTGCTCACGGTCAGCGACACGGTGTACGTCCCGACGACCTCGTAGGTGTGCGACGGGTTCTGGGCCGTGGAGACGTTGCCGTCGCCGAAGTCCCAGCTCCAGCTCGTGGGCGAACCGGAGGACTGGTCGGTGAAGTTCACCGTGAGCGGCGCGGTCCCGCTCGTCGTGTCCGACGAGAAGGCGGCGACCGGCGCGACCGGCTGCGAGCCCGCACCCACGGCGGCGGCCGCGTCGACCATGCCGTAGCCCGAGTAGCGGTCCCACCCCGTGACCGACTCGACGTTCACCACGTCCTCCGCCGTGCTCGTGAGCGCGTCGCGCACCTGCAGCGGCGTCTTCGTCGGATCGGCCGAGAGCACCAGCGCGGCCACGCCCGCCGCGTAGGGCGTCGCGGCCGACGTGCCGTTGAACCACATGTCGTAGTCGCCGGCGTCGTAACCGCCCGAGCCGCTGATGTCGGTCGTGGGCAGGATCGTCGGGGCGAGGACGTCGACCGCACCGCGGTCGTCGGGGGTCGTCGAACCGTAGTTCGACCCCCACCAGCGCTCGCCGTCGCAGGTGTAGCCGTTGGGATCGGTGTTCACACCCGAGTTGACCTCGAGACGGCTGCTGCTGCTGCGCTTGCGATCGCCACACGGTGACGCCGCGCCGACGCCGATCACGACGTCGTGGATCGCGGGGTAGCTGATGGTACTGGCGTTCTCGTTGCCCGTGGCGGCCAGGACGAGCGAACCCGCGTCGTGCGCGTACTGCAGCGCGGTGTCCGTGGCCGGATCACTGCTGATCGCCGCCCCCAGGCTCATGCTGATGACGTCGGCGCCGTTGTCGGCCGCCCAGTACAGGGCATTCTGGATGTACGAGAAGTACATCGCGCCGCTGCTGTCGGCCACCTTCACCGGCATGACGCTCGAGCCACCGGCGATCCCCGCGACCCCCAGCCCGTTGTTCGCGATCGCGGCCGCCACGCCCGCGCAGGCGGTGCCGTGGCCCGGAGCGGCGCTGTCGTCGTCGGGGTCGCTGTCGTCGTCACCGAAGTCGTAGCCCGGCACCAGACGCAGATCGGGGTGGTTCACGTCGACACCGCTGTCGAGGATGGCGATCACGACGTCGGTCGCACCGTAGCCCTGGGCCTGGTCCCAGGCGAGCTCGGCGTTCGCGTCGAAGCCGACCGTGCCGACGGGCTCCCCGTTCTCGTGGCTGTTGGTGGCCCAGTCGTACGAGAGCATCTGCGCCGTGTTGTCGTGCCCCCACTGGTCGGGATACATGGGATCGCTCGGCACGGCGGTCGGGAAGGCACGCCAGTCGACGGTCGCGCGTTCCACTTCGACGTTCTCGAGCAGCCCCCGGGCCACGGCGGCGGGGTCCACGTCGGCGTCGGTCTCGACCACCATCCAGCGGTCCACACCGAGCTGGCGGGCCTTCTCCGTGCGCTTCGGCATGGAGTAGGCCTGCCGGATGCGCTGCACGCCGAGGCGGCGGAACTTCCGGTCGAGGGAGAGGACGCCCGTCGTGCCGATGCCGTCACCGACGGTCCGGCCGAGCGCACTGCGGACGCTGCGGGTGGCTTCGGGGGTGAGCCGGATCAGGACCCGGTCCGGCGCGTAGGTGGGAACATCGGGCGCCTGTTGCGAGAAGCCCTGCTGGACCGGAGACCACGTGCGGGTCTGGGCACCGGCGAAGGTGCCCGAGCACAGGAGGGCGAGAGTGACGATCGCGACACCGAATGCCGGGACGGGAGGAACCCGTTTCATGGACACTCCTCGGGACTGAATGGCGAAGTTTGCGCGAGGAGGTGGCACCCACGGGGGAGGATTCGATCCGGCGAGGGATCGAACGGCGCGATCGGGAGCGACACCGGCGATCGATCCGACCGTACCACCCCGGACCAACCGGAGCCACGTCGGTTCCGCTCCTGCCGCCGAGGAATGGGCCCTGCGGCCCACATGTCACGATTTCACAATGATTCGGCGTCTCCGCGGTCGGCCGGAACCTCCGGGGGTACGCGGCGGACAAGGTGCTCCTTCGTCCACACGCGGTGTCCACGGAACTCCGCGGCCCGCACGGGACAGTGCTCCACCGCGCACTCGGGACACATGCGCGGGCGGCAGGGATCGACGTGGACCACCACGCTGCTACGCGGCCCTTCGGCCCGTCCGATCTCCTGTTCGAGGGCGGTCGCCTCGGCGTAGCTCTGCTCGATACTCCAGTAGCGTGGCAGCGCCATGTGGAGGTCGACGTGCAGCACGTCACCCGCCCACCATGCTCGCAGTTCGTGCACGTCGATCCAGTGCGGTGGCCGGTTCTCCTGCAAGCGCTCGGACACGCGATCGAGCGCGCGCAGGTCGGCCTCGTCCATGAGCCGACCCACCGACTCGCGGATCAGGCGGAATCCCGAGAAGAGGATCTGGCCGGCGATCAGGCACGCGACCAGCGGGTCGACCCAGAGCCAGCCCGTCAACGACACCACCACGAGAGCCCCGATGGCTCCGCCGCTGGTGATCACGTCGGCGAGCACGTGACGCCCGTCCGCTTCCAGCGCCCGGCTGAAGTGACGTCGCCCCTGGCGCACGAGGAACAGGCCGAGCACGAGGTTCGCCGCGGCCGCCGCCAGGACGAGCAGCACACCGGAGTCGATCCGCTCCAGAACCGCCGGATCGAAGAAGCGGGGAACGGCCGTGACGAGGATCGCGACGGCGGCCAGCACGATGAGCGCACCCTCGAACCCCGCCGAGAAGTCCTCGACCTTGCCGTGACCGTAGGGATGGTTCTCGTCGGCCGGCCGCGAGGCGAACCACACGCTGAAGGCCGCCACGGCCGAGGCCACGATGTTCACGATCGACTCGAGGGCGTCGGAGAGGATCGCCGTCGACCCGGTCAGGTGCCAGGCCGCGAACTTCACGCCGAACAGCACGATCGCCACCACCAGCGAGATCAACGACGCCCGGATCCGGGCGCGGATGCGCTGGTCGTGGACGACGGTCAGATCGTCAGTGGGCGCCGACACCGTCGACCCCCCTCCCGCGGCGACGCCGTCGCTCGATCCGTTGCAGACGGTGGATCAGATCGGCCCGGACACCCGTTGCCGCCGGGTCGAGCCGCCGCCGATCCATGTCCACCCGCAGCGCGCGCCGGACGACCTCGTGTGCCCGCTCCAGATCGCCCAGACGATGTTCACAGAGCTTGGCCCACTCGACATGGGCGTCGACGTCCATCGGGGCCGACGCCACGATGGTCTCCCACTCGCGCGCGGCGTCGACGAAGCGCTGCTGGCGACGCAGGACGTGAGCGAGCATCCTGCGCGCGGACAACGCCACCTGACGGTCGGGATGATCGGCGAGGCGCACCAGGTGGGCCTCGGCCTCGTCGCGCTCTCCGCGGTGGACGAGCAGACGCGCGACGGCCAGCCGGGCCGATCCGGGCAGCTCGGGGGGCGGATCGTCGCCGACACAGCGCGCGAACCACGTGGCCAGCCGCGCGAGCCGGTCGACGTCGCGGGCATTGTGTTCGACCACACCCACGAGACCGGCGTCGCGGCCGTCGGCCTGGAGCGTGCGGTAGACCTCGGGCGCGTGCGAACCCGGCAGGTCGTCGTCGCGGTCCAGTCCGAGCAGGTGCTGCTCGAGGTCGGCCTGGCGCAGCCCGTCGAGCCACGTGCGGAGGATCCGGCGCGCAGGGTGCACGAGGTCGAGATGCGGCCGTTCGAGGCCGTCGGTGTCGAAACGCTGCAGTCGAAGGCGAGTGCGCAGACGCGGTACGTCGAAGCTGCGCCCGTTGTAGGTGACGATCAGGTCGGCCGGTGCCAGCTCGTCGAGCAGGGCCGACAACAACCCGTGTTCTCCCGCCGGCTCGGGAAGGAAGAGCTGCACGCGCCGCGCCCCTGCTGGCGACCAGTGCAGCAGACCGACCAGGAAGACCATGGTGCCGGTCCCGCTCTCGAGACCGGTGGTCTCGGTGTCGAGCACCACCCAGTGCGCGCCACGCGGTTCCACCGCGGCCAGTCGTCGGCACGCCCGCGTGCCCACCGCCTCGCCGGGCGGGGCCAGTCCCTCGATCCCGGCCTCGGTCCGCAGGTGCCCGCCGGGCGGCTCCCCGACCCATCGGGCTCCCGCGTCCAGCAACGCGCGCAGGGGCTCGCCGTCGGCGACGTGATCGACCGCCGGCGTCGATCGCGCCGGGCGGTCGAACTGGGCGAGACGTTCGCGCAGGCTCTTCACGTCAGGATCCCGCGATCATCAGCTGCCGGCGGTCGTGGTCCTCGTCGGACCGGGCCAGGGCGAGCAGGCGGGCCGTGCTGCTCTTGGCCCGGTCACCGGCCTCGAGCACGCTGCCGACACAGCTCGGGCAGCCGTGATCACAGGCGCAGGAGTGCAGTCGTTCGTGCGCGGCCTCGAGCACGATCGGGTGCAGCTCGAACAGCTTGCGACTGAAACCGACCCCGCCCGGGTAGGTGTCGTAGACGAACAGCGTGGGGCCACCGGTCATCGGCGACTTGATCATGGGCACGCTGCGTACGTCGGCCGGATCGGCCATGAGGAACAGCGGCGCCACCTGCGCCACCAGGTTCGCCAGGCCCTTCAGGCCGTCGCCCAGGCTCAGGTCGTCGACCCGCATGCGGTCCTCGAGCTCGGGCGGCAACTGCCACCAGTAGCTGGTGGTGTGGTGCTCGAGTTCGGGCAGATGGATCCGCCCGGCGCCGAGGTTCTCGTGCGTTCCCAGCTTGATCTTCTTGAACATGGTGGCCTTGGTGATCAGGCCGATCTCGCCGTGCGCACGGGCGCCCAGACGCTCGGGCTCGCGCTCGAACTCGTCGAGGGCGTGGATCTCGCTCTTGCTCTGCGCGTCGGTGTAGTACTCGACCTTCACCTCGCGCACGTAGGCCTCCTTGCGTTCCCAGTCGAGCTGGTCGACGTGATACTGCCGGCCCTGGTGGAGGTAGATCGCGTCGTCGTGCAACAGGAGCTGCGCGCTCAGCAGATCCGTCTCGCCGATCACCTGGCGCTGCCGTGTGGTGTCGACGATCACCACGTTCTCCACCACCGCACTGCGCAACGAGACGTCCTCGGCCGGATAGGTGTCGGCCATCCAGTGCCACTTCTCGCCGCTGCGGCTCAGCACCCGGTTGTCGGCCAGGTACTGCAGCATCTCGCCGGTGGCGTCGTTGTCGCCGAAGCGCTCCTCGTCGGCGAAGGGGATCTCGAAGGCGGCGCACTTCAGGTGGTTGAGCAGGATCGCCAGATTGTCGGGATCGATGATTGCCTGCTCCGGAGTGGACTCCAGGAAGAACTCCGGGTGCTCGATCACGTACTGGTCGATGGGAGCACTGCTCGCAACGAGGATCGCCATGCTCTCGCTGCGCCGCCGTCCCGCCCGACCGGCCTGTTGCCAGGTGCTGGCCACGGTGCCGGCATAGCCGGCCATGATGCACACGTCGAGCTGACCGATGTCGATGCCCAGCTCGAGCGCGTTGGTGCTGGCCACGGCGAGGACCTTGCCGTCGCGCAGACCCTTCTCGATCGCGCGGCGTTCGTTCGGCAGGTATCCACCGCGGTAGGCACGCACCCGATCGGCCGGACGTTTGAGCTTCGCCATCTGCTGTCGCAGGTAGGTGAGCAGGAGTTCCACCCGGACCCGGCTGCGCCCGAACAGGATCACCTGCACGCCGGTCTCGAGAAACGGACGCGCGATGCGCACCGCCTCTTTGATCACCGAGCGGCGGATACCGAGTTCGGCGTTGACCACCGGCGGGTTGTAGAAGACGAGGTGGCGAGTGCCCCGGGGGGCCCCGTTGTCGTCGACCAGCTTCGCCGGCCGGCCGAGCAGACGTGCCGCGTGTTCCTCGGGATTGGCGATGGTGGCGCTGCAGCAGATGAAGGTGGGACTGCTGCCGTAGAAGGCGCAGATCCGCTGCAGCCGCCGGATCACGTTGGCCACGTGGCTGCCGAACACGCCCCGGTAGTGGTGCAACTCGTCGATCACCACGTAGCGCAGGTTCTCGAAGAGCTTCACCCAGGCCGTGTGGTGGGGAAGGATCCCCTGGTGCAGCATGTCGGGGTTGGTGACCACCACGTGCCCGCTGCTGCGGATCGTACGCCGCGCCGCCGCCGGCGTGTCGCCGTCGAAGGTGTAGGTCTTGATGTCGGCCTCCATGGCCTCGATCAGACCGTGGAGTTCGTTCATCTGGTCCTGGCTGAGCGCCTTCGTCGGGAACAGGTAGAGAGCCCGTGCCTCGGGGTCACCCAGACAGCGCTGCAGCACCGGCAGGTTGTAGCAGAGCGTCTTGCCGCTCGCGGTGGGCGTCACCACCACTACGTCGCGGCCGGCCTCGGCGTGTTCGATCGCCCGGGCCTGGTGGGTGTACAGCGAGGGGATCCCGCGCGCGGTCAACGCCTCGCGCAGACGCGGATCGAGTGCCTCGGGAAAGTCGACGGTGCGCGCCGGAGCCGCGGGCACGGTGTGCCACAGCCGGACGTTGCGACCGAACGACTCGTCCGACCGCAACCACGAGATCAGTTGCTGGAGATTCAAGCGTTCCCCCTTGTCGGACATACGTCCACGAGGCCGAATCGCGGTGCGCGACGGCAGAGGAACGAGTCCCGAGCTGTGGATCCGGGAAGACTGCGGGGACGCCGGTGGCGACTAGTCGCGCTGGTTCGGGCCGTCCTTGCGCGGCTCCGTCGGATCACTCTCGATGTCGCCCTTGATCTCGCGGGTGGCCGACTTGAACTTGCGGATCGATCGACCGAGGGCATCGGCGATCTCCGGCAGCTTCTGCGGGCCGAAGATCAGCAGGATCACCCCGAAGATCAGCAGGGTCTCCTGCCAACCGAAGCTCGGGATGATCGCGAAGCCGGCCGAGGCCGCGTTCGTCGACACCTGCGACACCATTGCTGCCAACATCGTCATCGTCTCCTACCGCTTCGCGCGCCGGGGGGGAGGTCCGACGTCGAAGTGCCGAGGTCGTGGGCCGGGAGAACGGGTCGGGGGCTCACGTCGGGGACGGGTCGCTTCCCACGCCGACGGATCCTATCGGATCCAGCGCAGGATCTGAGCCACGAGGAAGATGCCGATCACGCTCATCAGATTCACGTGCACGGACAGACCGATCGTGACGTCGAAGGCGACGAGATCGATCGGCGTGGGGCCGAAACCGAAGTCCTCGTACTGGACGAAGAGTTGGTGGGCCACACTTCCCTCGGGGACGAACAGGCCGACCGCCTGTCCCAGAACGCTCCCTACCAGTATACCAACGAAGAAGGTGAGAGCCAGGAAGCCTGCTGATCTCCGCGCCAGGTCAGAACCTCCTGCCCGTCACCCACCGGCCCGTCGAATCCCGAGACGCACGATTGCGCCTGCCGGGCTCGACCCCGGACGGCGCGACGATAGCACCGATCGCGCCCGCGTCAACGGGCGAAGTCCTGCCCGGAATCCTTCGCGAACAGGGCCAGAGAAGCCCAATCCCGACCGAGCACCAGACTCACGTCGGCGCGGGCGTCGTCGGTCCGTTCGAGGATCACCGTGCAGGGCCCCACCCTTGCGGCCAGGCGCCGGCTGAGCGCCGGCTTGCCCCGACGGTCGATCAGGAAGCTCGTTGCGAACTCGTGATCCGCCCAGGTGTCCACCACCACGACGTCCTGCCGGAGCTCCTGGAGCTCCCGCGCGGCGCGCCGGGCGAGGCCGTTCTCCCCGCACGCGTTGAGGACCTCGACCCGCAGCGAGGGAAGGGTGGCCGGCGCGCTCGAACGGAGCGCGGCGAAGCCCACCGAGAGCGCGCTGCCCGCCAGAGCCACCAGCAACGCGATCCTCAGGGCGTTCACGCGGATCCGTCCTCCATCGCCTCGCGATCGCGGCGCGCTCGCTCGAGGTCGTCGACCGTGTTCACGCCCTGCACCTCGCGTTCGTCCTCGCACACGCTGGCCGCGACGACCTCGCCCTCGGCGACGAACAACTCGACGACGTCGGTGAGGTAGTACTCGCCCTGAACGTTGTCGCGATCGAGGCGCGAGAGCACCGACCACAGCCTGGCGTTGTCGAAACACCAGGTCCCGGTGTTGTACTCGCGGATCTTCCGCTGTTCGTCGGTGGCGTCCTTGTGCTCGACGATGGCCCGCACGCGACCGTCGTCGTCGCGCACGATCCGGCCGTAACCCGTCGGATCCTCGGCGACGGCGGTCAGCACCGTCGCCGCCGCGTTCTTCGCGCGGGTGGTCTCGACGAGATCGCGGATCGTCGAGGTGCGCAGCAGCGGCACGTCGCCGCACAGCACCAGGGTCACTCCGTCGCGCCCCTCGAGTTCGGGACGAGCCATGTCGACGGCGTGACCGGTGCCGAGTTGTTCGGCCTGCAGGGCCGTCGTCACGCCCGGGCCCGTGCTGATCGCCGCGACGTCGTCGGCCTGATGGCCCACGACGACGACCGTCTTCGCGGGTTCGAGCGGTGCCAGTGCCTCGACCACGTGGCGGAGCAGCGGCTTGCCACCGAGTGGGTGGAGAACCTTGGCGATGTCGCTCTTCATGCGCGTGCCCTTGCCCGCGGCGAGAACGACGGCGTAGAGGTCTTGCATGGGTCTCCTGACCGGGATTCGGGTTCAGTCCGCCCGCGTCGCCCAACGGCGGGCGACCGCGTCCGGGGTGTGGTCGTCGGACAACGGCGCACGACGCACCGCGTCGGCGTCGATCACGTAGCAGTGGTTGTCGATCAGACGCGCCCGGCCGACGTGGCCCGCCACCGCCAGCAGCATCCGTCCCTCCGCGCGCGCCGGATGCCGGAGGTCGGGAACGCGACGGAGTTCGGCGTAGTCGACGTCGACACCCCGACGGCGCAGGCGATCGCCGACAACCCTCTCGACCGCCGCGACGTCCCGCTCGCCGGCGGCCAGTGCTTCGCCGCCGGCCGCCAGGGCCTCGGAGAGCCCGCGCGCGGTGTCGCGTTCCGCCCCCTGCAGGTAGCGGTTGCGGCTACTCATGGCCAGGCCGTCGGTCTCGCGCCGGGTGGGAACGAAGGCCAGGTCGACGTCGAAACGCAGGTCGGTGACCAGCCGCTGCAACACCATGCACTGCTGCGCGTCCTTCTCGCCGAACACCGCCACCTGCGGCCGAAGGATCACGAAGAGCTTGGTGGAGACCGTGGCCACCCCGGTGAAGTGACCTTCCCGATGACGACCGCAGAGAGGTTCGGCCACGGGCCCGGCGTCCACCCGTGTCGTATCCCCGGGCGGGTAGATTTCCTCGACCGCCGGCGCGAAGACCCCGTGCACACCGAGTTCGGCCAGACGTTCGACGTCGCTCTCGAGCCGCCGTGGATAACGCTCGTAGTCCTCGCCCGGCGCGAACTGGGTGGGATTGACGAAGACGCTCACCACCACCGGACCAATGGGAAGCCCGGCTCGCACCAGGTCCAGGTGCCCCTCGTGCAGGTCGCCCATGGTGGGCACCAGGACGATCGGGGCCACGCCCTCGAGCCCTCGCCGGGCCGCGGCCACCGTGTTCCACACCGCGGGCCGCTCCGGCCGGTGCCGACCCACCTCAGTCGTCACGCTTGGCCTCGTCGGCCTCGACCTCGGCCGCCGCCTCGTAGCTGTGGTCGAGTGTCGGGAAGGCTCCCGACCGGACCTCGTCGGCGAAGGCCCGCACCGCGCCCGTGAGATCGCCAAGCGCATCGGCATAGCGCTTCACGAAGCGCGGGTGGAAGGCGTCGTCGAAACCCAGCAGGTCGTGGAAGACCAGCACCTGACCGTCGCAATCCGGCCCCGCGCCGATCCCGATGGTCGGGATCGAGACGGCGGCGGTGATCTCGGCCGCCAGCGCGTGGGGAATGCACTCGAGCACGAGCACCGAGGCACCGGCCTGCTCCACCGCCCGCGCGGCCTCGAACACCCTCAACCCCGCGTCCTCGGCCCGTCCCTGGACGCGATAACCACCGAAGGCGTGGATCGACTGCGGCGTGAGCCCCACGTGTCCCCACACCGGGACGTCGGCTTCGACGATCGCCTCGATGCACGCCAGGCGGGCGCCGGCTCCCTCCACCTTCACGGCCTCCGCGCCCGCTTCCTGCACCAACCGGATCGCCGCGTCGAGGGCGGCCACCGGTCCCCGCTGGAAGGTCCCGAAGGGCAGGTCGGCCACGACGTGGGCGCGGGGTTGCGCCCGCGTCACACAGCGCGTGTGGTACACCACGTCGTCGAGCGTCACCGGCAGCGTACTGTCGTGGCCCTGCACCACCATGCCGAGGCTGTCGCCCACGAGGATCGCGTCGACGCCCGCCCGGTCGACGATGCGCGCGCTCGCGTGGTCGTAGGCCGTGACCACCACGAGGTGCTCTCCGCGTTTCCGGGCCTGCTTCAGGTGATGGAGGGTTCGCTTGCTCATGTCCACTCACGACCACGAGGGGGCGTAGTATCGGGTCCCCGTGAAGGGCTCGACGATGTTGTTCCGCAGGTCTTCGTAGTGGCGAGGATTGCGGACGAAGTCCAGATCGTTGGTGTTGACCACCAGCAGCGGCGTCTCGGTGTGGTGGAAGAAGAAGTAGTTGTAGGCCTCGTTCAGCGTCTGGATGTACTCCGGATCCATGTTCCGCTCGAAGGCCCGACCGCGCCACGCGATGCGCCGGAGCAGGACCTCGGTACTGGCCTGGAGGTACACCACCACTTCCGGACGCGGGATCTTCTCGTCGAGGACGTCGGCGATGCGCTCGTACAGGCGCAGTTCGTCCTCGTCGAGCGTGATGTTAGCGAAGATGCGATCCTTGGCAAACAAGTAGTCCGAGACCACGCGCGGTCCGAACAGATCGATCTGCGTTCGTGCCATCTGCTGCCGGTAGCGGCTCAGCAGGAAGAACATCTGGGTGACGAAGGCGTGGCTGCGCCGGTCCTCGTAGAAGCGGCTCAGGAAGGGGTTCTCCTCCACCACCTCCAGATCGAGGTCGGCGCCGATCTCCTCGGCCAGCATGCGGGCGAGGCTGGTCTTGCCGGCCCCGATCACACCCTCGATCGCGATGCTGCGCCACGGACAGTCCACGTCGCCTCCACCGGGGAAGTCACGCCTCAGGCATCGTCCTCGCACCCGGAGCCGAGTTCGATCTCCACCCGCTCGATCGGTTGCCGGGCCACGTCCTCGCGTTCGAGCAGCGCCGCCAGGGATCGGGATTCGCCGGGTATGGTGAGCGAAGGGTCGAGATCGTACAACGGTTGCAGCACGAAACGTCGCTCGCGCAACCGGGGGTGCGGCAGCGTGAGTCGCGAGTCGGACCTCCGGGCCGGGCCGTCGAGCAGCAGGTCGACGTCGAGCGGCCGCGGCCGCATGTGGCCGCCGGCGGGCCGGCCCGCGTCGCGCTCGAGGTGCTGTACGCGCCGCAGGATCTCGTCGGTCGCGGGGCCACCGTGCAGGGCCACGCACGCGTTCAGATAGGACGGGGCCGGCTCGGTGCCCACGTGCGCGGTCTCGTAGACGGGGCTCACGTCCAGCGAATCGACCTCGGGCCAGGCCGCGATCGCTCGCACCGCGGCCCGGAGGTGCGCCGCACGATCACCCTGATTGCTCCCCAGTCCCAGGTGGACGATCCTCGAGGTCACGCCGCCTCTCCACGGCTCCGGGTCATGTGGATCCGCACCGGTCCGGTCCCGATCCCGAGCGGGGGCGCGCACTTCTCCACCATGACGTGCGCCCGGCGGACCCGATCGTCGGCCAGGGCGTCGTCGAGCAGTGCACCCGCGAGCGCCTCGACCAGGTCCCATCGCTGCGACAGCACGCGCTCGCGCACGCAGTGGTGAAGGGTTGCGTAGTCGAGGGTTGCGGCCAGACCGCCCTCCGGTACCGCCGAGAGGTCCAGCTCGACGCTCAGCTCCACCCGTACGGGTTGGGTCCACTCGTTCTCCCCCGGTAGCACGCCGATCCGGCAGGGCAGTGAGGGAAGGCGTAGTTCGATCCGATCGTGATTCCCGGTGCGCATCCGCGGGAAGCTACCAGCGAAGCGCCGAGTTTCCAAGCACCGACCCGACACGAAGGCGGCGGGCCCGTCCGGACCCGCCGCCTCGTGGAAGATGCGCCGGCTGGTGGTCAGCGCCCCTGACCGCCCTGCATCTGCCGGATCTCGATCAACTGCTCCTGACGATCGATTTCCTTGACGGCCAGCTCGCCCCAGTAGGGGTCGTCCTTGGCCTCTTCGAACATGCGGATGGCCTCGCGGTAGTTCGCATCGCGCTTTTCGAGGATCTTGCCCATGAGGAAGTACATGCTGTCCTTCTCGGGCACCTCGTCGCCCCAGTTGGCCAGCGCGTTCTCGGCCAGCTCCGCCGCCTTGTTCCACTGGTTGAGATCCGAGTACAGGAAGCCCAGGCTGCTGGCCACGTCGTGGCGGTCGGGCTGCAGCTCGAGGGCCTCGCGGTAGGCCTCGACGGCCTCCTGCAGCCTGCCGAGCTGCTGCAGACTCTGGCCCAGGTTCTTCCACGCCGCCGCGCTCTCGGGGCGCTTGTCGAGGAACTTGCGGAACGCGTCGGCCGCCTCCTGCCACTCCTGCGCATTGAAGTGGTCGAGGGCGATCTTGAACATGCCCGTGGAGCCGCCGCCACCGAGTTCGTACCACTGCTTGGCCGACACGGACTCGCCGAGCGTCTCGTAGGCCTTGCCGATACGGTTGGCGATCTCCTGCTGCTTCGTCCCGGTCTCCATGGCGTACAGCGCCTCGAGGTGCTCGATCGCGTTGCGCAGGTCGTCGCTGTTCGAGTAGGCGTACACGAGCTTCTCGTGTGCGTCCTGGTTGGCCGGATCGTGCGTGAGCACCGTCTCGTAGACCTTCTCGGCCTCGCGCCAGTCGCGGTTCTTCAGCAGCACGAATCCGTAGGGCGCCAGGATCCGGTTCTCGACGCGCGCGAGGACGCCGTCGTACTTGCCCTCGATGAGCTTGGCGTACCAGTCACCGGCCTCGGTGTAGGACTTCGTCCGCATCCTCGCCTGGGCCATGAGCTCGACACTCTCCCAGTGCTCCGGGCAGGCCTCCACGGCCTTCTCGAGCGAGGGGATCGCCTCGGCCCACTGGTTGGCCTGCACGAACTGGTAGGCGGTGCTGTAGCTCTGCTGAGCCGTGTTCAGCTCGCTGGGACTGCACTGGGCCTGCGCGGGGGAGGCGGCGAACGTCGTGGCGGCGACGAGGGCCACGGCCGCCGTCATCCGGCGGAAATCGATGGTCATGGCGAGTCGGAACCTCCGGATTCGGATCGCGCGCGGAATCGGGACGATCCTCGGGAACTCGGTTTCGGCAGATCCGCGGGGAAGACGAACGCGGGAAGGTAGTGTCACGCCTCGCGATTCGTCAAACCAGGCCGCCCTCGGCGGCCGGGATCCCCGGAGCCGAGCGAGCGGGGTCGATGATGGAAACGCTCTGTCAGCGCGGAAGTTCCCGCGTTCAGCTCAGGCCCAGGGCCTGCCTCATGTCCTGCACCACCACCATCAACGCCGCCGGCCCCAGTTGGTCGGGCGGAATGCGTTCGAGCTGGGCGAAGGCCTCGCGCCCCGGTCCCAGGCTCTCGAGCTTCTTCTGCGCCGACCCGGACACCGGCAGCAGGCGGAGCACCAATCGGCTGAGCAGCTCGTGGAGCTCCCGGCGCAGCGCCCGGTAGGCCAGGGCGTCGTAGTAGGCGTCGGGGCGGAGCTCGTCGATCCAACGGATCACGTCGAACAGGCGCGAGGCCCGCCCCAGGGCGAAGTAGTCGGCGGCCACGGCCTTCGCCGAGCGCTTGCTCTGTCCGGCCAGGTCGAGCACCACCAGCGCCCGCGGCAGGTAGCGCACGTGGGCCAGTCGGGTGGCCATCTCGGCCGGGATTCCGGCGTCGATGAAGCGCTGCACGCGTTCGCGCACGCGCTCCAGCGACACCTGGTCGAGCACCGACTCGATGTCGGACTCCAGGCCCAGGATCTTGCGGGAGTGCGGTCCGGTCTTGCGCAGACCGGCGGTGATCTCGGCCTCGGTCCAGTGCTCGAGCAGGTGACGGGTGCCCAGACGCAGGGCGTGCTCGACGATCAGCATGGCCTCGTACAGGACCTCGACGTCGACCTTCCAGCCGAGCCCCCAGAGGTCGCCCTTGAAGCGCCACAGGTCGGCCGCGCGGCTCAGGAAGGAGTAGGCCTCGAAGGTCTGGCGCGAGTTCGCCCCGCAGTCGGCGTGCATCTCGTGGAAGAAGGTGGCCCCGGTGTGGTCGACGATCCGGTTCGTCAGGCGGGTCAGCGCGATCTCGCGGCGGAGCGAGTGCTCGTCGATGGCCTTGGCGAAACGTTTGCGGACCTTCTCGGGGAAGTAGTTCCGCAGCGCGGGGAGCAACCCCTCCATGTCGAGCTTCGGGTCCTCGAGGAGCTCCTCGTACAGACGCATTTTCACGAAGCTGCTGAGCGTGGCGAGCTCGGGCCGCGTGAGGGCCTCACCCTCGGCCATGCGGCGGTCCATCTCGCGCACCGGCGGCAGGTCCACCTGGCGGCGCGACAACGCGAAGTAGCGCGCGACCTCGTCCATGACGCGGTCGAAGGGGGCCAGGTCGAAACTGCTGCGGCGCTCGTCGAGCGACAGCATGCGCGCCTGGTCGCCCTGGGCCTCGAGTACGTCCCGGGTCACGGTGGGCTCGATGTCGGGCAACAGCTGGTTGCGGCTGCGCATCGACATGCGGCCGGCCTGGACCTGCGTCGAGAACAGGATCTTCAGGTTGACCTCGTGATCACTGATGTTCACGCCACCGGCGTTGTCGATGAAGTCGGTGTTGATGCGACCGCCGTTGCGCGCGAACTCGATCCGCGCGGCCTGGGTGAGCCCCAGGTTCCCACCCTCGCCCACCGCCTGGCACCGCAGCTCGGCCGCGTCGATCCGCACGGAGTCGTTGGCGGGATCGGCGGCCTGGGCGTGGCTCTCCTGGGTGGCCTTCACGTAGGTCCCGATGCCGCCGTTGTAGAGGAGGTCGACGGGCATGCGCAGGATCGCGCGCACCAGCTCCGACCCGCTCATCTCCGTGTCCTCGACGTCGAGCATGCGTCGCACGGCCGCCGACAGGGGAATCCGCTTGGCATAGCGATCGTAGACGCCCCCGCCCTTGCTGATGACCGAGCTGTCGTAGGCGTCCCAACCGGAGTTCTTCGCCTTGAACAGCCGCTTGCGTTCCTTGAAGGACGTCTTCGGGTCGGGATCGGGATCGAGGAAGATGTGCAGGTGGTTGAAGGCCGCCTGGAGTCTGATCGTGGGGTGCTCGATCAATCCGTTGCCGAAGACGTCGCCACCCATGTCGCCGATGGCGGCCACGGTGAACTCGTCGGTGTCGGCGTTGATGCCGGCCTCGCGCAGCAGGTGGCGCACGGCGACCCAGGTTCCGCGCGCGGTGATGCCGATCGCCTTGTGGTCGTAGCCGTTGCTGCCACCGCTGGCGAAGGCGTCGCTGAGCCAGAACTCGCGCTTCTCGCTGATGGCGTTCGCGTGGTCGCTGAGGTGGGCGGTGCCCTTGTCGGCCGCGACCACCAGATAGGGATCGGGGTCGTCCCAGCACACCACGTGGGGCGGGGGAACGATCTCGCCGTCGACCCGATTGTCGGTGAGATCGAGCA
The DNA here is from genome assembly GCA_964593155.1 of uncultured bacterium. GTDB lineage: Bacteria > Krumholzibacteriota > Krumholzibacteriia > JAJRXK01 > JAJRXK01 > JAJRXK01. The sequence continues at coordinate 34,990 of CAZQHE010000019.1, forward strand.
ACGAGTGGATGAAGATCTCGTAGTGGTCGTCGGCCGCCGCTCGGCGCGCGGCGGGATCGCTCGGCAGCCGCTTCACCACGAACCCACCCTTGGCCCCCAGCGGCACGATCACCACGTTCTTGACCATCTGCGTGGTCATCAGACCGAGGATCTCGGTGCGGAAGTCGTCGAGACGGTCGCTCCAGCGCAGTCCACCGCGCGCGATCCGACCGCCCCGCAGGTGGACTCCCTCCAGGTTGGAGTGGTGCACGTAGATCTCGCGCCAGGGCCGCCGGTCGGGCATCGACGCGACCTGCGCGCAGTCGAACTTGTGGGCCACGCTCGGGTGCTCGCGGCCCTTCGCGTAGAAACTCGTACGCAGCGTCGCGTCGACGAGGTTCACGAAGATGCGCAGGACACGGTCCTCGTTGGAGCTCTCCACGCGGTCGATGGCCTCGACCACCTCCGCGCGCATCGCGTCGCAGGCCTTGCGCCGGCGTGGCGAGGGCTTCGCCGGCACGCGCCCGTTGCGGGCCGGGCCGAACTTGGCCTCGAACAGCTCGACGATTCCGCGCACGATGGGCGCGTGCTTGACCAGGATCTGGTGCACCGACCCCGGGGTCGTCATGTTCCCGAGCTGCTTGGCGTAACCCTGGTAGCTGCGCAGGATCACGATCTGACGCCACTCCAGTCCGGCCGGCACGAGCACGCGGTTCAGGTCGTCGTTGGCCATGTCCCCACGGAACACCGCCCGAAGGCCGTCGAGAAAGGCCTGCTGGCGCCGGGGATCGTCGGCGAGGGCCGGATCGGGCAGTTCGAAGCGGAAGGTCTCGAGCGTGAGCGTGACCCCGTCGTCGAGACGCGCGTGGTTGGCGAAGCTGTTCACCACGCGCAGCCCGAAGTTGTCGAGGATCGGCATGATGTCCGACAGCATGAGGTCGTGATCGCTGTACAACCGGAGCTTCATCGTGCCCTGTTCGACGTCCTCTTCGTCGCGGTACAGGGCCAGCTCGAGCTCCGACCCCCCCCGGATGGCCTCGAGGTTGAGCAGATCGACGATCACCTGCGAGGCCGCGGTCGAGAGCTGGTAGCGGCCACTGAAGGCCCGGTGGTAGGTCCCGTACAGGTGCATGGCCTCGTCGCGGGACAGCGTGTCGAGCAGGGCGTCCCGGAGGCGGTCCTCCCAGGTCGCCGACAGCGCGACGATCTCGCTCTCGATGTCCTTCATCGACGGGGCCTTCATCCGCCGCGCGCTCGTCAGGTAGAAGTGCACGACCGCCACGCCGTAGCTGTGCAACAGCACGCGGTGATCGGCGTAGTTCGCGCCGAGGGTCTCCATGAGGTAGTCCTGGATCCGCTCGCGCCGTTCATCGTTGAACTGCGCCCGTGGCATGACCACGAACACGAAGGCCGTGCGCTTCGACGACCCCAGCGCCAGGTAGACCTCGAGCTTGCGCGCGCGATCGGCGGCCAGGGTGCGGCGGATCAGCTCGCGGATGTCGGTGGGCTCGGCACCGAAGAGGTACTCGACGGGCAGCGAGTTGAAGGCGTTGACGATGGCCTTGTAGTTGAAACTACCCGGCGTCACGTCCTCCTGCCGCACGACGTCGTTCAGCTTCTCGCGCAGGATCGGCACGATGCTGCCGCGCGACTGGATCGCCCGGTAGGTGAACAGACCATGGATCGCCACGGCTCCCGTGACCTCGCCGCGATCGTTGTGCGTTCGCACCAGGATCTCGTCGATCTTGCCGCTGCGGTGCAGCTCGCTCTCCTCCGACGTCTTGCTGATGTGGATCATCGGCCCGCGCTTCGCCGTGCTCTTCAACCAGCGCATCGCGTCGGGATAGGAGTGCGAGAAGGGATCCTCGCGCAGTCTCGACAGACCCAGCGTTTCGCCGGTGAGCTCGCCGTCGAGATCGACCGTCGTCATGCCGAAGAATACGAAGTGGTCCTCGCTCAACCACTCGAGGAAGTGCCGCACCTCGTCCAGTTCCTCGCGCCGGGCAGGCTCTACGCTGCTCAGGAACTCCACCTGGTTCACCAGGTCCTTCAGCCGACGCAGCATGCGGCGGAAGTTCCGCGAGACGGCGCGCGCGCTGTCGAGGCGATCGGCGACGTCCTTCTCGAGCGAGCGCCGCGCCTTGGCGTCGATCGTGGCCTCGATCTCGAACAGGGCCCAGCTCTCGAGCGTACCGTCGTCGCCGACGTCGTCGCCCATGCGCACGACCTTCCCCGCCGTGTCGCGTTCCACGGGAAGGACCACGTTGACCTGGGCGTAGAGGTCCAGTCCGAGCTGACGAAAGGCCAGGCGTACCGAATCGATGATGAAGGGCTGGTCGGGCAAGCAGGTGCACACCACCGTGTGCCCGCGAGCACCTCTCTTCTTCCCGCCCATGACCTCCACCATGATCTGCTCGTCGCGCCGGATGCTGCCGAAGGCCAGCAGGCGCTCGGTCCGCTGCAACCACAGTGTCCCGTCGTCCTGCAGCAGGAAGTTCTCGTCGGCACGCTTGGCCACGGCCTGGGCCAACTCGCGGAAGGCCCGGGCGTCGACATCCTTCGACGGCTCGTAGTTCTCGAGCGACGACTCGACCTCACGCACGAGGTCGTTGGCGGTTGGGCTGGTCATCGAATCCGTCCTGCGGTCCTAGAAGAGGGTGGCCTGCGCGTACTGGGCCCGGGTGATCCAGTCGAGCCGGAAGTTGCGATCGGTGTGGTCGCGCTCGCTGCGCGCGACCAGGAAGGTGGCTCCGGTCCGTCGGATCCAGCCGCGGGGCGTGACCTCGTGCGTCTCGCTGCGACGCCCCTCGGGCTCGTACAGCAGGTTCACGCGGCCGCCCGAGACCAGGGCCTCCTCGAGCGGTGCCATCTCGGGCGGCAACCACATCCAGAGCCGTTCGTCGGGACCGAAGGTCAGCACACCGGACGTCAGGGCGAAGAGTTCGCGCAGTGGCCGGTCGTCCATGCCCTCGACGAGGCCGAGGAACACGTTCATCAGCGTGACCGAATCGGCCAGCGCCCGGTGGTAGGTCGGCGCCGGGCAGTTCAGGGCCTTCGAGATCGTCTCGAGCTTGTGGTTCGGCAGGTCCTCGCGCAGGGCGCGCGAGATCTCCACGGTGTCGACCACGGGAACCCGCGGCATCTTCCTGCCTGCGCGGTGCGCCTCGTGGGCGAGGAAGCCGACGTCGAACTCGGCGTTGTGGGCCAGCACGACCGTGCCGTCGATCAGATCGAGGAAGCCTCCCACGGCGTCGGCGAAGAGCGGCTGGCCCCGCACGTCCTCGTCCTGGATCCCGTGCATGCGGATGGAATCGGGCGGGATCGCCCGCTGGGGATCGATCAGGCTCTCGAAGCGATCGATCTCGCCGTCGAAGGAGAAGCGCACGCCCGAGAGTTCGATCACGCGCTCGGTCGAGGCCACGAGCCCGGTGGTCTCGGTGTCGAAGGCGACGAAGTCCAGGTCGGAGAGCGGGCGGTCGTGGTCGATCGGCGGCGTGGTCAAGAGCGCTCCTTGTTCGAAGGCGACGGCCGTCGCGCCGCACGTCGGGGCGACGGGGAAGACGAATGGACGCGTGACGACCTCCGCGCGGACGCGAGGGCCACGGGACTCGTCACGGCGGAATGGTCGTGGGGCGTCGCCGCCGCGGGGTCCGCGATGGCGCGCGGCAGTATAGGCGGGCGTCGCCCCGGAAACAACCGCCGACGCGACGGTGCCGTCACTCCGCGTCGTCCAGGAAGCCGGGGTAGACGGCATACACGCGCTCGTCGTCGTACCACATCGATTCGGCGCTGCCCTCGCGGTCCCGCGCGTCGGCCGCGTCGCGCCGATCGTCGCCGAGCAGTTCGGCGAGACACACCACGGGTCGTCGGGGTGGATCCACCAGCTCCTGCACCAGTGCGAACATCCCGTCGATGTCGCGGAAGGCCCCGAAACCGGTGAGGAAGGGAAGCGGCCGCGCGGTGTCCGGAACCGTCGCGAGCACCGAACCCACCGCCGCCGTGACCTCGTCGGTCCGGACACGACGTGGATCGCCCTCGTCGGTGAGCTGCGGTTCGTCCACCCCGACCACCGTGCGTGGTCCGTAGGGACGCCCCACCACCCCGAGGTTCCCGACCACGAGGGCCAGCTGCAGGCGGTGCGGCCACACCGGGGCGGGTTCGGGGTCGGCCCGCAACGGGACACCGGCCGAGGCCTGGGCCTCGACGAGCAGCACCTCCGCTCCGCTGTCACGGGCCAGGGCCTCCAGCCGACCCGGATCGAGCCCCGCCGGACGGTCGCCGTCGCCATCGGCGGTCCAGGCCACGCCGTGGGCGTCGAGGGATTCCCGCAGCGTCCCGGCCTCGGGAGCACACACGCGATCGCGCAGGGAGAAGGGCACCGGATGCGGCGTCGTCTGGCTCACCAGCACGCGCGCTCCGCGATCCCGGTAGACGCGGAGCAGCCGCAGCAGCGCCGTGGTGCAGCCCCCGCTCCCGGCCACGGCCACCACCGCGGACCCGGCCGGGGGCAGCAACTGGTGCCAGGGCCGCAGGAACCGGAAGGAGTCGTCGGCCATCTCGGGCCTCCGCGGGGAAGTGGGCACACGGACACGCGTCGGCGGCGCGTGCTCGGGTGCTACACTCGTAACGCATCCGCGTCAAGACACCGTGCCCGGAAGGGCCGCTGCCCGAGGACCGTCGCCGTGATCCGCCCGGTCGCCCTGTTGTTGTCGCTCACGCTCGCCACCGTCGCGGCCGCCGCCGGGTCGCCGCCGCGCGCGCGGCCCACCGGCGACGGCCCGTTCCTCGCCCCCGTCGCGCACCCACGGCCGACGGCGTCGCCGCGCTCGCTGCGCACCGAGACCTGGGTCGACCTCCCCGCGAACGTCTTCCTCCCGGGCAAGGCCGATCCCTCGGAGTGGATGGCCACCGGCACCTGGGCCCGCGTCACCTACGACGGGATCAGCTACCAGTACGGTTACGATCCCCTCACGCAGACCTACGACATGCTCGTGAGCGGCTACGTCGACCCGCAGTCCGGGATCCTCGCGCAGGAGACGGTCGGCGTCATGGCGGTGCCGCTCTCCGGCACCTTCCAGGCGGGTCAGGTCGAACGGATCGAGGTCTGGTTCCGCGTGAAGGAACACAACCTGTTTCCGAACGAAATGGTCGGGATCACCGCGATGACCGACACCCAGACCCCGCGCTCGGAGCTGAACTCGCTGCAGGCACGACTCCTGTACGAGGACGCGCGGGGCTTCAGCGGAACCGCCTATGCGCTCGACCACTTCGACGCCGGACCCCACGCGATCGACCTCGGTCCGGTCGCGGTCGAGGACTTCGAGCATCGGTTGGCAGCGGACGGTTGGTTCGGCGTGGGCTTCGCGGCCGACGGCTGGGACCTGTCGGGAAGCCTGGGGCAGCAGGTGTTCTGGCGGGTCGACGGTGGCGGCGCGCTCCCCGAGGCCAACCGCCCCTTCTTCCGCGTGGTCTACAACGCTCCGCCCGACGCCCCCGACCCGATCGCGCCGGCCGCCGACACCGTGCTCACGACCACTCGCCCGCGCTTCGAATGGGCCGCGACCACCGATCCCAACGCGGACACTCCGATCGAGTACCGCGTGCTCGTGGGCACCGACCCCCTGCTGACCGATCCCATCGCCTTCGACACCGGAACGGCGACCGAGGCCGATCCCCCGGTCGCGCTGGCGCCCGGCACCCTCTACTGGGCGGTGGTGGCCTCGGATCCCCGCGGGGCCGAGAGCAGGTCGAGCGTGACCCGCTTCTCCATCGCGACGGGCACCGACAGCCCGCCCGCGGCCGGCACCTTCGATCTGAGCGCGGCCCCGAACCCCTTCAATCCGCGGACGCGGATCGCGGCTTCGCTCCCGGAGGCCGGCCGCTGGTCGCTGACGATCTTCGACCCTCGCGGACGCAGGGTGCGCTCGCTCGCCGCCACCGACCTGCCGGCCGGCCGCCACCAGTGGACCTGGGACGGTCACGACGACACCGGCTCGGGGGTGGGCAGCGGGGTCTACACCGCGGTGCTGCGGGGACCCGCGGGGCGGCGGGCGACCGTCCGACTCACCCTCGTGCGGTGATCGGTCCCCGACGTCGAGGCCATCAATCGGTGTCGTCGAGGGACCGCAGCCGGACTTCTTCGCCCGCGGAGTTCGTCCCGTCCTCGCCCCGGAAGCGCGCGGCCAGCAGCGCGTTGGCCCGGTGGATCTCCGCGAGCGCCTCGACGAATCGAGCGAGCACCTCCGGGTGACGCTCGAGCCCCGCCTCGCCTGCCCCGTAGGACTCGCCGATCCGGTGGAGCCCCGACGGCTCGACCCCCAGCTCCGGCGACCAGCGATGGTGCAACCGCCAACCCGCACGATCGGTGGCGGCATGATCGGGCCCGCTCCGGTGCAACGACACCGAGCGCGGGCTCTGCCCGGCGGCGAGGTCGTAGCCCTGCGAGACGTCTTCCTCGTCGAGACCCACGGCCCGCAGGAGCGTGGGCGCCAGGTCCACCGTCTCGACCAGGTCGGTCCGCACCGTCCCCGCGCCGCGCTGGCCGGGCCACTTGATCAGCAGCGGGATCCGCAGCGTCTCCTCGATCAGCAGCTCGTGCGTGAAGTGTCCGGACTCGCCGAGCGCCACGCCGTGAGAGGCGACGACCACGATGGTGGCGTCGTCGTAGCGACCTTCTTCCCGCAGACGATCGAGGAACAGTCCGACCGCCGCGTCGGTGTCGGCCACCCCGGCGTCGTACAACCGCCGGAGCGCCTCGCGCTGCTCGGGGGTGAGGGGCCGCTCTCCCCGGTTCACCTGGCGCAGGGCCTCGCTCGCTCCCACGCGTCGGGCCCAGCCGTCGAAGTGCGCGGCCGCACCGGGCGCGAAGCGCTCGAGCATCTCGGGCGACGCCTCGTAGGGCAGCTCCCCGGTGTCGCTGTGGGGATCGTGGAAGTGCAGGAACAGAAAGCCCGGACGATCCGAATCGGCGATCCACTTCGCGGCCCGGCGGGCGCGGTCCTCCGCGGCGAGGGTGTTCACCTCGTAGCGATCGAAACCGGCACCGTGACCGAAGCCCGGGTCCAGCAGGGAGCCGTCGTACACCGAACCGGCGGTGCGGTAGCCCTCGTCGCGCAGGCGCTCGGGAAGGGTCCAGATCTCGCCGGCCAGCGCTCGCCCCGACTCCAGTCCGTGGGCGTCGGGATACAGCCCCGTCAGCATGCTCATGTGACTGGTCGGCGTCCACGGCTCCTGGCAGTAGGCCCGCTCGAAGCGCACGGCCTCGGCGGCGAGTCGGTCGAGCCCGGGCGTCAGTCCCCGGTCGTCGCCGTAGGCCCCCATGCGATCGGGGCGCATGGCGTCGAGCGAGATCAGGATGACGTCGCCCGTCGACGGAGCCGACGCGAACCAGTGCGCGGGCACGATCGACACCGGGGCCAGGAGCGCCAGCACGACACCCCCGGCCACCACGATCGAGCGCGGTGCCCGCCGCGCGCGCAGACGCGGCAGCAACCGCTCGAGCACGGCCATCAGCACGATGGCCAGCACGGCGCACCCCAGGGTCAGCCCGATGTTGTTGTACCAGATCCGGGGCTCGACCACCGCCGCGGGCACGAGCAGGTCGCCGACCTCTTCGCGGCTGCCCCAGAGTGCACCGTAGGTGAACCGGTTGAGGC
>CAZQHE010000020.1:0-40538 GCA_964593155.1 uncultured bacterium
GGTTGTTGTTGTCCGCCTGCAGCTTCCAGTGCTTGACCTCGTCCTCGAGCGGGTGGCACGTCTCGCCCCCTCGGACGAGCAGCCGGTTCGTGGTCCCCTGGCGCGGGAGGCCGGTTTCCGGAAGCTCGACCAGCTGGACCTCGCCGCCGAGGCCGGGGTCGACACGCTCGAGGGCCGATCGATCGCGCTGGACGGACGGATCGTGCTCGAGGACGGTCGCCACGTCCTGCGGACCGAAGCCGGTACCGGAGTCGTGCTCCGGACTTCGCACCTCGGCCACAAGCTGGAGGAGTTCGTCGACACCGTGACCGGCCGGCCGTGCCCGGTGACCCTGGATCTCGTCGTGCGCGAGGTCTTCCCGTGGACCCGCCGGGGAGAGGGCCCCACGCGCAGGGACGACCAGTTGCTGGGAGTGGCGACCCTCCGCTCGGCGTCGGCTCAGAACCACCACGTGGTCGGCCGGCGCACCTCCTGAGTCCGCGCGGGCTCGATCGTGGCCGTCCGGGGGCAGCGTGTTATAGTGCCGCGCTGCCCCCTGGACGCCTCGACCCGAGCCTCGCGGAGAACCCATGGACCTGCTACGAACCCTTCCGATCGCTGTGTGCAGCGCCCTTCTCGTCGCCGGCTGCGGCGGCGGCAGTGACACGTCGTCCGACGAGCAGGCCGGTGCCTCGTCGTCGGCCCAGGAGGTCGCGCCGGCGAACCCGGGAGACACGCCCGCGCAGCCCGGTGGCGGCGTGGTCACGCTGGCCGGGATCCGCTTCGCGCCGGCCGAGGCCTGGACCGACCTCGGACCGAGCCGCATGCGCAAGGCGCAGTACACGCATCCCCCGGTCGAGGGCGACACCGAACCCGCCGAACTGAACGTGTTCTACTTCGGTCCGAACCAGGGCGGCGACGTCGAGAGCAACATCGCCCGCTGGGTCGGGCAGATGGAGGCCCCCGACGGCGGCGACGCCGGAGCCGTCGCGGTGCGCAGCAAACTGACCACGGGCAACGGACTCGACGTGCACTTCGTCGAGGTCGACGGCACCTACAACATGAGCATGGGCGGCGGCCCCATGACGGGTGGCCGGACGAAGGCCTTCGAGGGGTACCGCATGGTCGGTGCCATCGTCGAAGCGCCGCAAGGACTCGTCTTCTTCAAGCTGACCGGGCCCGAGGCCACGGCGAAGGCCATGGAAGAGGAGATGCGCGCGATGCTGGCCGAGGCCAACGAGGTCTGATCGGTCCCCCTTACCCGGCCGACGTCGGTTGCGCTCGTTGTTCGCCTCCTTCATCGGATCTTGCCCTCGATGGACGAAGGTCGCGGTCCCGGACGCGGCCTTCGTCGGTTACACTGTGGCGGCGACGTCCACGATCGGTGGACCCGAACCCCCGTGCGCGCGGTCCCCACTGTCCTCGCGCCCTTCCGAACGCCTCTACACCGTGGAGGATCAAGGAGACACAATGCTAAGGAAACTCGTGCTGGGAGCCGGCCTGGTCGCGCTCACCGCGATGCCGGCCCAGGCCGACCTGATCATCAGCGAAGTCGTCGATGCCACCCTGCCGGGCGGACTGCCCAAGTTCGTGGAGCTCACGAACACCGGAACCGACCCGGTCGACCTGTCGAACTACAGCATCGGCAACTTCAACAACGGTGGCACCGAGCTCGGCGGCGGTGCCGCGACGGTCCTGTCGGGCACGCTCGGCTCGTGCGAGTCCTACGTGATCTCGTACGAGAACGGCGACGAGCCGGGTGTCGGTCTGTTCTTCGACACCTACGGCTTCGATCCCGACAACTTCGATCTCGGGGCCTTCACGAATGGCGACGACGTCATCGCCCTGTTCGAAGGGGCGGCGACCGGTGACGGCAGCGATGCCACCCTGGTCGACGTCTACGGCGTGATCGGCGTCGACGGCTCGGGCGAGGTGTGGGAGTACACCGACGGCTACGCCCAGCGCCAGGTGAACACCGCCAACCCGACCTTCGATCCGGTCGAGTGGGTGATCGGCGGAGCGAACTCGCTCGAGACCGGTGACGACGCCACCGAGCTGACCCTGATCCTCGACCTGACCAATCCGGGTCTGTTCGACATCTGCAACCCGGTCGACAACGACGAGAGCAGCTTCGGCGAGCTGAAGAGCCGCTTCTAGTCGCTCGCGGCGATCCGGTTACGACGAGGCCCCCGCTCCGGTCCGGAGCGGGGGCCTTCGTACGCGTGGAACCGGTCTACTTCCAGCTACCCGTCATGAAGCCCTCGATCTCGGGCACGCCGCCCTGGAACACAAGGTAGCCGTCGTGTGGCTCGCGGGGGGTCATCTCGTCGGCCAGAGGCGTGCGCATGAGCGACTTCACTGCCTCGGGGTCGTCGGGGTGCATGCCCAGTGCCCAGCCCAGCTTGATGTAGGCCGCCTCGGGCAGCATGTTCGCCAGCGGGACCACACCGAGTTGCAGGATCTCGCGGCCGGTCTCGTACACGTGCATCTGCACGAAGCCCCACAGCGTCTGCAGGGTCATGAACACCAGCACGCCGGCCTCGCGGGCGCGCTCGAGGGCCGGATAGACCTGACGGTTCACGTGGCCCAGTCCGGTGCCCGCGATCACGATCCCGCGGTAGCCCGCGTCGATCAGAGCGTCGAACACGTCGGCCTTCATGCCGGGGTAGTAGTACTGCAGGCTGATGCGATCGTCGAAGACGGCGTGGACCTCGACGTCGGTGTCGTCGCGGCGCGGTCGGATGTCGTCCTTCAGCGGCGTGATCCTTCGCTCGTCGATCTCGAGCATGGCCAGCGGAATGTCACCGAGGGTGCGGAAGGTGCTGCGATACGAACTGTGCATCTTGCGCACGCGCGTTCCGCGGTGCAGCAGGTTGTAGCGATCGCTCGTGGGTCCGAACATGCACACCAGCACTTCGGCGATGTCGCCGTGGGCGGCCGCCGTTGTGGCCGCGATGAGGTTGCGGGCGGCGTCGCTGCTCGGGCGGTCGCTGCTGCGCTGGCTGCCGACCATGACGATCGGCACCGGCGGATTCTGCACCATGTAGCTGAGCGCGGCCGCGGTGTGGTGCATGGTGTCGGTTCCGTGGCCGATCACCACGCCGTGGTAGCCGTCGCGGATCGCCTGGCCCACGTTCTCGGCCAGCACCACGTACTGCTGGGGACCCATGTTCTCGCTGAACACGCCGAACAGCTTCTCGGTCTGCAGGTTGCAGACGTCGGCCAGCTCGGGGACCGAGCCGTAGAGCTCGCCGGGTGTGAAGGCGGGAATGACCGCGCCGGTGCGGTAGTCGAGCCGCGAGGCGATCGTTCCCCCGGTGCCGAAGAGCTTCACGTTCGGCTTCGCCGCGTCGACGGGGAATTCCTGCTCCGGCACCTTGTAGTGCGCTTCGCGGAAGCCGATCGGCTCCAGGGCACGGATCCGGTCGTGGCGCAGTCCGATGTTGTAGCCGGTGGGCAGCTTGAGGACCAGGTGATCGGGGTCGCTGGTCTCGCTGCGCGGCAGGATCAATCCTTCGAACACGCCGCGCTCGGTGATGGCGCGGACCTCGCACCACACGGTGATGCCTTCGCGCTCCATGACGTCGCGCATGGGTGGGCGGTAGCCCTTGTACAGATCGTCGTTCACTCGGGGGCTCCCTCCTCGGACCGGATCACTCGTCGGATCCGGTCTGGGTCGCGGAGAACAGCTCGGCCTCCAGCCGGTCGCGGACGGTGCGTGGATCGACGTGTCCGAGCATGGTCGGCATGATGCGGCCCATGGCCCAACGCATCACGGCGCCGGGTTCGTGGCGACGGCGCAGATCCCCGACACCGCGGACCACGTCCTTCACGAGCTGGTCGAGCGCACGCTGGTCGCCCGGGTGGGGACGCATGCGCTCGAGCACCGCCTCGGCCGGACGCGACGTGTCGGCCAGGATCCGCTCGAGGGCGTTCTCGACGGTCGACGCCGTCAGGTGCCCGGCGGCGATGGCGTCGACCCACGGCTGCAAGCGGTCGGCCGCCGGCAGCGCGTCGACTCCGTCCTCGCGCACGAGGCGCGGCAGCCGGTGCTGCATGGCCCGTTCGGCGAGGCGTGCCGTGTCACCCTCGGGAACGTCCAGGCTCTCGAACAGCCCGATCCACGGCGAGTCCACGAGCCGCTGTGCGGCGGGGCGATCGAGTCCGAGGGCCAGCAGGGCGTCCTCACGCTCCCACGGCCGGCGCGGACGGTGGGCCCGGATCGATTCCATCCACGCCGGCGGGATCGGCATGGGCGGCGTGTCGGTGTCGGGATACATGCGATCGGCACCGGGGAGGATGCGCTCGAAGCCGGTGGTGCCATCGGGTCGTGCCTGCCGGGTCTCGGCCGGCACGCCCACCAGCGCGTCCTGCGCCCGGATGAAGGCCTCGCGGACGGCGGTGTCGACGTCGTGCTCCTGGCCCCACACGAGGACGATCGTGTCGGTCTTGCTCGCGCGCAGGGCCTTGCGCAGCTGTTGCCATTCGCTGCCGCGCAGTCCGTAGCCCTCGATGTCGCTGTGGATCATGAAGGGGCGCCCGGTGAGGCAGGCGATCACCCGCATGCGCTCGGAGATCTCCTGGGCGAAGATGATCCCGCTCTGCGTGCGGTGCGTGAGCAGTCCGCGGAATTCGGGCAGGCGCAGGGCGGCGACCATGCCGCCCGCGGCGACGGCATCGCGCAGGGGGGCGAAGTCGCTCTTGCGCAGAGCGTTCGTGGCGTCGACGGCCATCGTCGACACGTCCCACGCGAGTCCACCATCGGGGATCGAAAGGGCTTCGTGGGTCACGCCCCTTCGCTGCAACTCGCTGCGGATGCGCAGCAGATTCAACTGTCGGTACGCCTCGTTGTGTACCAGACGGGGCAGGCCGCGGTGATGGCTGACCCCCTTGATCTCGGTCCGCCGTCCGCCGGCCACCGACACGTTCACGTCCTGGCGCGCCGCCCCGCCACCGCGTCGTGTCCGCGGACACACCCGCGTGGTGTTCGCCACCAGGCGCGCACCCGCCTGCAGTTCGAGCGGCGAGTGGAACTCGGGCTCGGTCACGACTTCGGTCAACGGCATGCCCAGGCGGTCGGTCCGGAAGACGATCCGGTGTCCGACGTCACTCACCTCGCGACAGCTGTCCTCCTCGAGCGAGAGCTGACGGATGCGCAGCGAACGATCGATGCCCAGCTCCGGAACGCGGAAGGGGATCCGCCCGTTCAGGCCGATCATCGCCGTGCGCTGGAAGCCCGTGGGGATCGAGCCGTCGAGGTACTGCTTACGCATGACGTGCAGTTCGTCGACGGGGTCGAGGTCGAAGAGGTCGGCGATCTCCAACGAGATCCGCACGGCCTGCTCGTCGATCTCGAAGGGCGGCGTGTCGTCCATCTCGTAGGTGCACACGCTGCGGCGGTCGAGCAGGTAGACGATCTCCTTGCGCGTCTTGAACTCCATGAGCGCGGTGCCGTCGTACTCGCCCAGCTCGCTCAGCGTGGGGCGCATGTGGCGCAGAACCTCGGCGTCGGCGTGATCGGTGTAGTGACCCGTCGGACACCGGCAGAAGAGCTTGGTCGCCGTGTCGAGTTGCTGGTGCACCTCGAGCCCACCGAGGAAACCGAGGTCGTGGTAGTCGGACTCGCTCAGTTCGCCCCACTCGCGATCCGGGAAGTCGAGCGGTGCATCGGGGTTCGGGTTCAGGTCGCTCGGTGGCGCGAGGTGGGGGCCGAGTTCGCGGACGTCTTTCATGCGCACGACCAGGGACTGGAGGTTCGGACTGCGTCGGGCGACCCCGGACGTCCGCCCTGCTCCGGGACGGTCGGCCGGTGGGCAACCCTTCCACTCTCGGGCAAGCGCACGGCACGGTCAACCGTGCGTGGAACGGCAAGATAGGACGGTGTGCGTGTTCCGGGCGCGACAGATCACAAATTGCCCCTTGAGTGGGAACACCCCGCCGTCGATACTGTTGAACGTGAGGCGGAGGTGGCGACCGGTCCGTGACCGCTCAGCAGCTCCTTCGCCAGACACGTACCCTCTACGCCGTGGGCCTGGGCAAGTCAGAACCAGAAGAGGCCCACCGCAAGATAGGTGTCGACGTAGCCCGGGGGACGCCCCGGGTTACGTTCTTTTCAGAAGGAATCGTCTCGCGGTTCCCACCACGCGCGCCGATCCCGCACGCGTCCTCGCTCGAAACGCACGCCCTCTTCCTCGAGCAACGCTCGTTGCAGCGCGTGCGCCTCGGTCCCTTCCGGAAAGCTGATCCGCCCTGCCGCGTTGATCACGCGCTGCCAGGGCACGTGACTGTCGGCACCGAGCTCCGACAGCACACGGCCGACCAGCCGCGCTCGCCCGGGAAGGCCCGCCTGCGCTGCGACCTGACCGTAGCTGGCCACGCGTCCCCGCGGGATCGCGAGTACCGTCTCGACGATCCGCTCGCGCGCGGTCATCGCAGTCGCCGTTCCATCCAGCGCAGTACCTGCCGCTCGAGTCCGCGCGGTGCGTCCTCGCCCAGGTCGAGGTCCCGGGGGAATCCCACGTGGCCACCGGCACTCACCCGGCGTACCTCGAGCAGGGGATTGGCCCCGTTCAACGAGACCTCGATGTCGCCGATGGCGAGCATGGGATCCTGACGACTCGCCACCAGCAACGAAGGGACGTGCAGGTAACGCAGCAGCGGGCCGACGCTCTGCGTGGCGTAGTACTCCTCGGGGCTGCCGAAGTCCCAGCGCGGACACACGGTGAGCGAGTCCCATTCACGCAGGGTCTGGATCCCCTCGAGCTCCTCCGGTGGTGTGGGGACCGGGCGCTTCTCCGCGATCCTGCGGTACATGGCCAACAGTCCGCGCAGCACGTGCTGTCGGTACACCGGCCAGGCGCGGTGGTCGAGGTAGTGTGCGGCACGATCGAGGTCGAGCGGCGAACAGATGGCCGCCACCGCACGCACGCGGGGGTCGGGACGACCACATGCGTAGCGCAGTGCGATGTGCCCACCCAGGGAGTAGCCGAGCAGCACGATGCGTTCGTAGTCCGCCAGGACGGGCGAGGCCAGGGTGGCGTCGATGTCCTCGGTGAGGCCGGCGTGGTAGAAGTCACGCGAGCGGCCGTCGGCGCCGCGCAGCGCCAGCCGCAGGGAACTCCAGCCGTGGGCCTGGACGGCCTGGGCGGCGCGCAGGCAGTAGGGACGTTCGTGGCTGCCCCCCAGCCCGTGGATCACGACCACGGCCACCGTGCTCGGCTCGCCGCGCCAGCGCCCGGACAGCCGGATCTCGCCGATGTCCGAGCGGGCGGGCGCGCTCCAGGGAATGGACTCGGGCGCCGACACCGGCAGGATGCGCTGCCGGAGCGAGGGCCAGAGCGTCCAGACGTGGCCGGCGATGCGCGAGCGGAGGTCCATACCGGATGATCAGCCTTCCGCGTCGAAATCGGGCAGTGGCTCGGTGCGGCCGAAGCGGTAGCCGCGCTCCTCGGCCATACGCCGGATCCGCTCGATGCGTTCCGACGACATGGGGTGCGTGCGCAGCCAGGCGAGCGCCGCGTTTCCCTCGCCGCCCGTCATGCGCTCGAAGAAGTCGGTGGCGCCGCCCACGTGACCGTAGGTGGCGCTCAGGAGGTCCAGCGCGAGGGCATCGGCCGTGCGCTCGTCGTCGCGCCCCATCTTGCGTTCGAAGCCCTCGGTGCCGATCCGGCTGATCTCTTCGAGACCGGTGGTGCCGCCGAAGATCGCGTTGAGCACCGTGCCCACGACGACCTGGCGGCCCATGCGTTCGAGGTGATCGCGATGATGGTGGTGGGCGATCTCGTGGCCCAGCACCATGGCGACCTCGTTCTCGCTTCGTGCGGCGTCGAGCAGGCCCCGGAACACGAGGATCCCGCCACCGGGGACCGCCGCCGCGTTGACGGTGGGGTCGTCGACCACGACCACACGGTAGCGCAGATCGCGTGCGGGCAGGTGGGTGGCCATGGCGTCGACGATGTTCTGCAGGTGGTCGCGCGCGGCGAGCGACGCGGGATCCCGACCCTGCATCGACTCCACCGAGATCAGATCGCCCAGACGCCGCTCCATGTCGTCGGGAATGCGCGTGGCCAGCGCGCCGCCGATCCAGCCCAGCACGAACCACGCGACGACCAGGATCGCGACGAACGCACCGGCCAGCAGGGCCATCAGACGCCACGGCGGGGCGTCGGAGATGTTCCGGTTCGGCCCGGGGTCGGAGGGAACGTAGGGCGTGTTCACGATTCGTACTCCACGGCGGTGGCGTAGGCGAGCGCTTCGACGCTGGTCACCGTCGCGCCGGGTTCGTCCTGGCCGACCATCGAGGTCTCCACGCGCAGGTTCACCAGGGTGTCGGCGGTGACGGCTTCGTCGAACAGACGCAGGATCGCCTCGCGGCGCGCGCGGTCGACCAGGGATTCGTAGGCGCGCACGCGGCCGCCGAAGAACACCTGGATCGCGCCGACCATCGCCTTGAAGGCGTCGACCGACACCACCACGCTCGCGCTCACCAGGTGCGAGCGCGCCACGCGGCGACTCTCGTCCAGCTCGCGCACGTTGGTCACCGGGATCGGCCGCCGCTCGCGCTCGCGTCGCTCGATCGACGCGTAGTGACGCCGCTCGACGAAGCTTCCCCAGAAGAACCCCAGCGCCACGAGCAGGATCGGCAGTCCGATCCGCAGCGCCAGGTCCAGCTCGGTCGGCATCGCCTACTGCACCTTCACCGCGGTGCCGTACACGTAGAGTTCGGCCGCGCCCGAGGCGACCGCACTCGTCGCGAAGCGCACGTTCACCACGGCGTTGGCCCCGACCTGCTGGGCCTGCTCGCACATGCGCATCACCGCGTCGCGGCGGGCTTCCTGCAGGAGTTCGGTGTACTCCTTGAGTTCGCCGCCCACGATGTTGCGCAGGCCGGCCAGGAAGTCCTTGCCGAAGTTCTTGGCCCGCACGGTGCTGCCGGTGACCACGCCGAAGTGCGCGACGATCGTGCGGCCGGGAATCGTCTCCAGGTTGCTGACCTCGACCGATGGATGGTCCACGAACACGATCGACCCTCTCGTTGTGGGAACGCGAACGCGGTCACGGCGGGTACCGTCGATCCCGGGTCCGCGGGGAAGTCTACCGAGGCGCCACGGATTCGGCCACGGGCGCCGCCGGACGGCTTGACCCACAGGGGCGTGCGGCCCATCCTGATCGCCTCGCCCTCGTCGCGCCGGGCCGCCCGAGCGCCCCCTGAAGCTCTACCCGACAGGAGCCTCCATGGATCCCGAACGCGCGATCCGGCCCGCCAGGCAGGTCGGCGGCTCGGTCCTCGCGGCCCTCTTGTTCGCCGTGATCACGACACCTGCCAGTGGGAGTGGAATGCAGTACCCCGAGACCCGGAAGGTCGACGTCGTCGACGACTACCACGGCACGAAGGTGGCCGATCCCTACCGTTGGCTCGAGGACCAGGACAGCGACGAGACCGCGGCCTGGGTCGAGGCACAGAACCAGGTCACCTTCGGCTATCTCGAGTCCCTCCCGACCCGCGAACCACTGCGCGAACGTCTGACCGAGCTGTGGAACCACGAGCGCTACGGCACGCCGTGGCGCGTGGCCGATCGTCTGTTCTGGTTCCGGAACGACGGTCTGCAGAACCAGAGCGTGCTGTACGTGCAGGACGACGGCGGCGAACCGCGAGTGCTCATCGACCCGAACACGCTGAGCGAGGACGGCACCGTTGCCCTCGGCGGACTCGAGATCAGCGACGACGGCCGGTACATGGCCTACTCGCTGAGCGTGAGCGGTAGTGACTGGCGCACCTGGCACGTGCGCGACGTCGACACGGGCGAGGACCTCGACGACATCGTCGAGTGGAGCAAGTTCAGCGGGGCGAGCTGGGCGCCGGACGCGAGCGGCTTCTACTACAGTCGTTACGACGAGCCGGCCGAGGGCGACGAGTTCGAGCAGGCCAACTACTACCAGAAGGTGTGGTTCCACCGGCTCGGTACGCCCCAGGGCGAGGACGAACTCGTCTACGAGCGGCCCGACCAGAAGGAGTGGGGCTTCGGTTCCGAGGTCACCGAGGACGGCCGTTACCTGATCCTGTCGGTGTGGAAGGGCACGAGCCAGAAGAACGGAGTGTTCTACCGCGAACTGTCCGAGGGTTCCGAGGTCGTCGAGCTGCTGCCGGACTTCGACGCCGACTACACCTTCGTGGGCAACGACGGTCCGGTGTTCTACTTCCGCACCGACCTCGACGCGCCGCGGGGACGACTGATCGCCATCGACACGCGCGAGCCTGCCCGCCGGAACTGGAGGACCGTGATCCCCCAGTCCGAGGACGTGCTGCAGAGCGCCAGCCTGACCGCCGAAATGCTCGTGACCAACGTCATGCACGACGCCTACGACAAGGTCGTGCTGCACGAGCTCGACGGGACGGTGGTCCGGGAGGTCGAGTTGCCGTCCCTCGGCAGCGTGAGCGGATTCGGTGGTCGCCGCGACGCGACGGAGACCTACTACGCGTTCACGTCGTTCCTCCATCCCACGGTCGTCTACCGTTACGACTTCGTCACGGGGCGGAGCGAACTCTTCCGCGAGCCGGACATCGCCTTCGACTTCGCTGACTACACCACCGAGCAGGTCTTCTATCGCAGCAAGGACGGAACGCGGGTTCCCATGTTCCTGGTCCACCGCAAGGACCTGGAGCTCGACGGCGACAACCCGACACTGCTGTACGGCTACGGCGGCTTCAACATCTCGCTCACGCCGGGCTTCGCGGTGTCACGGTTGGTGTGGCTGGAGATGGGCGGCGTGTTCGCCATGGCGAATCTGCGCGGCGGTGGCGAGTACGGCGAGGAGTGGCACCAGGCCGGAACGCTTCACGACAAGCAGAACGTGTTCGACGACTTCGTCGCGGCCGCGGAGTGGTTGGTCGACCGGGGCTACACCCGGCCGGAGAAGCTGGCCTGCCAGGGAGGCAGCAACGGGGGGCTGCTCGTGGGCGCGGTCGTGAACCAGCGGCCCGAACTGTGGGGAGCGGCCCTGCCCGCGGTGGGCGTGATGGACATGCTGCGCTTCCACCGCTTCACCATCGGCTGGGCCTGGGTGAGCGACTACGGCAGCAGCGACGACCCCGAGGAGTTCGAGACGCTCCACGCCTACTCGCCGTATCACAACCTGGTGCCGCAGGAGTACCCGGCGGTGATGGTGACCACGGCCGACCACGACGATCGCGTGGTCCCCGGGCACAGCTTCAAGTACGCCGCGCGGCTGCAGGAGGTGCAGCGCGGGCATGCTCCGACAGTGATCCGGATCGAGACCAAAGCCGGACACGGGGCCGGCAAGCCCACGGCGAAGGTGATCGAGGAGCTGGCGGACCGGTACGCCTTCCTGATCGACAATCTGGACATGCCGGCGCCGAGCTTCTAACTTCTGGCGCACGATTTGCGGGATCCCGGGCCCTGGTCGCCACCGCGGTCAGGGCCCGTCTTCTCGACTGCCCCCGGCGAGGACCGCACGCCCCGCCGAGACACGGCCGCTTCCCCCGGCGCTCGTGACCGCTCGATCCCGGCGTTCATCCGTATCCGGCCCGGCGACGAAAGGACCCGTCGTCGCGACCGTCCACAAGCTTTCGCTCGGGGGAATCCGATCGATGACCACCGTGAGCACCGTTTCCAGGCCCGAACCCCCCCGCCCCGCGCGATCGCGTCGCGAATTCATGCGCAACGCGATCGCCCTGTTCCGGCACTTCGGGGTGCAGCTGCGCCGTGGCCGCAAGCGCGAGACCATCCAGTGGATGCGCAGCCTGCCCTTCCTGCTGATGCACGCCACGCCGCTGCTGATCTTCGTCGTGGGCTTCAGCCCGGTGGCGGCCTGGACGGCCTTCGGCTTCTGGCTCGTGCGCATGTTCGCGATCACGGGCTTCTACCACCGCTACTTCTCGCATCGGGCCTTCAAGACCTCACGCGTCATGCAGGCGATCATGGCCTTCTGGGGTGGAACGGCCGTGCAGAAGGGCGCGCTGTGGTGGGCGGCCCATCATCGGGACCACCACCGCCACAGCGACGCGCCCGAGGACGTCCACTCGCCGGTGCGGCACGGGTTCTGGTGGAGCCACGTGGGATGGGTGCTGAGCGGTCCGTTCAAGCCGACGGCCATGCACAAGGTGAAGGAGCTCGCGCGTTATCCCGAGCTGCGTTTCCTCGACCGCTTCCACGTGCTGCCGGCGATCGTGGCCGGGGCGGCGATGTTCGGTCTGGGCGTGCTGCTGGAGCGTGTGGCGCCGTCGCTGGGGACCAGCGGCGGGCAGATGCTGGTGTGGGGCTTCTTCGTGTCGACGTTGGTGCTCTACCACACCACCTACACGATCAACTCGCTCACCCACAAGTTCGGCACCCGCCGCTACGCCACGAAGGACGACAGCCGCAACCACTGGCTGTTCGCGCTGATCACGCTCGGGGAGGGATGGCACAACAACCATCACCACTACCCGTCGAGCGCCCGCATGGGCTTCTTCTGGTACGAGTACGACCCGACGTACTGGGGTCTGTGGATCATGAGCAAGCTCGGCCTGATCTGGGACCTGCGGCCGGTGCCCGCCCACGTCCTCGAGACCGACGACGGCTCGCGCTAGTCGCTCCAGGTGGCCGGTGCCGGAACCTCTCCGGTGCCGGCCATGACCGCGTGCAGACCGACCGGCGCGTCGCGCCACCAGGTGTCGGCCGTCTCGGGCCAGGTTCCCGCGCTCGCCGTCCAGAATGCACGTGACCACGGCTCGAGCCTGAGAGTCGAGCGTCCCCAGTTGCGACGCGGCACTCCGAGATGGACCAGGGGGCCGAGCCACGAGGCCTCGGCCATCGCGCCGCTGATCCGCGCTTCCACCGGCACCGGAGGCCAGGGCAGATCGACGACCACGCCGTCCGCACGGGGTTCGGCTGCGAGGTCGACGCGGAAGACACGGTCGTGGCCGTCGCGCACGGTGTCGATCTCCTCGAGAGCCCACGGCACGACGGGCGCGGTGGTGAGCACGGTCAGGTCGACGAAGTCGACGGCGTCGCTGCCGCGGACGGCGATCCACGCCCGCGGGCGGCCGCCGAAGAGGATCTTCGCGAGCCGCGTGCCCAGGCCGTCGACGGTCGCCGGCTCGGCGTCGGCGAGGTCCGGGCCGACGACGGAGCCACCGTCGAGCGCGAAGAGTTCGAAGGATCCCTTCCCGCGGTGGACGAGCGCGCGGTCGGCGGTGGTGACGACCACCCCGCCGCCGTTCACGTTGAACCAGGTGGCCCAGCGCTCGCGCGTCGGCCGCGGCTCCTGTGCGAGGATCGTGGCCAGCGGATCGCGTGCGGCGATCGGGGTGTCGACGACGCGGCCGCGGCCGTCGGCCCTCGGTTCCCACCAGAGCATCGGCACGCGCAGTCCCGCCACGGGTCCGTCGTCGCCGGGTCCGAAGGGAGGAACGAGGCTGCGCCGCGGGGACCGGACGATCCCGAAGAGCAGGACGTGGACGCCGGCCCGCGCGTGCAGGGCCTCGATCCGGTCCGCGAGGTCGGTGTCGATCCAGCGGAGGCCATCGTTCCTGGCGGCGCCGGGCGCGGGAGGAGCGTCGTCGGCGAAGGGATCGACGAGCAGGGCATGCACCCCGCCGTCGGCCGGAGGCGCGAATTGCGTGAGATCTCGTCGGACGAGGGTGACATCGGCGCCCAGGGCCCGGGCGGCCTCGGGCTCGGAGCGCAGGGTGGGGGCGATGCCGTGCACGGTGAATCCGCGTCCCGAGCGCTCCCACGCCACGGCCGGGTTTCGTGGTCGGCGTGTCTGCTCCAGCGCGGGGCGTCCGTCGAGCACGGCGAGGGCGCCGGCGGTGCCCGTCCCGGAGGCCAGAGCGTCGGTCCAGCGGACCGCGTTGCCGGCGGCAGCCGCCAGGGCCGGAAGCACTGCACGATCGACGTCGCCGGGTCTCAGACCGACCACGCCGATGGCCACCAGCGTGTCGTCGGCTGCGAACCGTTCGGCGGCGGAGCCGTCATTGTCGCGACAACCGGCGAACAGCAGCAGCAGGGCGAGCAGCGGGGCGATGCGCCCCCGTGTGCGCGACGTCAATGCGCTTCGTTCCACGACTTCTCACCCGCGAGGACGGCCACGTCGAGCACGTTGCCCGCCGGCGGCAGCGGACACGTCGAGTAGGCCGTGAACGCACACGGCGGATTGTAGGACTGGTTGAAGTCGAGGACGGTCCGTCCGTCGGGACCGGGTGGATCGAAGTACAGGAAGCGACCGCCCCCGTACGACTCGACGCCGTTGGAGGCGTCTCCGTAGATGAACGCCCACTTCTCGTCGCCGTAGCCGGTCGGCTCGAGCCGCAGGGTGTGTCCGCGGAGCTCGAACTCGAGCACGCCTCGACACTCGACACCGGAGCCGCCTCCGAGGACGTCGGGCACGAAGAGTTCGTGG
Organism: uncultured bacterium; assembly: GCA_964593155.1. Lineage (GTDB taxonomy): Bacteria > Krumholzibacteriota > Krumholzibacteriia > JAJRXK01 > JAJRXK01 > JAJRXK01. The sequence goes on from CAZQHE010000020.1 coordinate 14,383, forward strand.
GGCTCTTCGTGGGGCATCCAGTGCGCCTCGACGCGGTAGGCCGGGTCGTAGTCCCACCGCTCGATGCCGTCGAAGTCCTCCAGCAACGGCGCCTCGCGATCCTTCACGCGCAGGTAGGGGCGGTCGTTGCGTTCGATCACGTAGAACAGCAGGGGGCCGACCTCGACGACCGTGGGCGAGCCGGTGGTGTCCGACTCCAGGCGCACGGCGTCGATCGGCTGGCCGTCGACACGGGCATCGACACCGACCGCCGGATCGAAGCGGACCCGGCCCTCGTCGACGAACAGGGTTCCCACGCGGTCGGGGTGGCGCGCGGGGAGTTCGAGGTCGGCCGCGGCATCGCTGCCCAGCGTGAGTTCGGGACGGTTCAGGACGAAGAGACCGATCAACGACAGCCAGCCGTCGTCGCGTGTGAGCGAGGACAGACGGCGCTCGACGAAGGTCTCGGTCTCGGCGTGGCCGGGGGTGTCCTGCGCGGACGCGGGGGCGACGGTGGCCGGGACCACGAACGCGAGGGTGAGGAGCAACGGGAGTCTCGGTGGGACGCAGATCATTCCCGCATCATAGCCGCCGGCGCGGGCCGGGACCAGGCCGGGCACGACGTGCGGTGGTGATCAGGGGTTGTAGACCTCGGTCTCGCGGCGCTGGACGACCTGGAAGTTCAGCCGTAGCTGCATCGTGAAGTCGTCGGGAGGGTCGTCGACGGTGCGCTCGTTCTGCCAGCGTGCACTCACCGACAGCACCCGATCGGTCGTGATGTCACCAGTGGAGTCGTACTCGGCGAAGGCGGCACCGGTCAGTCGGTTCAGCTCGGCCGTTCCCCGCGCCTGCAGTTCGAGCATGAACTCGTCGGGGTAGGTCGTGCCGCCGCCGGCGAAGACGATGGCGCTTCGGCCCACGCGGTTGTCGGGGATCGTCGGCTTCGAGATCAGCAGGAACTGCTCGGCCCCGGGCTCGCCGGCCCAGATCTGCAGGTCCCGCTCGGTGTCGAAGCCCTCGTTGCGGACGAAACGTGCCGCCGTGCCCACCCAGAGAAGCGTGTCGGGATCGGCGCCCTGGCCCTCGATGTCCTCGAGCGCGGCGAGGATCGCTCCCGACAGATCCTGTGTGACAGCCACGGTGTCGGCGGGCGCGGTGTTGCCCGACACGTCGATGTCGAAGACCACGGGGAAGTTCACCACCGTGTCGATCGAACGGTCGACGGTGGTGCACGAATCCGCGCGCAGCAGCAGGCTCAGCGACAGCGCGGCGAGGATCACGAGAGGCTTGCGCGACATGGTTCCGTTCGCTCCGGCGAAGGACACGGGATCACAGGCCCAGCGCGACGCCCACCGCCACGCTGAAGAAATCGTTGAAGCTCAGTTCGGCACTGAGATGGGCCAGGGGCAGGGCGATGCCGCCGCCCACGGCGATGCGCGGACGCGACTCGGTTTCGCTCGCCTCGACGCGTTCGCCGTCGGGGCCGTCGTAGTCCAGTCCGAAGTCGACGGTGTCGAAGGCGAGCACCGAGTAGACCTCGCTGCGACCGAAGCGCCGGCCGACCTGCAGGCCGGCGGTCCACAGGGTGGCGTCAATGATGCCGCCGCCGAACTCCGCCGTCTGGTAGGCGCCCAGCAGCGCCACACGCACCGGGAGCTTCGCGTCGAGGATACCCGTGACGTCGCTGCGCAGCCCCGCGCCGAAGATGCGCAGGTCGCCCAGCTCCGACGTCCCGGCGTTCACGTCGGTGAAGCGCAGGACGGCCTCGTTACCGCGGTAGCCCAGCGTGATCTGGGGAGTGGCCACCGACAGGCCGTCGAGGTCGAAGCCGCCGGGCAGCCGCACCGCCTGTTCGGTGGTGGCGAGGTCGACGACCATCTCGACCGACTCGGTCGAGCCGATCACCGAGGGGGCGTCCCGCTCGACCGGCAGCGGGGTCTTGGCCCCGAAACCATCCTGCTGGTCGGGCAGCTCGGCGGGAAGGCCCAGGGGCCCGCGGGCGCGGAACTCGCGGTCCTCGTCGCGGAACGAGATCCGCAGGTACTGCATCGAGGCGCGCGCGACGAAGGTCCGCTCCGGATCGGCGAGCCCGGTCGCGAACAGGCCGTTGCCCAGACCGGCGACCAGCGCGCTGCGGATCGGCGCGGTGTAGCCGATGGCGTTCTCGGCGTCGTAGTTCGACAGGTTCACGGCCAGCTGGGCGCTCGACGCGACGGGCAGGCACACACACGCGATCGCGAGCGCGGCCGCCCAGGGCCACGTGAGGCGGGGTTGGCGCATTCGTCTCGGATCCTCGGCGAACGGAATCGGAGGTCGGCGGATCCACGGACAGGGACACCGTGGGCGCCGGAATGTTGCCACATGGTGCTGCCGTCGCCTATCTGTGGCATCCCCGGAATCGAACCTTAACCGAGAGTTCATCGAGTGATCACACTCCGCCCCCTGCTCCCCGTTCTCGCGGCTCTGGCGACGGCCACGGTCGGCCCGCCCGTCCATGCGCAGGACCTGCGACTCCTCGATGCGCAGTGTGTCGACGTCGAGGCCGGCGCGATCGTCCGGGCGTCGCTGTGGATCGAAGACGGCGTGGTCCGGGCGCGGGGGAATCCGGACGGAGGCGACCTTCCCGAGTCGGCGGCCGCGGCCCGGAGCGTGGACCTCGGAGGGGCCTACCTGCTGCCGGGACTCGTCGACCTGCGTGTCTACGGCGACGTGCAGCGGTCGCCCGGCCATCGCGACTCGCTGGGAGTGGTGGGCGCATCGACACTCGCCCTCGCGGCGGGCACCGTGGCGGTGCTCGACGTGTTCGCGACGTCCGACGTCCTCGCCGACGACGGAGCGCGATGGATCGCCGGGGCACCCCTGCTGGTCGCCCCCGGCGGGGCGGGCAGCGACTTCCCGTCGGTCCGCACGATCGGAGGACCGGAGCAGGCGCGGTCGGTGGTCCGGCGGGCGACCCCCCGGTCCGGTCCGTTGCACGTGATCCTCGACCGCAGCCAGCCACGGCGACTCGACGCCGAGACCCTGTCGGCCGTGCTCGAGGCGGCGCGGGACTCGGGCGTGGACGTGGCGGTCGAGGTCAGGGGCTGGAGCGATGCCGAGCTGGCCCTCGACCGCGGCGCGCGGTGGCTGGTGCGCATTCCGGACGGCCCGCCCCCCGACGGACTCCGGTCCCGGATCGCGGACCTGGGAGCGGATCTCGCCTGGACACCGCAGTTGACGGTCGGCCTCGACCTGGCGGCTCTGGTCGCCACGCCCGGGTTGCGCGACGATCCCCTGCTCGCGCGGGTGCTGCCCGATACCATGCGCGACGACTTCGGGCGGGTCCGCGTGCCCCAGACCCGGATCGCCGAGGTCGACGCGCGTCGGCAGCAGGCCTACGAGACGCTGCGGTTTCTGGCGTCGAGCAACGCACGGTTGCGGGTCGGCAGCGGGGCCGGGGCCGTGGGTACCGCGCTCGGCTTCAGTCTGACCCGCGAGGTCGAGGCGTGGATCGAGGCAGGTGTCGACCCCTGGGACGCGCTGCGCGCCGTCACCGTCGACGGCGCGAGAGTGCTGGACATCGAACTGGGCTTCGAGCCCGGCGACGCCGGCGACTTCGTGGTGCTGCCCGCGTCGCCGGTGACGGATCCCACCGCGCTCCGCCGCGCGGAGTCGGTGGTCCGCGGCGGTCGCCTGCACGACCCCGAGGTGTTGGCCGCGGGCGTCACTCATCGGATCGTCGAGGACATGCCCGACAATCCGCTGCCGGGTGGGGGACGGGTTCCGCTGATCGTGATCGTGGTGGCGGGATTCGCCGTCCTCCTGTTCGTCCGACGGGCGATCAAGCGGGCCGCCGCGCGCGCGCTGGCCGAGGACGAGGGCCCGAAGGCCGATTGACGCGCCCCGGGGATTGCCTCAGGCTCGCGGGATCTCCGATCGCCGCGCGCACACGGACTGCGAGTTCCATGAGTCGTCGACGCCGTTTCCGACTGGCCGAGCCGATCGTCGTCGGCTGGCGCGAACACGTCGCGCTGCCCGGCCTCGGTATCGATTGCATCGACTGCAAGATCGACACGGGAGCGCGGACTTCGTCGCTGCACGCCTTCGCGATCGAGACCTACGAGAAGGACGATCACGACCGGGTGCGCTTCGGCGTGCATCCGGTGCGACGGGATGACGAATCGGAGGTTTGGTGCGACGCGCGTGTTCTCGGTGAGCGGGCGGTGACCAATTCGGGGGGGAGCCGGGAGACCCGCATCGTGATCCGCACGAACCTGCACCTCGGCCGCCACGCGTGGCCGATCGAATTGAACCTCACCGACCGATCCACCATGGGATACCGCATGCTGCTCGGTCGGACCGCCATGCACCATCGAGTCTGGGTCGATCCCTCTGCTTCGTTCCGACAGGGGCTGCCCGCCGACCCCGAGGAAGACGAAGCATGAAGATCGCGATCCTGTCCCGCGCACCCCAGCTCTACTCGACGCGCCGCCTGGTGGAGGCGGCCGAACAGCGGGACCACTACGTCCGCGTGCTCGACGTGCTGAAGTGCTATTGCGACATCACCTCGCACGCGCCGCGCATCGGCTACCTGGGCGAAGAACTCGAGCACTTCGACGCGGTGATCCCACGTATCGGTGCCTCGGTGACCTTCTACGGCCTCGCCGTGCTGCGGCAGTTCGAGGTCATGGGCACGTTTCCGGTGAACGAGTCGGTGGCCATCGGACGCTCGCGCGACAAGCTGCGCTCGATGCAGCTGCTCGCGCGCAAGGGTATCGGTCTGCCCGTCACCGGTTTCGCCCACTCGACCAGGTACACCGGGCCGATCCTCGACATGGTCGGCGGTGCCCCCGTGGTCATCAAACTGCTCGAGGGCACGCAGGGCATCGGTGTGGTCCTCGCCGAGACCCGCAAGGCGGCCGAGAGCGTGATCGAAGCCTTCCGTGGTCTGAACGCGAACATCCTCGTACAGGAATACATCAAGGAGGCCGGCGGCTCGGACCTGCGCTGCTTCGTGGTCGATGGCAAGGTCGTCGCGGCCATGAAGCGGCAGGCGAAGGCGGGCGACTTCCGCAGCAACCTGCACCGCGGCGGCAGCGCCTCGCTGGTGAAGATCACGCCCGAGGAGCGCAGCACGGCGACGCGAGCGGCCAAGATCATGGGCCTGAACGTCTGTGGCGTGGACATGCTGCGCAGCAACCACGGGCCGGTGGTGCTCGAGGTGAATTCGTCGCCCGGTCTTCGCGGCATCGAAGAGGCCACGGGCAGGGACGTGGCCGGACTGATCATGAGCTTCGTCGAGAAGAACGCCCGACCGAACCGCACCGGCACGAAGGGCAAGGGTTGAGCGCGGACCTCGAGGTCGGGGGTGTCGCGGTCACCCGCGGCGAGCGGCGCACGATCCAACTCGACGTGGGCCGTCTGGTCACCGACACGCCCCTGACCATGCCCGTGCACGTGATCCGCGGTCATCGCGACGGACCCACCCTGTTCGTGTCGGCCGCCGTGCACGGCGACGAACTCAACGGTGTAGAGGTGGTCCGCCGTCTGTTGAAGAGCAGTCGTCTGCGGACCATGCGCGGCACCCTGCTCGCGGTGCCGGTGGTCAACGTCTTCGGCTTCGTCAACCGTTCGCGTTATCTACCCGACCGCCGCGATCTCAACCGTGCCTTCCCTGGATCGGACAAGGGTTCGCTGGCGGCACGCATGGCCCACCTGTTTCTCGACGAGATCGTCGAGCGCGCCGACTACGGCATCGACCTGCACACCGGTGCGCTGCAGCGCAGCAATCTGCCGCAGATCCGCACCACGCTCGACCAACCCGCCAATCGCGAACTGGCCCTCGCCTTCGGCGCGCCGCTCGTCCTGCACAGCGACTTGCGCGACGGCTCGTTGCGCGAGTGGTGCCAGGAGCGGAACACGCCGGTGCTGTTGTACGAGGGCGGCGAGGCACTGCGCTTCAACGAGATCGCCATCCGCACCGGGCTGCGCGGGGTTCTGCGCGTGATGGAGGCGATCGGGATGTTGCGGCGCCGGTCCCGGGCCCGCGACGCGGGGCCGGTGCAGGCGCGCGAGAGCGGCTGGGTGCGTGCCCCCGAGAGCGGGATCCTGCGTGAAGGCATCCAGCTCGGGCAGTGGGTCCGCGAGGGCGACCGGCTGGCGGTGATCGGCGATCCCATGGGCGAGACCGATGCGCCCGTGGTGGCGTCCGACGACGGGCTGGTGATCGGCGCGGTGACGAGCCCGCTCGTGAACGAGGGCGACGGTCTGTACCACATCGCCCGGCCGACGCAATCCGGCGACGTCGCCGAACGTGTCGCCGGACTGATGCCCGAATACGACGGGCCGACCGACCCGGCCGCCTACGCAGGCGAGAGCTCGAATGTCAGTGGTCCGGACGATCGCGGATCTTCTCGAGCAGACGATTGAGCGTTTCGAGCTCGTCGGGGCTCAGGTGCCCGAGCTGACGCCGGTGGAAGTCGTCGGTCGGTTCTTCCAGGCGATCGGCCAGCTCCCGACCCCTGTCGGTGAGACGGATCCGGACCACGCGCCGATCGCGGTCGCAGCGCTGGCGGACGACCAGCCCGGAGCGCTCCATCCGGTCGACCAGGCGCGTGATGTCGGGCACCCGGGTGACCATCCGATGGGCCACCTCGAGGCTGGGCAGGCCCTCCTCGCCGGCGCCCCGCAGGATGCGCAGGACGTTGTACTGCTGCTGGGTGAGACCGTGTTCGCGGAAGACCTCGTTGAACTCCCCGTGGAGCTGATCGTAGGTCCGCGCGAGATTCAGGTAGGCCTCGAGTTCCGGTAGCCGGAACGGCTTGGTCATCCGGATCTCGTCGGCCAGCTTGCGTGCTGCCATGGATGGATCGTCTCCAGGAACCAGGGTGGGCGCAGCAGGGGAATGAATACGCAGCGACAGCAATTGTTGCAACGATCGAATCGTGCGGCCGTAGCGTGGCCGTGGCGCGGGCCGTACTCTTGGACGGTGTCCGCGGGGGTCGCGGATCGACGGAGGTCGAAGGGATGAAGGGCGTTCTGGTCGGGCTGCTCCTGCTGACGGCGGCCACCGTCCGGGCGGAGGAGCCGCCCTACGTGGTGTCGATCCTGCCGCTGCAGGGCGTGGTGGCGGAGCTCGCCGGGGACGACCGCGAGGTCGAGGTCCTGGTGGGACCGGGGGCGACGCCGGCCATGTACGAGCCCACCGCGCGGCAGATGGTCGCGCTGAGCGGCGCGAGGGCCCTGTTCGTGATCGGGGTGCCCTTCGAGAACGCCTTCCTGCCGCGGGTGCGCCGCCAGGTGCCCGACCTGACGATCGTCGACGCGGCCGCCGGCATCCCGGAGCGCTCTCTCGAGGGGGGGCACGGGCACGCCGGCCACCATCACCATGAGATCGACCCCCACGTCTGGACAGATCCGGTCGCCATGCTGACGGTAGTAGACAACGTGGCCGCGGCTCTGACCGACGCCGAACCCTCCCGGGCCGATGCGATCGAGGCCCGCCGGAAGGCCACGCGCGAACGCTTCCGCGCCCTCCATGCCGATCTCGAACGCGCGCTGCAGGACGTCACACCGCGTGTGATCGCGGTCTTCCATCCGGCCTTCGGCCACTTCGCCGACCGCTACGACTTCCGGCAGGTCGCGGTGGAGTCGGGTGGGGTCGAGCCCGGTCCGCGGCACCTGGTGGAACTCGCGGGGCAGCTCCGGGAGCTGGGAGTGGATCGGGTGTTCGTCCAGCCGCAGTTCTCCCCGCAACGGGCCGAGACGCTGGCGTCGGTGCTCGACGTCGAGGTGGTGTCGATCGATCCCCTCGCGCCCGACGTCGACAACATGCTCCGCCGCTTCGCCCGCGAACTGGGAGCCGATTTCGAGGAGGCGCGCCGATGAGTGCGGCCATCGTCCTGCGCGGGTTGACCTTCTCCTACGGACGGCGTCCGGTGCTCGAGGACGTCGACCTCGAGATCGAGACCGGGCACTTCGTCTCGGTGGTCGGGCCGAACGGAGGGGGCAAGAGCACCCTGCTGAAGCTGCTGCTGGGCCTGCTCGAGCCCGACCGCGGATCGGTCGAGGTGCTGGGACGACGTCCGGAGGACGCCCGCGAGAGCGTCGGCTACATGCCGCAGTACCAGAACCTCGATCCCTCCTTCCCGATCACGGTCGAGGAGGTGGTGCGCCTGGGCCGGCTGGGCTCGGGTTCGTTCTTCGGACGGGTCGGACGCCAGACCCGCCGTGCGGTCGACGAGGCCCTCGACGCCGTCGACTGCGACCACCTGCGTGATCGCAGTTTCTCGGCCCTGTCGGGAGGCCAGCGACAGCTCGTGCTGATCGCGCGGGCGCTCGTGAGCCGGCCGCGGATCCTGCTGCTCGACGAACCCACCGCCAATCTCGACCCGGCGATCGAGGAGTCCTTCTACGCCCTGCTGCAGCGCCTGCGTGGCGACATGACCATGCTGCTGGTGTCGCACGACATCGGACTGGTGTCGGAGCAGACCGAGGAGGTGGTGTGCGTGAACCAGCAGGTGGTCAAGCACCCGGCGCACGAGATGTCGAGCGAGATCGTCCAGTCGATGTTCGGCGGCTCGGGTGCGTTGCTCGTCGACCACGGCCATGCCCACCAGCGGTCCACCGAGCGCGGGGGGCGGCACGGGTGATCGAGTTCTTCCGCGCGTTGACCGAGTTCGAGTTCCTGCGCCACGCGCTGTTGGCCGGCGTGCTGGCCAGCGTCGCCAGCGGCATCGTGGGCACCTACGTGGTCACGCGGCGGATCACGGTGATCGCCGGCAGCCTCGCGCACTCGGTCCTCGGTGGAATGGGGGTGGCCTACTGGGCCGCCGCCGTGCACGGGATCGACTGGCTGCAGCCCCTGCACGGAGCCCTGGCGGCGGCGGTGGTCGCGGCCTTCGTGATCGGCACCGTGCGCCTGCGCGGCGCCGAGCGCGAGGACACCGCCATCAGCGCCCTGTGGGCATTGGGCATGGCCACGGGGATCCTGTTCCTGGCCCAGACACCGGGGTACAAGGCCGACCTGATGACCTACCTGTTCGGCAACGTCGTCCTCGTCGACGCCGCCGAACTGCGCCTGCTGCTGATCGTCGACGTACTGGTCGTGGCGGTGGCGGCACTGTTCCACCAGCCGCTGCTGGCGATCTGTTTCGACGAGGAGTTCGCCCGCGCGCGCGGGCTCCGCGTGGGAGTGTTCTACTACCTGCTCCTGCTGCTGGTGGCGCTGACCGTGGTCACGCTGGTCTACGTGGTCGGCATCGTCCTGGTGATCGCACTGCTCACGCTGCCGGTGGCCATCGCCGGCCGCTTCGCGCGCAAGCTGTGGCAGATGATGGCGGTGGCCGCGGTGTTGAGTGCGGTGATCACGACAGCGGGGCTGGCGGTGAGTTATGCTCCCGATCTGCCCGTCGGGGCGACGACCATCCTGCTGGCCGGAGTTCTGTACCTGATCGTGACCGCGCTGGGACTGCGCCGGCGCGAGAGGGCCGCGCCCGACGAGAGTCCGAGGAGTGAGGCTTGATCGAGTTCCTCCGGCAGACGGTGGCGATCTTCGTCGAGTCGGCGCCCTACCTGATCCTGGGCTTCGGGCTGGCCGGTCTGTCGAAGGTCTTCCTCGACCGCGAGAGCTGGCTGGCGCGCTCGCTCCGCCGGAAGGGTCTGCGCTCGGTCTCCCTGGCCTCGGTGATCGGCGCACCCCTGCCGCTGTGCTCGTGCAGCGTTTTGCCCGCGGCCCTCGGCCTGCGCCGGCAGGGGGCGAGCAAGGGCGCTACGTCGTCGTTCCTGATCAGCGTGCCCGAGACCGACGTCGTGTCGGTCTTGCTCACCTACGGTCTGCTCGGTCCCGTCATGGCCGTGCTGCGGCCCGTGGCGGCCCTGGTCACGGCGCTGGTCACCGGCGTGGCCGTCGACGCGCTCGACCGCGAGCCGGCTCGCGGATCGGGGCCCGACGCGGCCGAGGCGGTGGATCGCGTCGACGAACAGCGTCGCGATGCCCTGGCCGAACACGACCACGCGGCGGCGCCCGACACGGGTCCGTGGTGGAAGCGCGCAGCACGCTTCGGCTTCGTCGAGTTCTTCGACGACATCGCCGGCCCGTTGATCCTGGGAATCCTGCTGGCCGGACTGGTCGCCGCTCTGGTGCCCGCCTTCGACACCATCGGCTTCGGGAACACGATCGTTCTGGGCTACGTGGTGGCGCTGTTGGTGGGCATTCCGTCCTACGTCTGCGCCACTGCCACGACTCCCGTGGCGGTCGGGCTGATCATGGCCGGCATGAGCCCGGGCGCGGCTCTGACGCTGCTGCTGGCCGGTCCCGCCACGAACATCGCGAGCTTCGTCGTGCTGGGCCGGGAGTTCGGCCGGCGCTTGCTGCTGGTGTACCTGCTCGGCATCGCCAGCATCGCCGTGACCTTCGGACTGCTGCTCGACCTGGTCTGGGGAGCCGATGCCGTGCGCTTCGGCGCGGTGGCCGAGGCGGGATCGGCGCCATCGGTGCTGGGCATCGTCAGCGCGTGGATCCTGCTCGCCATGGTGGTGGCCAGTGCTCGCCGCACGCGTCTGCTGCCGACGACCTGGGCCCGCGTGGCGCGCCGGGTCGGCCTGCCCGCCTCGCCCCGCTTCGCCGCGGGTGTGCTGGCGACGATCGCCGTCGTGGTGTGGGTCGCCAACGGTGTGTTCACCGTGGCTCCCGGCGAGCGCGCCGTGGCCACCGTCTTCGGCCGGGCGAGTACCGGTGTGCTCGGTCCCGGTCTTCACCTGGCGTGGCCACCGCCGATCGGCAACGTGCGCCGCGTCGACGTCCAGGGCGTGCGCGCGCTCGAGGTGGGCTTTCGGCGCGACGCCACCCGGCAGGAACGTGTGCGCGCGCTTCCCCGCGGGCGCGAGACCGAGGCCTGGATGCTGACCGGCGACGAGAACATCGTCGACGTCCAGGCCGTGCTGCACTGGAGGGTGCGCGACGACGCCGCCGCGGTGCGCAGTGTGTTGTTCGGACTCGAGTCACCCGAACAACTCCTGCGCAGCGGTCTGGAACGCGGGCTGCGGACGGCGGCCGGACGGCGCGGGATCGACGCATTGCTCACCGTCGACCGCAGCCGCGTGGAGGACGAGGTGCGCGAGCGCTGGCTGCAGCCCTTCCTCGACCGCTGCGAGTCGGGCCTCGAGGTGGTCGACGTCAGCATCGTCGACCTGCACGCGCCCAACGCGGTGCACTGGTCGTTCCGCGACGTCGCCAGTGCCAGCGAGGACCGTCGCCGCGACGTGCACCTGGCCGCCGAGTACGCCGAGCGGATCGTGCGCGAGGCCCGCGGCGATGCCGCGCGGCTGCGTGCCGAGTCGATCGGCGCGGCCGCCATGCGGCGCGACACCGCCCACGGCGAGGGCCGCGCCTTCGTCGAGAAGGTCGAGGCCTTCGCCGCCGAGCCCGAGGTCCACCGGCAACGCCTGTATCTGGAGCGCCTCGAGTCCTCGTTGCGCGCCCTCGACCTGATCGTCGATCTCAGCGGGGACGGGACCGGCATCGAGCTGTGGCAACAGCAGGGCGAGGCGGGTCGTGCCTTGCTCGGACTGCCGCCGGCCACGACACCGCTGCGCATCGACCGGGAGGACGACGAGCATTGAGAACGAGCATCACCTGGATCCTGATCGCGTTCGCACTGGTCACGGTGGGCAGCAGCGTGTACACCGTCGACGAGACCGAGTCCGCCGTCGTTCTCCGTTTCGGTGAGCCCGTGCGGACGGTCGAAGACGCGGGACTGTACTTCCGTCTGCCCTGGTGGATCGATCGTGTCGACGCCGTCGATCGCCGTCTGATGGTCTTCGACACGCCCACCGCCGACGAACCCACGCGCGAGGTCCTGACCCTCGACAAGAAGAACGTCGAGATCGCGGCGACCACCTGTTGGCGCGTGGTCGATCCGCTGCGCTTCCTGCAGACCGTGGACGATCGGGCCGGGGCCGAGGCCTTCCTGGCCGACGTCGTGGTCAGCGAGCTGGGCAAGGTGCTCGGTCGTACGCCGCTCTCGGCACTGATCAACACCGATCCCGACAGCGTGCAGATCGAGGAGATCGACGCGGCCATCCGCGCCACCAGCGACGCCGAGGCCCGGGCCGAGTGCGGCGTCGAGGTCGTGGACTTCGCGATCAAGCGCATCACCTTCCCCGAGCAGAACCGCGGCTCGGTCTTCGAGCGCATGCGCGCCGAGCGCAAGCAGATCGCCACGCGCATCCGCAGCGAGGGCGAGGAGGAGGCGCGGAAGATCCGGGCCGAGGCCGACCGCGAACGCGCCGAGATCCTGGCCGAGGCGCGGCGCCTGGCGCTCGAGCTCGAGGGCGAGGCCGAGGCCGAGGCGGCGCGCGTGTACGGCGAGGCCTATGGGCGCGACCCCGAGCTCTACCGTTTCCTGCGCACGCTCGAGTCCTACGAGAAGACGCTGGGCGAGGGCACCACCGTGATCCTCCCGCGCGACATGCCCTACCTCGAAACGCTCCTCGATCCCGAGCTGCCCTCGCTGCGGGCGCCGCGGCCCGAGGCCGAGACCGACGCGGAGGGCACCCGACGATGAACGGTCGCCGCCGCTGGATCCTCGCACTCCTGGGCGTGTTGCTGGTCGGCTGGCTCGCCACCGGCGTCTTCGCCGTGGAGTCGAACGAGCGCGCGGTCGTGCTCGTCTTCGGTCGCGTCGTGGGCGAGGCCGATCCCGGTCTCGGATGGGCACCGCCATGGCCGATCGGCGAGGTGCGCCGGGCACCGGTGACCGAGGTCCGCAGGTTGGAGGTGGGATTCCGCAGCCAGGGTGAGTTGTACACCGAGGCCCGGCGCAGTGACATGCTCACCGGCGACGAGAACATCCTGAAGGTGATGATGGTCGTGCAGTACCGGATCGTCGACGCCCGGGACTACCTGCTGAACGCCGTCGAGCCCGACTGGTTGGTCGAGCGTGCCGTCGAGTCCGCTCTGACGCGGCACGTGGCGGGAATGCAGGTCGACGACCTGCTCACCACGGCGAAGGCCGCCATCGAGCTGCGTTCGATCGAGGCCGCCCAGGCAGAACTCGATCGCTACGGTGTCGGCATCCGGCTCCTGGGCGGCAACCTGCAGACGGTGTCGCCGCCGGTGCCGGTGCTCGAGGCCTTCAACGACGTCACGCGGGCGAAGAAGGACAACGAGCGCCTGGTCGAGGACGCGCGGTCCTACGCCAACGAGATCCTCCCCGAGGCCCGCGCCGAGGCGAACGAACAGGTCGAGCAGGCTCGTGCCGCCGCCGACACGCGCGTGCGGCAGGCCCGCGGCGAGGCACGGCGCTTCGACAACCTGCGCGAGGAGTTCGAACGTGCCCCTGAGTTGACCCGCCGCCGCCTCTACCTCGAGATGCTCGAGCGCGTGTTCGACGGCGCCGAGGTCCTCGTGCTCGAGGAGGGCACGCGCGTGAACCGGATCGGACGCCCCGGGTCCTGATCGCTCGTTCCATTCCCTCCGCCCCGGTCCCGGAGACACCGGGCACGGCCCCAGCGCGATCGAGCGCGGGAACACGTTCTTCGTCGAGGACTCTTCCGATTGCCGGGTCAAGATGTTGCAGGGTAACGAGTTGGGGCGGTGGCCGGATGCGCCCCCCGTCGAGGCCCCGTCTCCCTGACCTGGCACTGGCGCCGGCGGCTGCGTTGCGGCCGCCGCGTGGGCACGCTAGAATTCTGCGCTGTTGCATGACCCGGGCCCGGCCCGGAACCCGACGGCCCGAGCCGAAGGAGAAAGACCATGGCCAAGCCCGGAAACCGTGTGCAGGTGAAGCTCAAGAGCACCGAGAGCGCGCACCACTACTACACGAAGAAGAACAAGCGGAACAATCCCGACCGGATCTCGCTGCGCAAGTACGATCCCGTCGTCCGCAAGCACGTGCAGTACAAGGAGACGCGCTGAGCGGTCGACCCACGTACCCGGGGATTCGCGGGAGGCCGGCAGCGATGCCGGCCTCTTCACGTTCCTGGGGTGATGCCCCGGGGGCACCGGCTCAGTGGTGGTCGACGCCGAGCATCACACTGGTGGCCTTGACCACGGCGTAGGCCTCCGAACCCTCCTTGAGCCCCAACGAGTTCACCGACTCCTTGGTGACGATCGAGACGATCGTCTCCCCGCCGGCCAGCTCGATCTCCACCTCGGCGTTGACGGCGCCCAGTTCGATTCTCTTCACGGTACCCTTCAGAGCGTTCCGCGCGCTGATCCTCATCGTCGCTCCTGGAATCGGGGGGTCGATCAGGGGATGGTCCGTTCGCAGTCTACTCGAAGTGTTCGTGCGGGCCAGAGAAAGGGGCCCCGCCGCATTCCGCGGCAGGGCCCCGTACCGAGACGTCGTCGTCGACGGATCGTCGACTAGAACTTCGACTTGATCCCACCCCAGCTGGCGGGCTCGGTGTCGACGACTCCGGGCGGGTTGATGGTGATCTCACCCGTGAAGTCGCCGCAGGTGTCGGCGCCGAACGAATCCACGACCAGGTAGACGACCTGCGTCTCGCCGGTGTTGTTGGTGTACGACACGACCTCGGTCTCACCGGTGAGCGTGGCATCGCCGTAGGCGAGGCAGTTCAGCGGCTCGCTGCAGGCGTCGAGGATCCACAGCGCGCCGTCGGCCGAGCTGGTGATCGCCGCGTCGATCGAGGCGTCCGGAAGCAGGACGATCTCGTACCAGTTGTCGCTGCCGGCCTCGGCGAAGTCGGCGCAGTCGAGGAACTCGACCGTGTTCGGCGAGCCGCAGGTGCTGCCCGAGATCGGGAACACGCCGGTCAGCACGTCGCCCTCGGCACCCGGCAGCGGCTGCTCGACGCGATCGCAGGCGTCGATCGGCTCGGGATCGGGATCGCGGATGAACTCGAGCGTGAAGGTGCCGGCCGCGCCCTGGTAGCCGTCGACCACGAAGTAGATCGTGCCGGACTGCGGGGTGTTCGTCGACACGCCCGTGTCGGCCACGATCAGGCAGCCGAGGTCCTCGTCGCACTGGTCGAGCACGGCGAGGTCCAGGTCGACACCGGCCTCGGGAATGAGGTTCACGGTGAAGTTCGCCGGTTCGGCGAGGTTCAGCTCGAACACGAGTTCGGGGCCCGACTCGTCGAAGAAGCTGCAGCTGTAGGTCGACACGTTGTTCACGCCGTTGTTCGTGTCGCCGGTGTAGGTCTGGTCGAGCACGACCGGAGTGGCGTTGGAGCAGTCGAGCAGCCCCTTGTTCTCGGCGGTCTCCTCCGCCGGAACGCGGTCGGACAGGTCACCGAGGGCCTCGAAGGGCTGGGTCTTGTCGGCGAGTGCCGGAGAGGCCACGGCGATCGCCAGGAGGAAGGTCAGGAATTGCGATGTCCTTCGATGCATGGAACACGTCCTCTGGAAGAACGGTCCGGATACGGCACCACCGCCGATAGCGTCCACGCACACGTTCGCAGCGACGAACGCGCGAGTCGAATGGCTCGGTGGAGGGTGGGTGCTGGCGCGATGGTGTCGATCCCGAACCTTGGGTTTCGGTTCCGTCGACCGGCGAGCGGATCGCGGAATCCGGTGGGCGATTCCCCTTCCGGTGCGTTCGGAAAGCGAGGGAATCGGGCGAAACGTTCCACACTCCGGTGGAACGACGCCGATCGTATCACGGAGGACACCGGCGATCCAACGTCTTCATGACGGTTCGAGGTCGATCCACACGGGTTCGGGGCGAAAGGAAACGCAAAGCGCCGGCCGTCGGAGGACGACCGGCGCCGGGCGACGCGGCGGGAGCACGGTCTACATACCGCCCACGTTCACCTCGTACCAGGGAGTCGGGTTGATCGGGCACCGATAGCGGAAGCCGTTCGAACTGATCTCGACCTCGTACTCCTTGGTCTTGCCGGGCTCGATGGGACCCATCGCGAGCTGCTCCTCGGTCTTCAGGTCCTGCAACTGGAATCCGACCATCTTGCCGGCCTCGTTCGTCACCTCGAACACGTAGGTGCCGGGTTCGAGATTCATGAGCGTTTCCTTCGCCTGGAAGTAGCCGTTCTTCTCGGTCAGGTGGATCCGGGTGACGTCGTCGCCGGAGTGCTGGGCGTGCGGAGTGCCCACGGCCAGACCGAGCGACGCGATCAGGGCGAAGGCCAGCAGGGCGAAGGTCTTCCGGGAACGCATGGTCGTCGTCTCCTCGTCTTCGGATTCGGATGGAGGAGCGGGGCGCGCAGCGACGGCGGGGTCCTCGGTCTCCTCTTCGGATCGGTCTCGCCGGTCCGTACGCGCGCCGGCCGGTCGCCGTGACCCGAGCGGATGTCAACTCGTCGTGTCGGGGTCTCGACACCGCGGGTCGCCCGTGGCACCGTCGGCCACGGCGGATTCCCACACCACACGGAGACGGAGGTCCGGTGTGCTCCACACCTCGTTCATCGAACTCGACGGCGGTGCGCTGAACCGCAACATCCGCTTCCTGCGCTCGCTCGTACCCGAGACGACGCGCTTCTCGATGGTGGTGAAGGCGAATGCGTACGGGCACGGGATCGAGTCGCTGCTCCCGCTGATCGAGGACTGCGGGGTGAGCCACTTCTCGGTGTTCAGCGTGGCCGAGGCGATGCGGGTGCAACGGACCATGGGACCCGACAGTGAGCTCATGATCCTTGGATTCGTCGACGACGACCACCTGGCGTGGGCGATCGAGCGCGACGTGTCGTTCTTCGTGTTCACGCTCGAACGGCTGCAGGCCACCGTGGCCGCCGCGCGGGAGGCTGGTCGCCCGGCGCGGATCCACGTCGAGCTGGAGACGGGCATGCACCGCACCGGCTTCTGCGAGGACCAGCTCGGCGAGGTCGTCCGGCTTATCGACGAGAATCGCCACGTGCTGACGATCGAGGGCCTGTGCACGCACTACGCCGGTGCCGAGGACCTGCAGAGCATCGACCGGATCGAGGAGCAGATCGCCACCTTCGGCCGCCTGTGCGGGGAACTGCGCGAGCAGGGGGTCGAACCCCGCTACCGTCACACCGCGTGCTCGGGCGCGCTGTTCAACTATCCGGAGTCGATCATGGATCTCGTCCGGATCGGCATCGCCAGCTACGGGTTCTGGCCGAACCAGGAGACGCGATCGGCCTTCCTCCGCCAACGTGGACTGCGCGAGGATCCCCTCGAGCGCATCCTCACGTGGAAGAGCAAGATCCTCAGCGTGAACCGCGTGCCCGAAGGCGCGTACGTGAGCTACGGCAAGACCTACCTGACCACGCGCCCGAGCCGGATCGCGACCGTTCCCGTGGGCTACGGCTACGGCTTCGGCCGTGACCTGAGCAACAACGGGCACGTCCTGGTGGGTGGGCAGCGGGCACCAGTGGTGGGTACCGTGAACATGAACATGCTGGTGATCGACGTCACGGAGATCGACGGGGTCGAGGTCCACGACGAGGTCGTGCTCATCGGCAGGCAGGGCGAGCAGGTCATGACGGTGAGTTCGTTCAGCGACATGAACAACAGCATGAACTACGAGCTGCTCACACGCCTGCCCGACCACATCCCGCGGATCGCGACCACGCCGGCCGAGGTCGGGGCCGGCGCCGGGGTCACCACAGACGGCGCAGGGCCGAGGCCTTGAACACCGCGACGATGGGGTGGCCGGGGGCCAGACGCAGCTCGCGGGCCGAGTCCCGAGTGATCTGCACCACCAGGCGCTCGTCGCCGCAGGCGAGGTCGACGCCCACGCGGTTGCCCGCCCCGAAGAGTTCTCGCACCTGGCACTGCAGGGTGTTCCGCGCGCTGGTGGCCTCGGGTCGCCGCTCGAACAGGGTGATGTCCTTCGACTCGAGTTCGAAGGTCGAGATCGCGGTGTCGGCGCCGTCGGTCACGAAGATCTCCTGATCCCCCCAGCGGTAGGTCGTCACCCCGTCGCGCTCGCCCGAGCGCTCGGCGCTCAGGAGGTTCACGTAGCCGTTCTCGCCGGTGGCCATGTGCCGGCGGGCGAGGTCGGCCGTGGTGGTCTGCGCGCAGAGCCGCCCCTGGTCGAATTCCAGCACCCGGTCGGTGAGCATCTGCATCTCCTCGAGCGAGTGGCTGATGAACATCAGGGGGATGTCGAAGCGTTCGAACACCTCGCGCAGGTGGGGGACGATCTGGTACTTGAGCTGTTCGTCGAGGCCGGTCAGCGGCTCGTCGAGCAGGATCAGACGAGGGTTGGACAACACCGCGCGTCCGAGGGCCACCCGTTGCCGTTCGCCGCCCGAAAGTGTCGAAACTCCCCGCTCGAGCAGGTTGCCCAGGCCCAGGACTTCGATCAGCGTGTCGGGGTCGATCCGGCGCTCGATGGCCGGCGCCCGGTCGTGTCCGTAGAACAGGTTGCGTCGCACGTTCAGGTGCGGGAACAGATGCGCCTGCTGGAAGACCACGCCGATCCGTCGTCGCTCGGGAGGCAGGTCGATCCCACGTTCGGAGTCGAAGAGCAGGGCGTCGTCGAGCCGGACGTGCCCGTGGTCGGGCGCGACGAGACCGGCCAGCATGCCGACCAGCGTCGACTTCCCACTGCCCGAAGACCCGAAGATGCCCACGCGCGCACCCTCGACGACGAACTCGGCCTCGAAGTCGAAGCCGGGTAGTTGGCGTCGCAGGGACACGTCGAGTCTCATCGTCGCCTTTCCCGGCCGAAGCGCTGCACGAGCCCCTCGTTCACCATGAGCACGGCCAGCGCCAGGACGATCGAAACCACGCACAGGCCCAGCGCCATCCGCTCGCCCCCGGGTGTGCTCGTGTAGTCGTAGATCGCCAGCGGGATGGTCTGGGTCACGCCGGGGATGTTGCCGGCGATGACGATGGTGGCGCCGAACTCGCCCAGGCTGCGCGCGAACATGAGCGTGGCGCCGGCCAGGATCGCGCGCCCCGACAGCGGCAGGATCACGGTGAAGAGCGCGTCGTACCACCGCGCGCCCAGCGTGCGCGACGCCTGGATCAGGTGCGGATCGATCTCCTCCATGCCGATGCGCACCGAGCGTACCAGCAGCGGGAAACCCACGACGATCGACGCGATCACCGCGGCCTTCCAGGTGAACACGATCTCGATCCCGGCTCCCTCGAGCCACTGGCCGAGCCAGCTGCGACGGCCGAGCAGGAGCAACAGCAGGTATCCGACCACGACCGGCGGCAGCACCAGCGGCAGGTTCACGATCCCGTCGAAGAGCGCCTTCGCGCGCATGCGCGTGAACACCATGAGATAGGCGACCGCGATCCCGAAGGGCAGCGACACGAGGGTGGCCGTGACCGCCACCCGTGCCGACAGGGCCATGGCCTGCCAGTCGGTGGGGGTGAAGTCGAACATCAGGACCCGTCGAGGTCGACGACGAAACCGAACTCGTGGAGGATGACGCGGGCCTCGGCCGAGACGAGGAAGGCGAAGAAGGAGACCGCATCCGGATTCTCGCTGCCCTCGGGCGTCAGGCCCACGGGGTAGGCGATCGGATCGTGGAGATCGTCGGACACCTCGAAGAGGATCACGGCGTTGCGGGCGAGGCGGGCGTCGGTGCGGTACACGAAGGCGCCGTCGGTCTCACCGCGATCGGCGTACAGGAGCGCCTGCCGGACGTCGCGGGCGAGCACCACGCGCGACGACAGGGCGGCGTACAGCTCGAGCGCCTCGAGGGCCTGCCGGGCGTAGGCACCCGCGGGGACGCTGCGTGGACTGCCCATGGCGATGCTGTCGAGGGTCGTGAGATCGGTCATCGCCGTGACTTCGCCGTTTTCGGGCCCGACGAACACCAGCCGGTTGCGGGTCAGCGTGTGGACGCTGGCCTTCACGATACGTTCCTCGTCGACCAGGTACTGCATCCACGCCGCGTTCGCCGAGGCGTAGACGTGGGCCGGGGCTCCCTGGTCGATCTGCCGGGCGAGGGCGCCGGACGAGGCGAAGTTGGGCCGCAGTACGACGTCGTCGTGATCTTCGGTGTAGGCGGCCATGATCTCGCGCGCGGCGTCGGTGAGACTCGCCGCGATCGACAGATGTACCTCGTCGGCACGGGCGGGCAACACGCAGACGACGCAGAGCGCCAGGGTCAGGGTTCGGCTGGACACGGACTCCTCCTCGCCACGGACTCGCGGAGTCTGCCACGGACGAGATCAGACGTCGCGGACCAACCGCATGCCGCCGAAGTGCCAGCGCGTCCACGGGTGGAAGAAGTTCCGGTACGTGGCCCGGACGTGGTCCTGCGGGGTCGCCCAGCATCCACCCCGCAACACGAACTGATTGGCCATGAACTTGCCGTTGTACTCGCCCACGGCACCCGCCGGCGCGCGGAAGCCGGGGTAGGGCGAGTAGTGGCTCTGCGTCCACTCCCACACGTCGCCGAACATCTGGACGGGGCCGGTCCGCGCGTCGGCGGCATCGCCCGCGTAGCCTCGCGGGTGCCACTGACCGTCCTCGACGAAGTTGCCGGTCACACGCAGATCGCGGGCGGCGTTCTCCCACTCGCCCTCGGTCGGCAGTCGGTAGCCGGTCCAGCGCGCGAAGGCGTCGGCCTCGTAGTACGACAGGTGCGTGGCGGGCTCGTCGAGCCGTAGTGGCTCGAGGCCGTGCAACGTGAACTGCATCCACTGGCCGTCGCGACGCTCCCAGTACATGGGACACGACCACGGGTCGTGGTTCTGCATGTGGTCCCACGCGTCGGCCAGCCACAGGGTGGGCTCCTGGTATCCGCCGTCCTCGACGAATTCGAGCAACTCGCGGTTGGTCACCGGCCGCGACGCGATCTCGGTGTCCTCGATCCAGGCACGATGCCGGGGGAACTCGTTGTCGTAGCCGAAGCCGCGTCCGTCGTGGCCGATCTCCACCAGTCCGCCCTCGACACGGTGCCAGTGCAGCGGCGCCGCAGCTGCCGCGTCGGGCGCGCGCTCGGGACGGTAGCGCGGGTCGAGTGGATTGCTGCCCAGGACGTGCTTGATGTCCATGAGCATCAGTTCCTGGTGCTGCTGCTCGTGGTGCAGGCCGAGTTCCACCAGCGACAGCGCCCGCCCGCCGAGCGACTCGGGATCGCGATGCAGGATCTCGGCGAGCTGTGACTCGACGTGCTCGCGGTACTCGAGCACCTGGCGCAGCCTCGGCCGTGTGAGCAGGCCGCGATCGGGGCGCGGGTGCCGGTCGCCCACCTGCTGGTAGTACGAGTTGAAGATCTCGCGGAAGCGCGGGTGGAAGGGCCGGTGTTCCGGCCGCGGCTCCAGGACGAAGGTCTCGAAGAACCACGTCGTGTGGCCCAGGTGCCACTTCGTCGGGCTGACGTCGGGCATCGACTGGGCCTGCATGTCCTCGGGCTCGAGCGGCGCGATCAGGGCCAGGGTGGCCGCGCGCACGGCTTGGAAGCGGCGGGCGAGCGTGGACGGGTCGACGGGAGCGAGCGCGGGTTCGTTCATGGCAAGGCTCTCCGGATCCGGAGACTTCGGGGGCGGCTCGCACCCGACGGTAGGGGCGTGCGGATCACCCGACAAGAGGGGATGCCCCCGACGGGGTCAGGATCCCTGGCGCAGGGCCGCGAGCTCGGAGCGCGCGCGGCGGGCAAGACGATAGTCGTCGTCGGCGTCCTGCCAGGTCGCCAGGGCACGCTCGTACGCGGCGATCGCCTCGTCCACGCGCCCCGCCTCGGCGAGCGCGCGTCCCCGCTGGTGCAGGGCGCGAGGATCGCTGGGGTCGACCTCGAGGGCGCGCTCGATCGCCCCGAGCGCGTCGTCGATCCGGCCCGACCGCAGCAGCGCCCGCGAGCGGTGGATGTCCACGCTCCCCGCCGAGGGGTCCAGGGCGCGTGCGCGATCACAGGCGGCGAGCGCAGCCTCGGGGTCGCCGGACAGCAGACGCTCGCGCGCGCGCAGGAGCTCGACGATCGGTTGGAGACTCCCCACGCCCGTCGCGTCGACCGTCCGCTGCAGCGCGTCGACGGCCGCGCCGGCCGCCGCGGTGTCCTCGACCGCGAGCGCGACCTGGGCGTCGCCCAGCGCGATGAAGCCCGAGAAGGGTTCCGCAAGGGCCTTCCGGAGGCCGTCGAGGCGCGTGCGGGCCGCGTCGGGGCGACCGTCGAGAGCGAACAGGTACATGCGCATCGAGGTGCGCACGGCGAGCTGGCCGGCCGGGAACACTTCGCGGGCCAGTTCCTCCCAGCGCGCGAACTCCTCGAGGGCGGCGTCGATCCTCCCCTGGCGGTGTCGCAGCGTGACGAGTTCGTCGATCGCCTCGAAGCGGTCCTGCGTCGTGCCGGTTCCATCGGCCAGGTCCTCGTAGACCGACGCCGCTCGACCGAGGGCGCCCTGGCGAGTCGCCAGATCGGCCAGGGCCATGCGGGCGTCCACGTGCGTGGGGTCGAGCAGCGTGGCGCGCTCGAGAGTCGCGCTCGCTGCCGCGAGATCCCCGCGACCCTTCTGCACGTCGGCCAGGGCCAGCACTGGTGCGACCTCGTTCGGCAGCAGCTCGGCCCAGCGTCGCGCGGCGTCGGCGGCGGTGTCGAGGTCGCCGACACTGCTCGCGACGTCGACCATCCATTCGAGCGCCTCGACGTCTCCCGGGACGAGCTCGAGTGCCTCTCGCAACGAGGCCAGGGCCTGCGCGGCGTTTCCCGTCACGCGCTGGTTCTGCGCGAGGAGTTTCCGGGGCATGGGGTCGTCCGGGTGCAGGCGTGCCCACATCTCGAGCACGGCCATCGTCTTCTCGACGTCGCTGTGCGCGCCGTGGTAGGTCGCCCGCACCAGGAATTCCGTGCGTTCGGTCAACCGGTAGGAGTGCTGCAACGCGGCTTCGATCGCCGGCAGGGCCGCCTCCATGCGCCCGAGCACGACGTTCACGCTGTACTCCGACAGGTGCGCCATGGCGAAGGTCGGGTCGATCTCGGTGGCGCGGGCCAGGAACGCGGCCGCCGCCTCGAAGTCCGACTCCAGGTGGAAGGCCACGGTGCCCTTCGCGCTGGCGCGGAGCGCCTCGGGTGACTCGGTCATGAGATCGGTCACCGGACGGTCCTCGAACTCGAGCTCGGGGACCTCGAGACCGCGGTGGATCCAGACACTCGCCCGGTCGGCCAGTTCGAACACGTCGGCGCCCGTGAGTGTGGTTGCGGCGACCGAACGGCCGTCGTCGGTGGAGACGAGTTCGATCTCGAGCTCGAAACCGACCTCGGCCGTCGCCAGCGACGACATGAGGAACACGTCGGCCCCGCGTTGCCGCGCCGCTTCGTGGACCAGGGCACGTGGCATGCGGCTGGCGTCCTCCAGGCCGGCGCGCTGGGCGCGCTGGTTCTCGAGCCACGGGGAGCGCAGCTCGAGGAAAGGATTCTGCATGAGGTCGATCTCGAGCAGCTGCTCGAACTCCACGGCCGACCAGCGATCGTCGCCGCTGAGGTCGTCCACCCTCGGAATGGCGAGCATGACGGTGCGCCGGAACGCCTTGCGCGGGACCTCGCGCTCGACCGTCTCTCCCTCTTCGGTCTCGACGACCACGGTCTCGGTCACGCGCCCGAGATCGCGCTCGTGGAAGCCGACGACGAGCACGACCACGGCCAGTGCGGCGTTCACGCCGACCGTTCCGAGCGCGATCCGCGACCAGCGCTGCCGTCCCGGGGCGCCCTTGTTCCAGGCGATCGCGATCACCGAGGGCAGCAGCACCAGGTAGGCCACGACGAAGAGTTCGACCCAGTAGGGCGAGAGCGCGTAGCGCTGCTCGACGAAGTCGATGACCTGGGCGCCACCCCACAGGCCGACGACGTAGCCGATCAGGGTCTGCGGAATCCGGCGGCGACGGATCTCGTCGATCATGGGGACGACCTGGGCGCGAGAAGGGGGACAGGCACGGAAGTCTGACACGACCCCGTGCCGTCGGCAAGTCCATCGCCTCAGTCGTCGTCGATGGTGACGTTCAGGTCCTCGAAGGTGTCGTGGCGCAGGACCTGACAGACGTGGGCCGGGGTCTTCGCGTTGAAGAGCTGGTTCTGCAGGTTGTGGTCGAAACCGATCGTCCGCGCGAGCGTGGCCAGCACCTCGAGGTGGCGGTCGCGCATCGACGGGGGCGTGGCCAGCAGGACCATGCAGTGCACCGGGCGGCCGTCCGGGGTGTCGAAGTGCAGTCCGTCGTGGCTGATCCCGATCACGCCGGCGATGGCGTCGCCCTCGGGCAGCTCGCCGTGGGGGATCGCCAGTCCCTCCCCGACGCACGTGGAGATCTGGTTCTCGCGATCGAGGATCGATCCCAGCAGGGTCTCGCGATCGACGTGTACGTTGTGGGTGCGCACCAGGAGGTCCGTCAGCTGGTCGATCGCGTCCTCCTTCGACGTGCCCCGGAGCTCCGTGGTCACGTGCTCCTCGTGCACGAAGTCGATCAGGCGGCGGCGGTCACGCCCGGCGTCGCCCGACCGCTCCAGGGCCCAGCGCGCGAGCACCGGTCCGACGATCTCGTTCAGGGTGACCACGGTCAGTCCCACGGCCAGCAGCAGGTCGCGGACGGGCTCGAGAGCGGGGTCCTCCTGCGCGACGAGCACCAGACCCACCGCCACGCCGGCCTGCGGGACCAGGGCGAAGCCGAGGTAGCGGCGCACCTCGGCGGGGGCCCGCGCGAAGCGCATGGCCACCGTCGCCGCGCCCCACTTCCCGGCGATCCGGGCCACGAACACCGTGAAGGCCAGCAGTCCGCCCTGCGCGGCGACCCCCAGGTCGAGTTCCATGCCGGCGAGCGTGAAGAAGGCGGCGTAGATCGCGACCTCGAAGTTGTCGAAGACGGCGTGGCCGATGTCCTCCTTCTCGGGCGCGATGTTCGCCAACGCCACCCCGAGCACCAGGCAGCTCAACAGCGACGAGATCCCGAAGAGATCGGCGACGCCGGCGACCAGCAGGATCGCGGCGAAGCTGTAGGCAGTGAGTAGATCGGTCCGGACCACCGAGCGTGTCAGGAGGCTCAGCACGAACGCGGCCCCACCGCCGAGCAGGATCGCCAACGCCAACTGCTGGATCGGTGCGATCAGGATCTCGGTCAGGTCGTGGCCGTTGGCGGGGTCGAGATCGGCGGCCACGGCCAGGTGGGCCAGCTCGAAGGCGCTGATGCAGGCCAGGTTGTTGAGCGCCACGGCCGCGACCAGGGTCTTCACGAACACGCCCTGGGCGCGCTCCTCCTTCACGATGGCCAGCACCGTGGCCGGCGCGGTCGAGATGGCCAGTGCGGCCAGCAGCACGCCGAGGTGCCACCGCACGTCGGGCAGCAGGATCACCGCGAAGAACACCGCCGCCGGCGTGATCACGGCCTCGGCGACGAGCAGGGCGAAGAGGCGCCGGCGAGCGTTGTGCAGCCGTGGCAGGTGCAGGTGCGACCCCACGGCCACCGCGATGATCGCGAGCGCGAAGTTCGTCACGGGCGCGAGTTCGTGGACCGTGTGGCGGTCGAACAGGCCGAGCACCGAGGGACCGATCAACACACCGACGAGGATCTGCCCGGTGACGGCGGGCAGACGCACCCGACGCGCGAGGCCGCCGACGAGGACGCCGGCCACCACGACGACGGCGAGGACGAGGAGAGGGCTCGGGGTGATCTCGGTCGGCACGGTCGTCCATCGCGGAACCGGGACCGGAGGGGTCCCGCGGCGCGCCGGCGCAGTCTAGCGGCTCGCCCCGTTCGACACCAGGGTCGAGACGGGCATCCGCGCCGGTCGGACCGGCGAACACACCAACGAACACCGCACCGGAGCCCCGCGATGAGTGTCTTCCGCCAACGCCTCGACGCGTCGACCGCGCCCCACCCGGGCCGCCGCCGCTGGATCTTCGTGAACGAGGACCAGCTGAGCGACCGCATCGGCCCTCTGCTGCGCGAGGACCCCTCGGACCTCGGGGTGGTCCTGGTGGAGAGCCGGTGGAAGGCGCGCCGCCGCCCCTACCACCGGCAGCGCCTGCTGACCGTGTGGGCCAACCAGCGGCACTTCGCGCTGGAGCAGTCCGCGCGCGGGGTGGCCGTGCGGTACGTCGACACCGACCAGCCCTACGCGGCGACCATCGGGCCCCTGGTGGAGGATCTCGGTCCGCTGACCGTGATGGAGCCCGCCGAACGCGAGCTGCGCGCCGACCTGGAACCGCTGGTGGAATCGGGCGCGCTCGAAGTGGTCGACCACGAGGGTTGGTTGAGCACCCCCGAGGACTTCCACGACTCGGTCGGCGACCAACCTCCCTGGCGCATGGACCGCTTCTACCGCCACCTGCGGCAGAAGACCGGTATCCTCATGGACGGCCG
>CAZQHE010000021.1:0-39728 GCA_964593155.1 uncultured bacterium
CTCGCGCACTACGTCGAGGTCCGCGTCGAAGTCCACCCGTTCCATCCAGTTCAGACCGAGATGCCGGTTCATCACCTCGAGCATCTCGCTGCCCAGCCAGGTCTGGGTGTGGATCCCGTTGGTGATCGATCCGATCGGATCCTCGTCGTCGGCCGCATCCGGATAGAGGTGCCGCCACATCTCGCTGCTCACGTGACCGTGGAGCTTGCTCACCCCGTTGGTACGGTTCGAGGTCCGGACGGCCAGGGCGGTGAGGTTGAACGAGGTCTGGTGCGAGCCCTCGGGTTCGCCCTTGCCCATGGCGATGACCTTGTCCACGTCGAGTCCGTGGCGGTCGACCCAGCCGTGGAGGTACTTGCGCACGAGAACCGGGTCGAACTGCTCGTTGCCTGCGGGCACCGGCGTGTGCGTGGTGAACACCGACGTGGCCCGGATCTGCTCGAGGTGCTCGGGCTTCGGACCGTGATCGGCCTCCGACATCCGCACCATGCGCTCGAGCTGCAGGAACGCGCTGTGGCCCTCGTTGAGGTGCCACACCGACGGTTCCAGGTCGAGTTCGCGCAAGGCCCGCGCCCCGCCCACGCCCAGGAGGACCTCCTGGGCCAGGCGCATCTCGCGGCCCCGCACGTACAGCAGTCCGCTGATCGGTCGGTCGGCCGGATCGTTCTGTGGAATGTCGGTGTCGAGCAGCAACAGCGGGATCCGCCCCACCTGCGCCACCCACACCTTGGCGAACACCCGGCGCCCCGGCATGTCGACGTCGATGATCACCGGGCGCTGGGTGGCGCCGGCCACCGGACGGACCGGCAGCCGGCTGAAGTCGTACTTCGGGTACATGTGCTGCTGCCGACCATCGGCGTCGACCGCCTGCCGGAAGTAGCCACGGCGGTACAGCAGCCCCACCGCCACGAACGGCAGACCGAGATCACTGGCACTCTTGCAGTGGTCGCCGCTGAGCACCCCGAGTCCACCGGAGTAGATGTTGAAGCACTCGTGCAGACCGTATTCGCTCGAGAAGTAGGCGATCGGGCCGTTCGTGGGCTCGCCGTACCGACGGCGGTACCACGTGTCGGCCTCGGGATCGACGTACTCCTCGAACTCCTTGATCACCGAGTAGTAGCTGGCCATGAAGGTGTCGCTCTGCAGCAGGTTCTCCCACTGCACCGCGTCCACGTTGATCAACATCTGCTCCGGGTTGTGGTACTCCGACCACCCCACCGGATCGATGGTGTTGAACAGACGTCGGGCGCGGGGGCTCCACGACCACCAGAAGTTGTAGGCCAGCTCGTACAGCCCGCTCAGTTCACGGGGCAGTTCGATGTCGGCGACCTTCAGACACGAGACCTTCACGCTCGCCTCCTGCAGGGGTTCGGTCGGTCCCGCACGCGGGACGGTGGATCAGAACTGGGCCAGGCGTGTCACCAGGTCGACGACCCGGAAACTGTAGCCCCACTCGTTGTCGTACCAGCTCAGCACCCGCGCCATGTTGTGCCCGCTCACCTGCGTGCTCATGGCGTCGAAGATGCTGGAGTGGCTGTTGCCGATGATGTCGCTGCTGACCACGGCCTCGGTGTTGTACTGCAGGATCGCTGCCATCGGGCCCTCGGCGGCCTTCCGCATGGCGTCGTTGATCTCCTCGACGGTCGGGTTCTTCTCGAGCACGACCACGAGGTCCACCACCGACCCGTCGGGCACCGGCACGCGCATGGCCATGCCGTCGAGCTTGCCCTGCAAGGCGGGCAGGACCTTGCCGACGGCCTTGGCCGCGCCCGTGGTGGTCGGAATGATGTTCTCGGCGGCGGCACGACTTCTCCGCAGGTCCTTGTGCGGCACGTCGGCCAGGCGCTGGTCGTTCGTGTAGGCGTGGACGGTGGTCATCATGCCCTTGACGATCCCCCAGTTGTCCTGGAGGACCTTCGCCACCGGCGCCAGGCAGTTCGTGGTGCACGAGGCGTTGCTGATGATCCGGTGCTCGGGCTTCAGGTCGTCGTCGTTGACGCCCAGGACCACCGTCGCGTCGATCTCGTCCTTGGCCGGCACGGTCAGGACGACCTTGCCCGCTCCCGCCTGCAGGTGCTTCTCGATCCCGGCGCGGTCGCGGAAGATACCGGTGGCCTCGACGACGACGTCGACCCCCTTCTCCTTCCACGGCAGCTCGGCCGGGTCGCGGATCTCGGTCATCTGGGTCTTCTGATGCCCGGCGTGCAGCTCGTCGCCCTCGATGTGCACGTCGCCCGGGTAGGTGCCCATGACCGTGTCGTACTTGAACAGGTAGGCCAGGCTCTCGTTGGGGGCGATGTCGTTGATCACGACGACGTTCACGTCGTCGCGCTGGCTCAGGATTCGGTAGACGCTCCGGCCGATGCGGCCGAAGCCGTTGATTCCGACGGTCAGCATTGCTCCGGTCCTCCCCGCTAGTTGGCCGTGGTGTGCGCTTCGGTCAGGTCGCGCAGACGGATCATCATCTCGACCACGCGCGTCGCGTAGCCCCACCCGTTGTCGTACCAGATGATGTTCTTCACGAGGTCGCCGTCCATGACCATGGTGGCCAGGCCGTCGATGATCCCCGAGTGCGAGTTGCCGATCACGTCGCTGCTCACCAGCGGGTCCTCGCTGTACTCGAGGATCGACTCGTACTGGGTCAGGGCCCCGCTGCGCAGCACCTCGTTGACCTCTTCGCGGGTGACCGAACGGTTCATCCGGCAGGTCAGGTCGAGACAGCTGCCGTCGGGCACCGGCACGTTCAGGGCGATACCCGTGAGCTTGCCCTCGAGAGCGGGCACGATCGAGCCGATCGCGACCGGCGAGTAGGTGTCGGTGGGAATGATGTTCTCGGCCGCGGCCCGACTCCGGCGCAGGTCCTTGCCCGGCACGTCGGCCAGACGCTGGTCGTTGGTGTAGGCGTGCACGCTGGTCACGAAGGCGTGCTCGATCCCGAAGTTGCGGTCGAGGATCTGCATCACCGGAGCCAGGGCGTTGATGGTGCACGAGGCGGCGCTGATCATGCGCACCCCGGGCTTGATCACGTCGTCGTTGACCCCCGACACCACCAGGGCGTCGAGCTGCTCGCCCTTCTGCGGCGGGACGGTCAGGATGACGTGGCGGGCGCCCTGGTCGAGGTGCCGCTGGAGCATCTCACGGGTGCGGTACTTGCCCGTGGACTCGACGACCACGTCGACCCCGAGCGAGGACCAGTCGACCTCACCGGGCTCGCGGGCGGTGATCATCTTGATCTGCCGGCCCTTGGCGTACATGGCCTGACCCTCGACACGCACCGGCTCGCGGAATCGACCGTGGACGGTGTCGAATTTCAGGAGATATTCCAGACCCTTGGGGTCGGCGATGTCGCAGATGGCGACGACTTCGATGTCTTCACGGGAGTGCAGGATCCGGAAGATGTTGCGGCCGATCCGACCGAATCCCATGATCCCCACGCGGACGGTCATGATTCCTCCTCTTCATCGTCGTGCTGCGGCGAGACCCGGGCGCGCCGCGATGCGGGGTTCGTCACACTAGACCCATTCGCGCCGGGAAGAAAGACGCAACGTGCAGAGTCTGCATCCCGCCGATGCCGCCGTGCTCCTGGGCTACGTGGCGGTGGTCCTGGGCCTCGGTTGGTGGGCCCAGCGGCGTCAGGCCGACCAGACCGACTTCTTCCTGGGCGGCCGGCGCCTGCCCTGGCCCCTGGTCGGCGTCTCGATCCTGGCCACCGCCTTCAGCGCCACCTCGCTGCTGGGCGGCCCCGGCGAGGCGATCTCGTTCGGATTGCTGTGGTTGCAGCTGCAGCTGGGCGATCTGCTGGCGATCCTGATCGTGGTGACCGTCTTCGTGCCGGCGCTGCGGGGCCGCGCCCTGACCACCGCCTACGAATTCCTCGAAGAGCGCTTCGACCGCCGGGTCCGCGTGCTGGCCAGCGTGCTCTTCCAGCTGCAGGTGGTGCTCCGGGCCGGGGTGCTGGTCTACGGGCCGGCCCTCGCGCTGTCGACGCTGACGGGGCTCTCGCTGCCGGTGACGATCGTCGCCGTGGGCGCGCTGGCCACGCTGTACACGGTCTCGGGCGGGCTCGAGGCCGTCGTCTGGACCGACGCCCTGCAGCTCGGCGTGGTCGCCGTGGGCCTCGGAGCGTGCCTGTGGACGGTGGCGGCAACGCTCGACGGGGGCCTCGGTGCCGCTTTCGCCGCGGCGGCCGCCGACGGCAAGACCGACGTGGTGGACTTCGACCAGCCCCTCACCTCGCCGCGCTCACTCCCCGGTGCCGTGGTCGGTTACGGGATCCTGGCCCTGGCCGTGGCCGGCACGAACCAGCAGTCGGTGCAGCGCTACCTGGCCTGTCGATCGGTGGGCGAGGCCCGGCGCGCGGCGCTGCTGGGCTGGGCCGTGGGTGCCGCCGTCACGGTGGCCACCCTGGTCGTCGGCCTCGCCCTGTACGGCTTCTACCGGTCGACCGCCCACACCCTGCCCGCCGATCTGCCCGCCGACGCCGTGCTGCCCCACTTCGTGGGCAACGAGCTCGCGCCCGGCGTGGCCGGCCTGCTGGTCGCCGCGATCCTCGCCGCCGCCATGTCCAGCCTGGACTCGGCGCTGAGCAGCCTGGCGACGGCCACCGAGGTCGACCTGATCGGCCGCGACGGCGATCGTGCCCGCGACCTGCGCCGCGCCCGGCTGGTGACCCTGGGCTGGGGCGTGGTCGCGACGCTGGCCGCGCTGGCCCTCGCCGGCCGTGGCACGCTGCTCGCCCTGGGCGTGCGCGTCATGGGCTGGTTCGCCGGACCGGTCCTGGCCCTGTTCGTGATGGCCCTGATGCGGCGGTCGCCGTCGGCGCGCTCCGCGCTCGCCGGCGCGGTGACCGGCGTCGCGGTCACCGTCGTGCTCGTGGCCGATCCCTTCGGGGCCCCGATCCTCAGCCCGGGCATCTGGACCACCGCGATCGGTGCGATCACCACCCTGCTGGCGACGGCGCTGCTCGAGACTACCGTTGGATCTCCACGCCGCGTGCCGGCGGACACGACAACCCTCGCTCCCGGATCCCGACGAGAGGACCCTCGCGATGACTGACGTGCAGATCGACGGACACGGCCGCCGCGTCCTGGTCACCGGAGGCGCCGGCTTCCTCGGCATCAATCTGATCCGCGCGTTGCTCGAGCGGGGCTTCGAGGTCACCAGCCTCGACCTCGAACCCTTCGACTACGAGGACTGCCGCGAGCGGATCCGCGAGGTGCGCGGCGACATCCGCGACGCCGACACCGTGGCCGAGGCCGTCCGCGACTGCACCGACGTGGTCCACTGCGCCGCCGCCCTGCCGCTCTACGCGGCCGAGGACATCCGCTCGACCGACCTCGACGGCAGCCGCGTGGTCATGCAGGCCGCCCTCGACGCCGGCGTCGACCGGGCGGTGCACATCTCGTCGACCGCGGTCTACGGGATCCCCGACCACCATCCCCTGGTCGAGGACGACCCGCTGCACGGCGTCGGTCCCTACGGCGAGGCCAAGGTCGAGGCCGAGGAGGTCTGCGCGAGCTTTCGCGAGAAGGGTCTGTGCGTGCCGATCCTGCGCCCGAAGAGCTTCATCGGTCCCGAGAGGCTGGGCGTCTTCGCCCTCTTCTACGACTGGGCCAAGGATGGTCACGGCTTCCCGATGATCGGCAGCGGGAACAACCGCTACCAGCTGCTCGACGTCGAGGACCTGTGCGACGCGATCCTTCTCTGCCTGCACCTGCCGAAGGACCGGGTGGACGACGTCTTCAACATCGGCGCGGCGGAGTTCGCCACGATGAAGGAGGACTACCAGGCCGTGCTCGACCGCGCGGGCCACGGCAAGAAGATCAAGGGATTCCCGGCCGCGCCCATGATCTGGACCCTGCGCCTGCTCGAGGCCCTGAACCTCTCTCCGCTGTACAAGTGGGTCTACGAGACGGCCTCGAAGGACTCGTTCGTGAGCATCGAGAAGGCGCAGCGCGTGCTCGGCTTCCGGCCGAAGTACAGCAACCAGCACGCTCTGGTGCGCAACTACGAGTGGTACCTCGACAATCTCGACCAGTTCGAGGGGCGCAGCGGCGTGTCTCACCGCGTGCCGTGGAAGCAGGGGATCCTGGGCGTCGCCAAGCGGTTCTTCTGAGCGACGGGCCTCAGAGCGCGACCGCTTCGAGGATCCCGCTCTCCTGCACCCGATCCGCCACCGCATCGCCGATCGCCAGCGCGGCCGTCGCCGCCGGCGAGGGCGCGTTCAGCACGTGCACCGCGTGGGGACCGTCGACGAAGTGGAAGTCGTCGAGCAGCGACCCGTCGCGACCCACCGCCTGCGCGCGGACCCCGGCGTGGGCGGGCACCAGGTCCTCGCGTCGAACCGCCGGCACCAGCTTCTGCAGATCGCGCACGAGACGGCCGAGGTCGAAGCTGCGGCGCATCTCGTCGATGCCGCTGCGCCAGTGGGTGCGGAACAGACGCAGGGATCCCGGGAACGACAGCGTGCGGGCGAGGTGGGCGACGTCGACGTCGCCCCACGTGTAGCCCTCGCGGGCCAGGGCGAGCACGGCGTTCGGCCCGGCGTCGACCACGCCGTGCACGTCGCGCGTGAGGTGCACGCCGAGGAACGGGAAGGCCGGATCGGGCACGGGATAGATCAGCGTGCGCACAAGATCGGCGCGCTCGGGCTTCAGCAACCAGTACTCGCCGCGGAAGGGGACGATACGGACGTCGACGCGGGCACCGGCCCGGCGCGCGACCTCGTCGCAGTACAGCCCGGCGCAGTTCAGCAGGGCGCGGGTGCGGATCGAACCCCGCGGCGTGAACAGGCGCAACCCGCGCCCCGTCGGTTCGGCCGCGTCGACCCGCCAACCGAAGCGGATCGTGGCCCCACCGCTGCGCAGATCGTCGGCCAGCATCGCGGCGACCTCGCCGTAGTCCACCACCCCCGACTCGGGAACGTGCAGGGCCTCGAGACCGGCCACGGCCGGCTCGTGCTCGCGCATCTCGTCGGGGCCGATGCGACGGACGCCCCGAAGGCCGTTCTCGCGGGCGCGTTCCTCGAGCAACCCCAGGCGCTCGCACTCCTCCGGCGAGGTGGCCACGATCAGTTTGCCGCTCAGCCGGTACTCGACGCCGCGCGCCTCGCATTCCTCGATCAGGCGCGCGCGCCCGGCCCGGCACAGGCGTGCCTTGAGCGAGCCCGGCCGGTAGTAGATCC
The DNA here is from genome assembly GCA_964593155.1 of uncultured bacterium. GTDB lineage: Bacteria > Krumholzibacteriota > Krumholzibacteriia > JAJRXK01 > JAJRXK01 > JAJRXK01. The sequence continues at coordinate 7,184 of CAZQHE010000021.1, forward strand.
CGGAGTGGATGACCCCGCTGTTGTGGCCCGTCTGCCCGGCGGCCACCCGGTCGTGCCGCTCGAGCACGGCGACGCGCAGGCCGGGCTCGCGCCGCAGCACCGCGCGCGCGGCGGCCAGGCCGACGATACCGGCGCCCACCACGACCAGATCGACCCGGTCCTCGTTCAAGATTCTGCTCCTCCCGCCCGATCGGGCCCTGTCCTCGCGCGCCGACTCGGGCTAGTATTCCCGCTCCCGAGATTCCCCGAGGCGGAGGTTCCGAGCGTGCGCTGCCACGAAGTCGACTACGAGATCATCGGTGACGACCTGCAGATGGTCGAGGTGGAACTCGACCCGAGCGAGACGGTCATCGCCGAGGCCGGCTCCATGAACTACATGGAGGACGGTATCAGTTTCGAGGCCAAGATGGGCGACGGCAGCCAGCCGGACAGAGGATTCCTGGGGAAGATGCTCGACGTGGGCAAGCGCGCGCTGACCGGCGAGTCGCTGTTCATGACCCACTTCACGAACCAGGGTCAGGGCAAGAAGCGGGTGTCCTTCGCGGCCCCCTACCCCGGCAAGATCATCGCGGTGGACATGTCGAAGATCCCCGGTCAGGAGATCTACGCGCAGAAGGACGCCTTCCTCTGCGCCGCGCTCGGCACCGAGGTCAGCATCGCCTTCCAGAAACGCCTCGGCGCGGGCTTCTTCGGCGGTGAGGGTTTCATCCTGCAGCGTCTGCTGGGCGACGGCATGGCCTTCATGCACGCCGGGGGCACGATCATCCAGAAGGACCTGCGCGGCGAGACCCTGCGCGTGGACACCGGCTGCATCGTCGGCTTCAGCCGCGGAATCGACTACGACATCCAGCGGGCCGGAAACCTCAAGAGCATGTTCTTCGGCGGCGAGGGTCTGTTCCTGGCGACACTGCGGGGAACCGGCCGGGTGTGGCTGCAGAGCCTGCCCTTCTCGCGCCTGGCCGACCGGGTGATCGCGCACGCGCCGGCCTCGGGTGGATCGAGCAAGGGCGAGGGCTCGATCCTGGGCAATTTCGGCAACATGTTCGAGCGGTGAGCCGCGGGGCGATCAGGCCTGCCGGCGCAGCAGATCGCTGATGTCGGCCGGGGAGTCGATCTCGCGTGGGTCGAGCCCCGGCCGGAACAGCCGCGCGGGCTTCGGCCCGTCGAGTCGCAGGACGTCGTCGCGGCGCACGAGCCACCCGCCCTCGCGCAGTCCCAGCACGATCGTGTCGTTGTCCTCGAGGAACTCGCGCAGACGTTGCTCGCGGGTCTCTCCCATGTGCTCGCTGTCGGACACGGGGTCGAGGTAGTGGGGATTCAGCTGGAAGGGCAGCACGCCCAGGGCGTCGAATCCGGCGGGCTCGACGATCGGCATGTCGTTGCTGGTGCGGATGGTCGGACACGCCAGGTTCGAGCCGGCGCTGGCACCCATGTAGGGCATGCCCTCGCGGACGCGGCGCCGCAACACGCCGAGCAGACCCCGATCCTGCAGCGTCTTCAGCAGGCGGAAGCTGTTCCCTCCGCCCACGAACACCGCTTCGGCCACCCCGATGGCACCGGCGGGATCGGCCGCGTCGTGCAGCGAGTCGACCTCGATCCCCCACTGACCGAAGCGGTCGCGCGCCTTGGCGGCGTAACCGTCGCGGTCGTGCAGGGCGAAGGGCACGAACAACAGACGCGACACGCCGTCCAGATGATCGCGCACGACGGTCTCGGCGTGGTCGAGATAGCCGTGGCCGAACTGGGTGGAATTGCTGAGCAGGAGCAGACGCATGATTCCTCCGGGGCGGAACGGACCGCTCCAGGGTAGGACCGACCGACCCACGCCGCACCTGCGGAGACGCGGCCGCGGCGCTACCCTGCCGCGGTACCCTCGAACCGGAGAGGACGACCGCATGGGCTGGATGCACTCGTTGCTGGGCGGAGCGCTGGGCTTCGCGATCGCCGGACCGCTGGGCGCGGTCGTGGGCGCCGCCCTGGGCCACGGACTGGGCCAGCGCGGGGCCGCGAACGCGCAGCTCGAGGGACAGGAGCGCGCCCAGGCGGCCTTCTTCGTCAGCACCTTCTCCATGCTCGCCAAGATGGCCCGCGCCGACGGCCGCGTGAGCGAAGAGGAGATCGCGGTCGCCCAGCGGTTCATGCGCCACGAACTGGGACTCGACACCGAGGCCGAGCGCTTCGCCGTGCGCGTGTTCCGTGCGGCCAAGGATTCGCCCACGCCCTTCGAGGAGTTCGCGGCGCAGTTCGCGGACCTGTTCCGCCGCGAGGTCGACATGCGCGAGGCCATGCTCGACGTCCTCGTGCGCATGGCCCTGGCCGACGGCACGCTGCACGACCACGAGCGTCATCTGCTCGAGCGGGCGGCAGGAATCTTCGATCTCAGCCTCGACCGCTTCGAGCACGTGCTCGGCCGGCACCACGCGAACTTCGACCGTCACTACCACACGCTCGGCCTCGAACCGGGCGCCTCGATGGACGAGGTCAAGCAGGCGTACCGGCGGCTGGTGACCGAGGTCCACCCGGACAAGGCCATGGCCCGCGGCATGCCCGAGGAGTTCGTGAAGGTTGCGCAGGAACGCTTCCAGGAAGTGCAGACCGCCTACGAGGCGATCCGCCAGCGTGCGGCGGCCTAGTCGACCCCGGGGCGGAAGTCCTCGGAGCGACCGCGCAGTCCGCGGTCGCCGAGACCCACGCGACCCTTGAGCACGCCGAAGAGCTGACGCGACACGCGGCCGAGTACCGAGCCCTCGTCGTCACCGCCCTCGAGGCTGCCGCGCAACCATCGTTCGAGATCGCGGACCTCCTCGACGGTCATCGGTTGCAGACGCACCTCCGCGCTCACGTAGTAGCGCTCGTCGGGATCGAGCGCGTCGACGGCGCACAGGGGCAGCCCCTCGATCTCCTCGACCCACTGCGCCACCTCGTCGCGCTCGGTCGTGCTCGCCAGCAGCGCGCCACCGCCGTCGAACACGTCGTAGCGGGCGTCGAGCACGTCGTAGAGCACCCGGACCTCGCTACGGTGATCGAGCACGAAGTGATCCCACAGGGCCGCGCGTTCGTTCCAGAGCTCGACGACCAGACGCACCCGGGCGGGCAGACCCGAGCGCAGCGACCGCTCGAGGTCGTCGTCGAACAACGACCCGGCGCGGACGTCGACGAGCACCTGGCCGTCGACGGCGCGGGCGTCGACCTCCAGCTCCGACGCCGCCACGGGAGTCGCGACGACCAGAGCGAGGCAGAGGAGCCAGCGGGAGCAGAGACGGCACACCGTGGATCCCCTCCCCTCAGAACGGCCGTCGCAGCCGCAGCTGCACCATGAGATCACCGTCGCGCTCGAGCGGCCGGATCAGGTCGGCGCGCAGTCCGCCGTCGTCGTCGTCCTGGTCCAGCAGGAGACCGACGCCGATGCTGCTGACCATGTCCGAGAGGTCGATCGGGTCGTCGCGGTCGACCCAGACCTGTCCGGCGTCGGCGAAGAAGGCGAACCCGAAGTCGTCGTCGTCGAGCACGAGTTCGGCGTTGGCCAGCAGTTGCTGCTCGCCGCCGTAGACCGCGTCGGGATCGGCCCCGAACAGCAGGGACTGGTAGCGGTAACCGCGCACGGTCCCGATGCCGCCGGCCAGGTAGCGACGCTGGCGCGGCAGCTCCCCGCTCAACGCTGTGCCGTAGCGCAATCGCAGGTCGAGGTGGCCGTCGCGGCCCAGGCGCAGGCGCCCGCGGTACTGCGCGGTCAGGCGCGTGAAGTCGAACTCGCTGGGCAGCAGGTCGTCGTCGCTGGTCTCGAACTCCAACCACAGGTGGTCGAGGTCGGTGCCGACGCGCATGCGCGCGAAGACGCTGCGCATCAGCCCCTCGTCGACGGCGGGATTGGGGAGGAAGTCCTCGCGCCCCCACCAGCCCGCGATCACGCGGCGATCGAGACTGCCGTAGGTGTCGCTGCGGATCTCGACGCGGGCGAGCAGGCGCTCGGGCACGTCGGCCTCGAGCCCCCACGTGAGGCCCTCGCGCCGGAACCAGTCGAGGTTGTCCTCGCGGAACATCAGCGTCGACAGGCTGTTCTCCACCGCGCCCACGCCGGTGCGGTTCATGGTGTCGCTCATGTCGTAGACCGCGACGTGCGCCCGTACCCGCCCTCCGGGCGCGAGCGGCTGCACCAGCGACAGCCGCGAACTCCAGCGGTCGCTCGAGAAGCCGTACAGGAACATGCCCTCGACCGACGGCGACCACGGCTGGCCGGACCGCAGACGCGGCACCAGACCGAGCAGCGCGCCGTCGACGCGCTGGTAGGCCAGGACCGCGTCGTCGAAGACCACGAAGTCGTAGTCGTCGCCGGACCCGCGTGACCGGCGGGGACGGCGCGGCTCCAGCACCACGTCGCCGTCACGGTCGATCCGCAGCTCGCTCACCCAGCCGCGCTCGGCGTCGCGACGACGCGTGGGATTGGCCACGTCGGTGCGGCTGCGGACGTCGCCGTCGTCGTCCTCGACCACGAAGACGTAGCGCACCCGTCCGGGCGGCAGATCGAGCTCGATCCACCAGCGCTCGTCGACCGGGTCGTACTCCAGGGCCCGGCGTGTCCAGTCGTCGAGGTCCGTCTCGACCCACACCCGGCGGTAGTCGCGATCGCGCATCCGCAGGCGGACCCGGTCCTCCACGCGACGGGGCGCATCGATCGCGCGCCGCGGGACCACGCGCCGCGCCGTGGGCTCGGCCGGTGCGCGGAAGGTGTGGCCGAAGAAGCTTTCGCGTTCCGTCGGGGGGCCGACGATCGCCGCGTCGGCGGCGGCCTCGGCCGACAGCCGCACTTCGGCGGCCCCCACGGCACGGGCGACCAGCAGCAGGATCACCAGCAGCGTGGACATGACGACGAAGCGTTTCATGGCGGTGCCCCCTCCGACGATGCCACGCCCCGCGGGCCGGGGCGCTCCGCTCCGGCGTCGTGCAATCGGGTCACCATTGGCGGCGCCCCCCGGGACGACGCACATCGATCCTCACAACGGATTTTTCCGCAATTGGTTGCACCGTTCGTCGCAAGCGCGGCTCGAAGCCCGCGGGCGTGTCGGCACGACACGGCGTGTCGCTCCGACACGTGTCCCGGCGTCACGATCGCTCCATGCGCAGGCGCTTGATCTTGCGGTGGAGGTTCGCGCGGTCGATCCCGAGCGCCCTTGCCGCGGCCGCCTTGTTCCCGCCGTGGACGGTGAGGGCACGTTCGATCAGCGCGCGCTCGGTGTGCTCGAGTTCCTCCTGCAGCGTCGGCAGTTCGACCTCCTCGACCCCCGGCCGCACCGGCGTCGGCGAGAGGACCGATCGCAGCGTGCTGGCCGCCACCTCCGAGGTGTCGGTCAGTGCGACCACGCGCGCCATCGAGTTGCGCAGTTCGCGCACGTTGCCCGGCCAGGGATGCGCGCGCAGGACGGCCAGGGCCTCGTCCGTGAGCGACGGCACGGGGCGCCCGAACTCGCGGCCGAAGTGGTTCAGGAAATGCCGGGCCAGGCGATCGACGTCGTCGTCGCGTTCGCGCAGCGCCGGCACCCGGACCTCGAGCACCGCGAGCCGGTAGTAGAGGTCCTCGCGGAAGGCGCCCGCGTCGACACGGCGGCGAAGATCACGATGGGTCGAGGCCACCAGACGCACGTCGACGCGCCGGGCGTTCTCGGCGCCCAGCCGCGTGACCCGGCCGTCCTCGAGCACCCGCAGCAGCTTGGCCTGCAGCTCGAGCGGCATGTCGCCGATCTCGTCGAGCAACAGGGTTCCCCGGTGGGCCCGCTCGAAGTGCCCCCGATGGGCCCGCTGCGCTCCGGTGAAGGCCCCCGCCTCGTGGCCGAACAGCTCGCTCTCGAGCAGGGACGCCGGGATCGCCGCGCAGTTGAGCTGGACGTAGGGTCCCCGTGAGCGCTTCGACGCCTCGTGCAGAGCCGCGGCGACGAGTTCCTTGCCCGTTCCGTTCTCCCCGCTGACGAGCACGGTGGCGTCGGTCGGAGCCGCGCGTTCGATCGCGGCACGCAGGGCCAGCATCACCCGGCTCTCACCGATCAACGCCGCGGCCGACCGTCCGCCGCGCAGGCGTTCGTTCTCCCGCCGCAGGGTCGACAGCGCCAGCGCGTTCTCCACCGACAGCAACAGGCGGTCGCCCGCGATCGGTTTCTCGAGGAAGTCCACCGCACCCAGGCGCACGGCCTTCAGCGCCAGGTCGATGGTCCCGTGCCCGCTCATCATGATCACGGCCCCGACGTCGGACCGGTCGCCGCGGACGTGCTGGGTGAGCCACTCCATGCCGTCTTCGCCCGGCAGACAGACGTCGAGCAGGACGAGGTCGGCCGGTTCCTCGCGCAGCGCGGACCGGAGGTCCTCGACCGAGCCCACGGTCGCGCACTCGTGCCCTTCGTCGGACAGGACACCGGCGAGCAGGCGCCGGATGTTCGGCTCGTCGTCGACGACGACGATGCGTGCGCCCGTCTCGTTCACCTTCGGTCCTCCCCGGACGGCTCGGCACTGGGCCACCGCAGGCGGAAGCGAGCTCCGCCCCACGGCGACGACGCGGCCTCGATGCTCCCGCCGTGATCCTCGACGATCCGCTGGACGATCGCCAGCCCGAGTCCGGTGCCGGTCTCCCGCGTGGTGAACCCGGGTTCGAAGAGACGTCCGACGGCGTCGGCGAAGCCCGGGCCGTCGTCGTCCACCTCGACGACCACCGCGCCGTCGTCCGACCGGGCCGCGATCCGGATCCGGCCCTGCCGCCCGACCGCCTGCGCCGCGTTCTTCACGAGGTTCGACAGCACCTGCCGGAGCTGCCCGGCATCGGCGTGCAGGAGCAGGTCCGCCGGGATCTCGACGTGGGGCTCGACGGAATCGGGCACGTACAGTTCGACGACCTGCTCGGCGGTGCCGCGCAGATCCACGGCGGTGACACGCGGCTCGGGCAGACGGCCCAGCACGGAGAACTCCTCGGCCAGCCGCCCGAGGTTGCCGACCTCCTCCTCGATCGCCTCCAGCGACTCCACCGCCCGGCCATCGCCGCCGTGGCGTCGCAGCCGGTGCACGGCGAGCTGGATCGGCGTGAGGGGGTTCTTGATCTCGTGGGCGAGCGAACGCGCGATCCCCTGCCAGGCGGCCAGCCGCTCGGTCCGGCGCAACCGCTCACGGTTCTCGGCCAGCTGCGCCGTCATGCCGTCGAAGGCCCGGACGAGTTCGCCGACCTCGCCCGACGCCCGGCTCCGGACGCGATGATCGAGGTCGCCGGCCGCCACGCGCCGGGTCGCCTCGACCAGGTCTCCGAGCGGACCGAGCAGGCGTGCGCTCACGTCGCGGGCCGCGACGGCGCCCAACACGGCCACCACCGCGACCGCCACCACGGCGATCACCAACAGTGCGTTCGCGAGCAGCGGACCGTAGTAGAGTTCGAGCTGCCGTTGTCCCTTCGATCCGGCCTCGACCCGCTGCAGGTCGGCGGCCACGGGGTCGGGCACACGCTGGACGGCGACCAGGCGACCGGCGCCGATCCGGAGGCCGGCCAGCAGGGCCGTGCCGTCCGCGGTCACCACGCGGCGCGGCCCCCAGCGCTCCTCGAGCAGCACCTCGTCGGGCAGGCCGGCCAGCCAGGGCGTCGGATCGAGCCCCGCGGCGCGTGGACGCGGCCCTCCCAGCAGACGCCACCCGGTGTGCCGGGGCCGCGCGACCTCCGGTGTCCCGCCCGCGGCCACGGTGGGGGCCCAGGCGTCGACGTGCTGCCGCAGACGCTCGCCCTGCTCGTCGAGGTAGGCGCGCGCGAGTCCCAGACCGCCGTCGACGGCGCTCTGCAGCCCCGGGGCGTCGAGCACCCCGAGAACCGACCGCGCGTTGACCGCCAGGACCACCGCCACCGTCGCCGACGGCAGCAGGGCCGCCAGCGCCAGGGCCACGAGCAATCGCCTCTGCAGGCCCTGCGTGCGCAGCAGGACGACCAGGATCGCCGCCAGGCCGACGACGGCGATGGTCGCCAGCGCGAGCTGCAGTCCGTCCACGCCGGACCTCCCGGGATTCGAGGGCGCCGCCCTTGGCGCAGATCACGGAACCGTCTACTTTAGCGAGAATACCGCGCGCAAGGTTTCCCGTGCCCCCTGCCCGAGCGCCCGTCCACGATCATGACTACCACGCGACCGCGAAGGCGCTCCTCCGGCGCCACCGATTCGACCCTCCCCGACGACTGGCACGACCCCCTCTCCGTCGCCTACCGTCGCTGGGGCCATCTGCACGCCACGATCGATCCGCTCGGGCGCATGGAACGCGCGGTCCACCCCGACGTCGAGGACCTCCTCGACACCGCGGGCCCCGGACAGCGCGAACGCCTCGAACGCGCCTACGCCGGCAGCATCGGGGCCGAGTTCATGCACATCACCGACCGCGAGCGGGCCGTCTGGATCGCCCACGCGCTCGAGGACGACGAGGTCGAGGCCCTCGACCGTGACCGCATGCTGCGCCGGTTGATGGAGGCCGAACTCTTCGAGCGTTTCCTGCACCGACGTTACGTGGGCAGCAAACGTTACTCCCTGGAGGGTGCCGCGGGCCTGATCCCGATGCTCGACACCATTCTCGACGGCGCGGCTGCCGCGCGCGCCGAGCTCGCGCTGCTGGGGATGAGCCACCGGGGGCGGCTGACCGTGATGGTCGAGACGGTGGGCGTGCCCCACGCCTCGCTCTTCGCGGGGCTCGAGGACGTCGACCCGCGCAGCACCCTCGGCAGTGGCGACGTGAAGTACCACATGGGCGCCACCGGTGTGCACCGACGTCCCGAGGGCGGCGAGGTCCGCGTGCACCTTGCGAGCAATCCCAGTCACCTCGAAGCGGTGAATCCCGTCCTGGCCGGACGCGCGCGCGCGCGCCAGACGCGCCTGGGCGAGCACGGTCCGGCGCAGGTGGTTCCGATCTGCCTGCACGGCGACGCGGCCTTCGCGGGTCAGGGGATCACCTCGGAAACCCTGAACATGGCGGCGCTGCCGGGCTACGACGTGGGCGGGACCCTCCACGTGATCGTGAACAACCTCATCGGTTTCACGGCCGAGCCCGTGTCGTTGCACTCGTCACGCTACGCCAGCGACGCCGCCAAGCGGCTGGAGATCCCGATCCTGCACGTCAACGGGGAGGACCTCCCCGCGATCGAGCGTGCGGGTCGCATCGCCTTCGAGTACCGCCAGCGCTTCGGCGACGACGTCCTGATCGACCTGATCGGCTACCGTCGCTACGGCCACAGCGAGGTCGAGGATCCGACCACGACGTCGCCGATGCTCTACGAGACCATCGGTCAGCGGGGACTGCTCTACGAGCAGGTCGCCGAGCAGTGGGGCGTGCCCCACGAGACCCTCGACGCCATGCGCAAGGAGATCGAGCAGCGCTACTCGGCGGCCCTCGACGAGGGACGCTCGGCCGAGCGGCGGCCGGTGTTCAGTCAGATGCCCTACTACTGGGACGAATACGCCGGCGGACAGTACGATCCCGACGACGAGGTCACCACCGCGGTCGACGCCGACACGCTCGACGCGGTCGCCGACGCCCTCGGGACCACCCCGGACGGCTTCACGATCCATCGCAAGGTCGAGAAGTTCGTGCGTCAGCGTGTGGCGATGGTCCGCGGCGAAGCGCCCATGGACTACGGAACCGCCGAGGCCTGTGCCTTCGGTGCGTTGCTCCGCGAGGGACGACTGGTAAGACTGTCGGGGCAGGACTCCCGGCGCGGAACCTTCAATCATCGCAACGCCGCCCTCCTCGATGCCGAGACCGGTCGGCCCCACGTTCCGCTGACGTCGCTGGCTTCGGGAGACGCTCGCTTCGAGCTCATCGACTCGCCGCTGAGCGAGGCGGCGGTCCTGGGGTTCGAGTACGGCTTCAGCCGCGACTATCCCGACGGTCTCGTGGCCTGGGAGGCCCAGTTCGGCGACTTCGCCAACGGGGGCCAGATCATCATCGACCAGTTCCTGGCGGCCGGCGAGGACAAGTGGGCGCTGCTCAGCGGACTGGTCCTGCTGCTACCGCACGGCTACGAGGGCCAGGGACCCGAGCACTCCAGTGCCCGACTCGAGCGCTTCCTCCAGTTGGCCAGCGAGCACAACATCCAGATCGTCCAACCCTCGACGGCGGCCCAGTACTTCCACCTGCTGCGACGGCAGGCGTTGCGCCGGTGGCGCAAACCGCTGGTGGTGTTCACGCCCAAGGGCATGCTGCGGTCGAAGGCCTCGAGCAGTCCGCGCGAGGAACTGATCGAGGGTTCGTTCCGCTCGGTGCTCGCCGACGCCGTGACGGACGACGTGGAACGCGTGCTGTTGTGCTCGGGCAAGATCGTCCACGAACTGCGCGCCGAGCGCGAGAAGCGCGGGGCCGACGACACGGCAATCGTGTGCATCGAGCAGCTCTATCCCTTCCCCGAGCAGCAGATCCAGGCCGCTCTGCGCGACTGGCCCCGGGCGCGGCAGGTCGTGTGGGTCCAGGAGGAACCGGCCAACATGGGGGCCCTCGCCTTCGTCCGGCCCGAGATCCAGCGTCTGGCCGGTGGAAGACACGTCACCACCGTCAAGCGGAGTGCCAGCGCGAGTCCGGCGACCGGCTCGAACAAGGCCCACCGGATGGAGCAGGAAGCGCTGATCCGGCTCGCGTTCGCCTGATCGGGGCACCATTCCGGGCCCCTTCGGGGCCCGGCGCCCCCACCGCCGCCGGCGGACTCTTGCGCCCGGCCGGCCTCTTGCACAGGTTGCCGCACGATCATCGCCGGCCGGAGCCCGGACCCGGGTCGGCTTGACAAGCGCACGGACCCGTGGTTTTCCTCTCGGCGTCCGGCGCCGGATCCGCGGAAGGGTCCGGCGCCATGTTTCGAGACCCCACGGCCCGATTCCGTGCCGCACGACCTCCCCCGACCCGGTCCGAAGCCCACATGGCCAAGAAGCGCAGCAGCCGTAGCCGAGGGCGAGCCCCGTCCGCCGAGGGCAAGCAGTTGGTGATCGTCGAGAGCCCGAGCAAGGCGCGGACGATCAACAAGTACCTCGGCGACGAGTACGTCGTGATGGCGAGCGTGGGCCACGTGCGCGACCTGCCCACCAAGGCACCGAAGGGCGACAAGTCCCCCGTCCCCGGTGTCGATCTCGACCGCGACTTCCAACCGACCTACGAGATCCTCAAGGGCAAGGACAAGACGATCAAGGACCTCAAGCGCCAGGCCAAGCAGGCGCGCGAGGTCTGGTTCGCCACCGATCTCGACCGCGAGGGCGAGGCCATCGCGTGGCACCTGGCCGACGAGATGGGGATCGAGCCGGCACAGGCCAAGCGGGTGATCTTCTCGGCGATCACCCGCGACGAGATCGACCGGGCCTTCGAGCACCCGCACCCCATCGACATGGACCGGGTGAACGCGCAGCAGGCGCGCCGGCTGCTCGACCGCATCGTCGGCTACCAGGTGAGCCCGCTCTTGTGGAAGAAGGTGGCCCGCGGCCTGAGCGCCGGTCGTGTGCAGAGCGTGGCCGTGCGCCTGGTGGTCGAACGCGAGCGCGCGATCCGCGCCTTCGTTCCCGACGAGAACTGGAAGGTCTTCGCCAACTTCCATCCCGACGAGGTCGACCTCGCATCGCTCGGGCAGCAGTGGAACGACCTGCTCGCCACGCGCGACCCCAAGGGCAAGGGGCCGACCCAGAAGCAGCTCAACGCATGGCTGGCCGACAAGGGCGGTCTGCGAGCGGAGCTGGTCGAGGTCGCGGGCGAGAAGTTCGCGATCGAGGCGGCGGGTTCGAAGGAGAACCCCGACGCCGCCGTCGTCGACCTGACCGAACGTGTCTCCGAGATCGCCGCCCGCGCCGGCCTCGACGACATCGAGATCGAGACCCGCGAGGATCCGAAGGGCAAAGGCCCCGCCCGCTACCTGCGCGCCGTGCAAGGGACCGTCGATCCCTCCACGCCCTACCGCGTGGCCGAGATCGAGACCAAGCGCACCAGCAGCCGTCCCGCGCCCCCCTTCATCACCTCGACCCTGCAGCAGGCCGCGAGCAGCCGCCTGAGCTTCGCCGCGCGGCGCACCATGCAGAACGCGCAGCGACTCTACGAAGGCGTCGACATCCCGGGTGAGGGTCCGGTGGGGCTGATCACCTACATGCGAACCGACAGCACCCACATCGCCGGCGAGGCGCTGAACCAGGTGCGTCAGTTCGTCGAGCACGAGTACGGCGAGCGCTACCTGCCGACGAAGCCGAACTTCTTCGGCAGCAGCAACAAGAGCGCCCAGGAGGCCCACGAGGCGATCCGTCCCACCTCGGTGCGCCGCACGCCCGAGAGCCTGAAGAAGGTGCTGCCCCCCGATCAGTGGAAGCTCTACCGGTTGATCTGGGAGCGTTTCGTGGCGTGCCAGATGACGCCGGCGCAGTGGGACTCGACCAACGTCTACATCGAGGGCGGCCGCGACACCGACCGTCCGCTGCGCTTCAAGGCCTCGGGCCGAGTGCTGGCCTTCGACGGTCACTTCCGGGTGTCGGGCGTGCCCACGCTGAGCGACGAACAGACCCTGCCGCCGGTCGAGGAGAACGACCGGATGGGCGTGTTCGCGCTCGACCCGCAGCAGAACTTCAGCTCGCCGCCCAAGCGCTACAGCGAGGCGAGCCTGATCAAGACCCTCGAGTCCGAGGGCATCGGTCGCCCCTCGACCTACGCCTCGATCATCCAGGTGATCCAGGACCGCAAGTACGTCGAGCTGATCGACCGTGCCTTCCACGCCACCGACCTCGGCGAGGTCGTCACCGACAAGCTGCTCGAGGCCTTCCCACGGATCATGGACGTGGGCTACACCCGCGACATGGAGTCGGAGCTCGACCAGGTCGAGGAGGACCACCTCGACTGGGTCGAGATGCTGCACCGCTTCTACGGACCCTTCCGCGAGTCGCTCGACGAAGCCATGGAATCGTTGAGCCACGCCAAGGCCGAGACCCAGCCCGCACCCGACGAATACCGCTGTGGCAACTGCGGCGCTCCGACCGTGTACCGTTTCGGCAAGAACGGCCGCTTCCTGAGCTGCTCGCAGTATCCCGACTGCAAGTGGGCCAGCCCCATCGATCGCGAGGGACGTCCGCAGGAGGCCGAGACCACCGGTGTGGCGTGTCCGAAGTGCGGGGCTCCCATGACCAAACGGTCGGGACGCTTCGGGCCCTTCCTGGGCTGATCGCGTTACGGCGACGAGAAGGACCCCTGCGACGGCATCCTGAATCTCGACAAGAAGTCGGGCAAGGTCACCGCGCCCTCTCGACCGCCGCTCGAGACCGATCTGCAGTGCCCGAAGTGCGAGGCGCCCATGTACCTGCGCGAGGGCGTCCGCGGGCCGTGGCTGGGCTGCTCACGCTTCCCGAAGTGCCGTGGACGCCTGGCGTGGACGAAGCTCGACGAAGAGGTGCGCGAGCGTCTGCAGAAGGAGCTCGACGCCCACGTGGCGGCCCACCCGATCCCGATCATCCGGACCCTGGACGGCGTGGCCCTCACCGACGAGAAGGGCAAGCCCCTTCCCGACGCGCCGAGGCCCGATCAGATCGTGGTCGAGACCCAGAGCGTCGACTCCGACTGAATCGGCACGACCGACCGGGCCGCCGGGTCAGTCCCCGGTCGTGCGCCCCGACGACAGGTCCTCGTACACGCGGTCGAGCGCGCGCCGCATGATCCAGGCGCGATCACCGGCATCGCTCGCGTTGCCGGCGCGCCAGCGGGCCCGCCGGAGGGCCGAGGCCGACTCCGCCGAGAGCACGTCACCCATCAGCAGACCCTCGGCCGCCGTCATGTACACCGCCGTGCACGCAGCACGCTGGCCGTGGTTGTACATGGGCGCGCCACGGTCGATGGCGCGCTCGATCAGCCGACGGGCGTCGGCCGCACGGCGCTCGTCCTCGTCGGGCATCAACACACGATCGATCACGTGGATCACGCCGTTGCGGGCCGCGACATCGGCGGCCACCACCCTGGCTCCGTCCACGGTGAGCGTCTCGCCGTCGAAGTCGAGGTCGACGCGCTGTCCGTTCACGGTCGTGCCCTGGTCGAGGGTCGCGGCCACTTCGGCCGGCACCTCGCCCGAGATCACGTGGTAGGTGAGCAGGTCCACGAGACGGTCGCGATTCTCCGGACGCAGCAAGGACGCGACCGTGCCCTCGGGCAACGCGGCGAAGGCCGCGTCGGTCGGAGCGAAGACGGTGAAGGGACCTTCGCCCTTCAGCACCTCGACGAGTCCGGCCGCCCGGACGGCTGCCACGAGCGTCTCGAAGTCTCCCGCGGCCGCGGCGGTGTCGACGATGTCGGCGGCGGCGACCGGAACGGGCGCCAGGGCCACGACGAGCAGCACGGCCGCGATCGCGGCGCGAAGATCGATTCGACGGACCATGGAATCTTCCGGGGGGAGCGATCGGGGCCACGGCGAGTAGTTCGATCCCCGGACGCTGGCGGATGCGTGCACACGAAGACGCGGCCCCCGTTGCCGGAGGCCGCGTCTCGACGGCGAACCGCGGTCGTTCCGAACGCGGGTCTAGTAGCGGTAGTAGTCCGGCTTGTACGGACCCTCGACCGGCACGCCGATGTAGTCGGCCTGGTCCTGGGTCATCGTCGTCAGCTTCACGCCCAGGTGGTCGAGGTGCAGGCGGGCGACCTCCTCGTCGAGATGCTTGGGCAGCACCGTCACGCCCTTGTCGTAGGCCTTGCCGTTCTTCCACAGGTCGAGCTGGGCGATCACCTGGTTGGTGAAGCTCGCGCTCATCACGAAGCTCGGATGACCGGTCGCGCAGCCGAGGTTCAGCAATCGGCCCTCGGCCAGGATCATCACGCCGTGGCCGTCGGAGAAACGGAACTCGTCGTACTGCGGCTTCACGTTGATCCGCTCGACACCCGGGAGCTTCTCGAGACCGGCCATGTCGATCTCGTTGTCGAAGTGACCGATGTTCCCGACGATGGCCTTGTCCTTCATCTTCTTCATGTGGTCGACGGTGATGACGTCCTTGTTGCCCGTCGTCGTGATGAAGATGTCGGCCTCCTCGAGGCAGTCCTCGAGGGTCTTGACCTCGTAGCCCTGCATGGCGGCCTGCAGCGCACAGATCGGATCGATCTCGGTGACGATCACGCGGCAGCCCTGGGCGCGCAGCGCCTCGGCGCTTCCCTTGCCCACGTCGCCGAAGCCGCACACCACGGCCACCTTGCCACCGAGCATGACGTCGGTGGCGCGCATCAGGCCGTCGGGCAGCGAGTGCCGGCAACCGTAGAGGTTGTCGAACTTCGACTTGGTCACCGAGTCGTTCACGTTGATCGCCGGGAAGAGCAGCGTACCCTTCTTGGCCATGTCGTAGAGCCGATGCACACCCGTGGTGGTCTCCTCGCTCACGCCGCGGACGTTCTCGGCCAGGCGATGGAAGAACTTCGGGTCGGTCTCCGTCTCCTTGCGGATCACGTCGAGGATCACGCCCCACTCGGCGGGCTCGTTGTCGGGGTCGAAGGCGGGCACCTCGCCGGCCTTCTCGAACTCGACGCCCCGGTGCAGCAGGAGGGTCGCGTCGCCGCCGTCGTCGACGATCAGGTCGGGACCGGTGCCGTCGGGCCACTCCAGCGCCTGACGGGTGCACCACCAGTATTCCTCGAGCGTCTCGCCCTTCCAGGCGTAGACCGGGCAGCCCTTCGGATCGTCGGGAGTGCCGTCGCCCACCACGACCGCGGCCGCGGCGTGGTCCTGGGTCGAGAAGATGTTGCAGCTCACCCACCGCACGTCGGCCCCGAGGTCCTTCAGGGTCTCGATGAGAACGGCGGTCTGGATGGTCATGTGCAGGCTGCCCATGACCTTGGCGCCGGCCAGGGGCTGCTCGGCGCGGTAGCGGCGCCGGAGCTCCATGAGCCCGGGCATCTCGTGCTCGGCCAGCTCGATCTCGCGGCGGCCGTAGGCCGCCAGGGAGAGATCGGCGACCTTGTGGGCGGGACGGGTCATCGACTGGGTCGACATTCGACTTCTCCAGACAGGGGCAGAATTCCGAGGAGAGCGGGCGCTCGGGACGTGGTCGCGGACGGCGGGCCGGCCGACCGGACGGACGAACGCCGGGTACGATTGTACCCGGCGTAGAATAGATGGCCAATCGGGATCGCGCTACCGGTCGACCGGAAGGCCGCCCCGACCTCAGGCGCTCTTGCTCTCGGTCCCGGTCGACGCCGCCCGCTCGGCCCGTTCCTCGAGCGACGGTGCCTCGTGGCGCTCCGCGGGCTTGGCCTCGGAATGCGTTCGCCAGTAGCGGTCGAGAACGGCTCCGAGCAGCGGACAGAAGTCCAGGATGCAGTTGCAGTCCTGCTTCGCGTCGGGGGTGTGCAGCCGGGCCCAGAACTGGGTCGGCGTGAGCCCCGTGGTCTTCTTGAACACCGCGAAGGCATGGGCGCGGCTCGAGTACCCCATGGCGTCGAGCGCTTCCCCGGCGCGGAGCTTGTCCTGACCGCTGAGCCGCGACAGCGCGATCGCCACCCGCGCCGACTGCAGCAGCGCGTGCGGGTTGATGATCGGACTGATGCTGCGGGTCAGGTGCTCGCGCGAGACACCCACCTCGTTGGCCCACTCACCCACCGACACGAAGGCCGAGGGGTCGTCCTTCAGCGATTCGAAAGCTCGTTGCAGGAGGGGGGAATCGAGCTTGGACTCGAGGTTCGTGAAGAAGGTGGGAAGACACGTCCTTCCGCAATCATGCCGGAGACGACGGCTCTCCTCGGTCATAACCAGACGATCCTCTCGAGACGGCTCTGGATCCTGACCCTGTGCCCCGTGCGGGTCGGATCCCCGAACCTCCAGATCACATCATAGATGCACCGCGGAACGGGATCAACCATGGATCCCGTATACGCGTCTCGCATCTGCTAAAGGGGAACATGGCCGGAACGCCCCTCGGCGACGACGCGGTCGCGGCCGGGTGGCCGCCCGCGCGCATCACGGAATTGCAAGACACGTGCAAGATGATCGCGGCCGAAGGCTTCCGAAGAGGTCGAGTTCACACCGTGAGATCGCTCACGCGGAACGCTCGTCGTTCGGAACCATTCGTCGATCACGAAACCAAAGCGTTCCGGCGTGCGGCTGCCGCTGTGAATCCGTGATCTCGCATGATGCATCCGTACTAGTTGTCACGATATTCGCCTTGCAAGGCGAATGCATGGGAGCGGTAGAACTGCAGCTCCCGGATCGACTCGTGGAGATCGTCGAGCGCTCGGTGCTGGCCGGTCTTCGACGGCGCCCGCGACAGCAGTCCGGGCGCCCAGCGGCGGACGAGTTCCTTCACGGTGGACACGTCGACGTTCCGGTAGTGCAGGAAATCGTGCAGACGCGGCATGTACCGGCGGAGAAATGCCCGGTCCTGGTGCACGGAATTCCCGGCCAGGGGAACACTCCGCGGCCCGCAGCGTTCCCCCAACCACGCGAGGATCTGCTCCTCGGCCCCGGCCTCGTCCAGTGTCGAGGATTTCACCATCTCCACCAGGCCGGAGTTGCCGTGGTGTTCGGTGTTCCACGCGTCCATCCCGGCGAGCAGGTCGTCGGGCTGGTGGACCACGAGGTCCGGACCCTCTTCGAGCGTCTGCAGATGCCCGTCGGAGAAGATCACGGCGATCTCGAGGATCCGGTCCCTCTCGGGATCCAGGCCCGTCATCTCGAGGTCCATCCAGATCAACGGTTGCGACGATGCCATGCCGCGTCACCCTTTCCGACCTGCCCCGCCGCCGCACGCGTCCCACCGGCCCCCGCCGGTCCGAGGAGGTCTGATGTCCGGTCCCGACTCACGAGCAGCACTCTTGCCGCTGCTCGCCCTGCTGGTGGGCATCGGCCTCACCGTCTCGACGGCCGTCGGTGCCGAGC
Source organism: uncultured bacterium (assembly GCA_964593155.1). Lineage (GTDB taxonomy): Bacteria > Krumholzibacteriota > Krumholzibacteriia > JAJRXK01 > JAJRXK01 > JAJRXK01. The sequence continues at coordinate 25,026 of CAZQHE010000021.1, forward strand.
GCGCCTACGATCCCCGGGACCTGGTCACGGCCGCCCTGGAAGTCTACAACGAGCGCTCCGACGATCCCCTGCCCTTTCTCACCCGCGAACAGATCGACGGGTTGGTCGACGACGAGGTGATCCGGATCCGGCGCCGCGACCCGACGCTCGGCGACGACGGACCCGAGCGCGTGACCGGCTACATCGTTCTGGAACAGCCGCGCCTCGACGCCTGGCTCGCCGCCCTCGATCCCGAGTTCCCCGAGAACCCCATGCTCACCCAGACCCGCCTGGAACGCGAGCCCGGTCGGAGCGTGTGGTACCAGCACGTCGACCTGCCCTGGCCGATCACCGACCGGCACTGGGTGATCGAGGTCACCCAGGACGTAGGCCTGGCCGACACCACCGAGGACTTCGTGTGGGCGCATCGATGGCGACTGATGGACGACGGACCGGCCCTGGCCCGCCGCACCGTCGCGTCGGGACGGGCCGGCGAACTGACGCCCGACGACATCGAGGACGCGATCTACCTCCCGGCCAACGAGGGCGCGTGGATCATGTTCTCGCTCGACCACGACCTCACCCTGATCGCCTACCGCGTGCGGACCGTCGTCGGCGGCGGCATCCCCGACTCGTGGATCACGACCTTCGCCATGGCCCAGCTCGAGGGCCTGCTGCGCGACGTCGAGGACCGTGCCGCCGCGGCTCTCGCCGAGTACGATCCCGACCGCGCACCGATCGACGACGGTCACGGCGAGATCATTCGCCCGTCGACGAGGGATCGCTGATCGACCGCGACAGCGTGAAGCTCTCGCGCGGACCGTGTGCCCGGTCGACGGCGTGGCGGCGCTGCCGGCGGCGATGCGCCCACCACTCGCGCAGGATCGAACGCAGCGGCCACACGCGATGCCCGCGAGCGCGTTCCATGGCCCCGAAGCGATACGCCGTCTCCCACTGCCGCGCGAGCTCGCGGCGCGCGTCACCGAGCGAGGCCGACGGGTCGTACACGTGCGCCGGCTCCGCCGTCAGGCCGTTCAGCTCGAGCACCTCGAATCCGTGTCCTGCCCGCAGGTGGTCCGTGCTCGGCACTCGCAGGTCGTAGCGACCCAGGTGGAATCCCTCGAAGCGCCGACTCAGGCGATCGATCGCTTCTTCGAGTTCGGGCGTCCACAGATCGTTGGCGTCGACGAAGATCGATCCCCGGGAATGGGTCCCGATCTCGGCGAGGACGACCCGCTGCCCGTGGGACGGAATCCAGTCGAGACGGTCGGCGTGGCGACGGAGGTGCTTCTCGGCCAGGGCCACCGCGCGCGGGTGCCGCAGGATCAGGTGTTCGAGCGCGCTCTCGCCGTCGCCCTGAACGATCAGCGGCTGCTTGTGCGCGATCGAGGTGATCCGTCCGCGTTCGGCACCGGGTTCCCGTTCGTAGGACACCCCGAACTCCTCGCCACCGACGAACTCCTGCAGCACGAGATCGATCTCCTGGGCGTCGAGCAGTTCACGCAGACGATCCCGCGAACGCACCACGTGCACACCCTCGCCGCGCTGGCCGACGTCGGGCTTGAGCACCACGGGGAGGTCGAGTCCCTCGCGCGCGATGAACGCGTCGACGGCCGCCCGCCGTTCCGACATCTCCTCGGCGGGCAGGAAGAGCGTTCGCGCCACGTGCCGTCCGTCGTCGAGCTCGCCCAGGATCTGCGCCTTGCTCTCGCCGATCATGCCTCCGGCCCCGCTCATGCCCCAGTTCGTCGCCGTGGGAACGGTCAGGCCACCGAAGCGCCGAGCCCAGACGAAGGCCCGCAGGACGATCGGCAGGTAAACCACCCAGCTCGGCCAGAACTCCCAGCGCCGCCAGCGGATCGCCCGCCCCACCGCGAGCCGTCGCCCGCGCCAGCGCGCCAGCGGGAAGACCACGCGCACGACGAGCAGGATCACGCCGAGCACGACCAGGAAGACGATCAGGGACCCGCGACGCAGCTCCTCGAAGCGTTCGAGGGCCTCGTGGCCGACGACCGCGGCGAAGGCCACAAGAACCGGAGTCCAGGCCATGACGGCCAGGAAGAAGAAGCCGGCGAAGCGCCAGAACCCGGCTCGCACCACCCCCACCGCCAGGTAGGTGGGAAGACGCGAACCCGGCACGAAGCGCGTGAGGAAGATGGCCACCAGACCGCGACGCCCGAACCACTCCGAACCGCGGCGCAGATCGCGCTCGCTGATGAACCACCGGAAGGGAGCCCGGTGGACCACCTTCATCCCGAGCCAGTGGCCCACGCCGTAGAGGATGAGATCGCCGAAGTAGATGCCGACGAACACGGCACCGAATCCCTCGAGCCATCCCACGCGCCCCTGCGCGATCAGCAGCCCCACACCGATGCTCGTGGCGTCCTCGCTCACGAAGGTGGCGAAGACGATCAACACGAGCAGCAACCACAGCGTGATGCCCTGGGCCCGGAAGTCGCGGATCTCGTCGATCGGCACCGCGGCCTCCTCGCGCCGTTCCTCGGTCGCCCCCGCCCGCGTGATCGCCACCCCGGCCCCCACGCGCTCGACCCAGTCGAGCAGACGCTCCCGCACGAGATCCGGATGCCCACCGACCAGATCGTGCCCGCCCGCGGGAACGATCTCGAGCTCGGCCTGCGGCACGATGCGCGCGTGTTCCCGTGCGACCTCGGGCGGAACCAGGAAGTCGCGCCCTCCGTGCAGCACGAGCGTCGGCAACGCCAGTTCCTCGAGCACCGCACGCGCCGGACGGGGGTCGCTCGCGTAGAAATAGCGCGCGTAGGGCAGGTTCAGCGGCAGGCGTTCCAGCAGCCCGAAGTGCGGAACGAAGTGGTCCAGGAACCACAGGACGGCGAGTTGCGCGCCGTACAGCGGGCGGTTGATGTCGACGTTGCCGAGCAGTTCGAACTCCTCGACACCGGGAGCCGAGATCAGAACCAGCGAGCGCGCTGGTGTGGCGTCGCGACGCAGCATCTCGATGGCGACGGCACCGCCCTGCCCCACCCCCACCAGATGCGCGCGCTCGACGCCACTACTGTCGAGGGCGGCGAGCACGTGCGCCGCCGCGGCCGCCGACGACGGGGCACCGTCCGCGTCACCCGACGCGCCGAAGCCCGGCAGATCCACGGCGAGCCGGCGCAGCGGAGCGTCCCAGCCGTCGAGCAGCGGACGCAGTTCGTCCGAGCTTCCGGGAACGTCGTGCAACAGCACCAGCGCCGGAGCGTCCGGCGGACCGACGTCGCGCGTCACCAGCCGTGTCCCGGTGCCGGTCGCGCCGTCGGGCGCGTCGATCTCGACCCCGGTCGCGTCGTCGGGGATCGGAGGCACGCCGTCGACGGCCCAGCGAACCCCGTGGTGGGCGAGCAGCAGGACGCCGTAGACCACCCAGACCATCCACCACCGCCCGCGCATCAGTGCAGCGCCTCCGGGAGCGGTCCTCCCGCGCTCGGGCGGAAGCGGCTCTGCACCGCTTCCTGCGCGCGGCGGGCCATCTCCTTGCGGGTGGTCGGTTCGATCTCGGCGTCGGCGAAGGCGACCCGCGCGTCGACGCCACGCAGTCGCAACAACGACCACAAGTGCGGCAGGAAGTCGGCGTCGCCCCACCAGCAGACCGCCGTCTCCGCGGGCTCGTCACCGGGCGCGGTCCGGTAGTCCAGGGCCGCCGCGTGCGCCACCACGCCCGCGCGCACCGGCACCTCGAACAGCGACGAGCGGAAGGGCATGACCACGTCGCCGCGTCCGCTCGTCCCCTCGGGGAAGAACACCACCTGCACACCGCGCTCGACGAGCGCGCGCATGTGCTCGACCACGCCGGGTAGCTGCCGCTTGCGTCCGCGGTCGAGGAAGATCGTCTCCGAACCGCGCGCGAAGAGTCCGATGCCGGGCCAGTCCTTCACGTCGGCCCGCGACACGAACACCGCGTCGAACAGCGCTCCGAGGACCAGCACGTCGACGTAGCTCAAGTGATTGGTGACCAGCACCCCGGCCCGCGACGGCGGGCGCCCCTCCACGGCGATCCGTACGTTCAACAGGCGCAGGACACCGCGGCAACCACCACCCAGCAGACGTCGCCGCCAGCGGTCGCGGCCGCGCACGCCGCGCGCGAAGGGCCGCGTGACGAGGTGCGCCCCGCCCCACACGGCGAGGAACACCACCGCCGCGACGGCCCGCACGATGCCACGCAGCCCTGCGATCATGAGCGTTCGCGCAGGTCCACCTCGAACTGGCGCAGGATGCGGTCGGGATCCATCTCGTCGAGGTCGAGCAGGGCGAGGTAGTCGATCGTCCTGAAGGCGCGATCGATCGCGGGCCGGCCACAGATCCGCGCTCCGTAACGCAGATAGGTGCGGAACAGCGTGGGGATGTGGCTCGCCTCCCAGCCGTCGACGGGCAGAGAGGTCTCGTGCATGTCGAAGTCGGGCTGCGGGTCGAGGTCGAGCGTGGGATGCACGTGACCGTGACGGCGCAACCACTCGGCCACCCTGGCCCCCTCTCCCGGATCCTGGCTGGTGAGCGAGCAGCAACCGAAGAAGTAGCGCTTGCGGTGGGAAATCACGTAGACGCCGAGTCCCCGCCACAGCAGCAGGAGCACTCGGCGATGACGATGGTCGGCGTCGATGCAGGCCCGCCCGATCTCACAGGAGTCGGCGAGGACCTCCTGGGGCCAGTCCTCGAGCGTGAACTCGTCGGCCGAGTAGAAGCCGCGTCCCGCGCGCGCCATCTCGGCGGTCTGCAGACGGTAGGTGCCGATGACCGTGTCGCTGGGCTCGTGGATCACCATCAGGTGATGACACTGCGGATCGTACTCGTCGAGGTCGAGCCCCGTGCCGTGCGAGGACTCGAGCCCTTCGCCGAGTTCCAGGTTGAAGACGCGGTACCGCAGCCGCAGCACCCGCTCCAGGTCGGCGCGGTCGCGCGCGAGACGGCAGCGGTACGCCCCCTCGACGAACTCGAAGTCCGGAGGCCGGTGCGCGAAGGGCGGATACGGGAAGTCCTCGGGGGACAGGCGGTGTGCGGACGATTCCATCGTGCGATCGGTCCAGCCGCGGGATCGGAGTCGGGTGACGCGGCGCCACTATAGCGCAGGATTCCGGAATCCGCGCTCCCGAAGTCCCGATCGGGACGTCTCGTGGCCCGTCGGTGGGCCGTGCGTCACGGATGTCGGAGATTCGTCGTACCGGGCTTGCACGCGAGCGACGAGTTGGCCCAGCGTGCGCGCGGTCGCACCGACGAACACGCCCCCACCCCAGGAGTTCCCGTGAACCAGGACAGATCCGCGAACCCCGAGAATCTGCAGTGGTTCGACGTCCTGGCGGCCGACGACCTCCCGGAGGGCCGCGTGACCACGGTCACAGCAGGACACCGGACCCTGGCCCTCACGCACTTCGAGGGCCGCTTCAACGCCCTCGACGATCACTGCCCGCATCAGGGCGGCCCCCTCGGGGAAGGCGCGATCGAGAAGGGTTGGCTGCGTTGCCCGTGGCACGGATGGGACTTCCACCCGTGCACCGGTCGCGCGCCGGGCGGCTTCGACGACGGCATCCCGACCTTTCCCGTCGAGGTGCGGGACGGGCGCATTCTCGTCGGACTCGAACCCGAGTGCCCCCGCCCCGAGACCGTTTCCGACGTCATGACGCGAACCATGGTGAACTGGGGCGTTCGACACGTGTTCGGAATGGTCGGCCACTCGAATCTCGGACTGGCCGACGCCCTGCGCGAGCGGGAGCAGGACGGCGACCTCACGTACATCGGGATCCGCCACGAGGGCGCCGCCGCGTTCGCGGCGTCGGCCTACGCCAAGCTCAGCGGCCGTCCCGCGGCCTGCATGGCGATCGCCGGCCCGGGATCGACGAACATGTTGACGGGGCTGTGGGACGCCAAGGTCGACCGCGCTCCGGTCGTCGCTCTCTGTGGCCAGGTCGACACCCAGGTCCTCGGGCCCGGAGCCTTCCAGGAGATCGATCTCTCGTCGGCCTTCGAAGCCGTGAGTGCGTGGCGCCAGACGGTGCTTCCGACGAGTGATCACGCCGAACTCGTGAACCTCGCCCTCAAGAACGCGATCATCCGCCGCGACGTCTCCACGCTCATCCTGCCCGACGAGGTGCAGACCCTCCCCGCGGGTGAGGACGACCGACCCGGCGCTCCCGACGGTCGCCTGTCGACGGTGACGATCACGCCACCCGAGGAATCGGTCGAGGCCGCCGTCGAAGCGATCGGCGGATGGAAGCGCCCGGTGATCGTGGTCGGCCACGGCGCACGCTTCGCGATGGATTCGGTCGTCGCCCTGGCCGAGGAACTCGGATCGCCGGTGCTCACCACCTTCAAGGCCAAGGGTCAGATCGGCGACGACCATCCCCTCGCTGCCGGTGTGCTCGGCCGCAGTGGGACGCCGGTGGCGAGCTGGTTCATGAACGAGTGCGACGGCATGCTCGTGCTCGGCGCGTCGTTCAGCAACCACACCGGGATCACGCCGAAGAAGCCGCTCGTGCAGGTGGACTTCGATCGCATGCACCTGGGCAAGTTCCACCGGGTCGACGTTCCAGTGTGGGGCGAGATCTCCGTGACCGCGCGGCTGCTCCGCGAACGTCTGGCGGGTCGGACCGACACCGTCGACCAGCGCCCGGAACTGGCGGACCGCTGGGCAGTCTGGCGGCGTGAGAAGGAGCGTCGCGTGAGCGAGGACCGCGGCCACGGTGTCAACTCGGCCGCCGTCTTCGCCGCCCTCTCGCGGCAGGCACCCGACGACGCCGTGCTCACCGTGGACGTGGGCAACAACGCCTACAGCTTCGGGCGCTACTTCGAGACCCGGAACCACAGCGTGCTCATGAGCGGCTACCTGGGTTCGATCGGATTCGGGTACCCGGCCGCGATCGGCGCGCGCTGCGCGGCACCCGACCGCCCGACGATCGCCGTGACCGGCGACGGTGGCTTCGCGCAGTACATGGGCGAGCTCACGACGGCCGTGAAGTACGATCTGAACATCACCCACGTCCTGCTGAACAACGACGAACTGGGCAAGATCTCGAAGGAGCAGAGAGCGGGCCGGTGGGACGTATGGCAGACCGACCTGAGGAATCCGGGCTTCGCCGCCTACGCCGAGCTCTGCGGCGCGATGGGAGTCCGCGTCGAAGAGGCCGACCAACTCGACGACGCCCTGCAACGCGCAATCGAGCACGAGGGGCCGGCGCTGGTCGAGGTGCGCTGCGACGTCGATCTCGTCTGACGCACGAAGCTCAGGGAGATCCGATCGCGTTCCGCAGGTCCGCGCGGAGGTCCTCCACGTCCTCGACGCCGACGGCCACCCGCAGCAAGCCGTCGCCGATCCCACGCTCGGCCCGCGCCTCCGGTCCGAGGAGTGCGTGGCTGGTGTGCGCGGGGCGGGTGATCAGACTCTCCACCCCACCGAAACTCGGAGCGGCGGTGAAGAGTTCCAGGCGATCCTGCAGGGCACGCGCCGTGTCCGCATCGCCGACGTCGAAGGCGAACAGCGCACCGTCGCCGTGCAGCCACTCCCGGGCCCGCGCGTGGGAGGGATGCGACGGCAGCCCGGGGTAGAGGACGCGGTCGACCCGCGGGTGTTCGTGCAGCCACCGGGCGAGGTCGAGGGCCGTCGCACACTGCCGTTCCCAGCGGAGGGCGAGGGTCTTCATCCCGCGCATCAACTGCGCGCAGGCGTCCGGATCCAGGCTCCCGCCGAGGTGCTGCGCCTTGTGCAGCACCGCCCGGCAGCGTTCGCGCGATCCCAGTACCGCGCCGGCCACGATGTCGGAGTGGCCGTTGAGGAACTTCGTCGCGCTGTGCACCACGAGATCGTAGCCCAGGCGCGTGGGCTGCAGGCCGACGGGTGTGGTCATCGTCGCGTCGATCATCGACACCAGGCCCGCCTCGCGCGCCCAGGTGGCGATTCCCACCAGGTCGGTGACGTGCAGCAGCGGATTCGAGATCGCCTCCACGTACACCAGGCGCGTGGTGTCGCGACGACGCGCCTGCCAGTCCCGCGGATCGTCCGAGTCGACGAACTCGACCTCGACGCCCAGCGCCGGCAGGTCCTGCGTGAACAGCGCGTGGGTGCCCCCGTACAGCGTCTGCTGCGCGAGCACGTGGTCGCCACTGCGCACCACCGACAGCACGGCCGAACTGATCGCGGCCATGCCGCTGCCGAGGACCACGGCGTCCTCGCAGCCCTCCAGGGCCGCGAGCTTCGCAGCCACCGCCCGGTGGTTCGGCGTGTTGTGGTAGCGGATGTAGACGACCTGGTCGTCCACGCTGACGGACTCGTCGTACATGGCCGACCGGAACACGGGCAGGACCACCGCTCCGGCGTACTCGGTGCTGTGTTCGCCCGCGTGGACGAGGCGGGTGGACGGGCCGAACGGGGCGGGCGACGACGGCATGGGGTTCCTCCGGGGGTCGGGCGACGCGCGCGTGCCCCCGGCGCGGGCTTTCGCGGCGGGGACACGGGCCGTATCATGCCACGGTCGCCATCCCTTCGCGAGGATTCCACATGCTCCGCCGACTCCGGTTCTCCCGTCCGGTGCTGGCCGTCGCCGCGGTCGCGCTGCTGGCGAGCTGCGCGCCCCACGCGCGGATCTACAGCCGGATCCCCGTGGCCGAGGACGGCCGACCCCTTCCCCTGGACCGCGTCGACACCATCGGCTTCGAGGACGACACCCGCCGGTCGCTGACCGCGAACGAGTCGGTCGCCTTCGACGACGGCTCGCTGGTCGTGCTCGCCGGCGAGGACACCGAGTCCTTCGATCTGCAGGGCGTCGAGAGCCTGCGCGTGGAGCACGAGGGAGGCGTGGCCGAGTGGTTCGCCGTGCTCACGCCCGACGATCTGCTGCGCTTCGAGCGCCTGCCGGCGATCGCCCGCATCGAACTGCGCAGCGGCGATCGCCTCGGCTTCGGCGAGACCGACGACGAGGCCCGCCGCGCGCGCTGGGCCCCCAGTCGTTTGGCGATCCTGGTCGAACCGGAGGACGAGGGCGAGCCGCTCGAGATCCTGCTCGACGAGATCCAGACGATCGAGCTGCTCGAGAACGAATCGGTGGTCGAGACGCTCAGCTCGCCGGCGCTGTGGGTGGTCGGAGCGGCCGCCGCCGGTGCCATCGTGCTGATCGGGCGCAACTCCGGCGACCCCGAGACCACGGCCGTCCGCTGACCGGCTGAGCTCACCGCACCCGCAACGACCAGGGCAGGGCGAACTGGGGCCGCCCGTCGGCGAGAACGGTCCACCGGGTCGCCGCCCGTCCGATCTCGACCAGATCGTCGGGCAGGGGCACCAGGGTCGCCGCCCGCTCGCCCGACAGCAGGTTCGCCAACATGCGATCGAGCGGACCGGGCGTGGGCTGGAAGGTGACGATGCCGGGGCGCACCGCGGGATCGATCCCGGCCAGGTCGGCCGCCGAGGCGATCGCCTCGGCCTGTCCGCCGAGCTCGTCCACCAGACCGGCCGCGAGCGCCCGCTCGCCCGACCACACGCGTCCCCGGGCCGCGGCGTCGGCCTCCTCCACCGTCAGCCCCCGTCCGTCGGCCACGCGCTCCACGAAGCGATCGTAGAAGCGATCCAGGGTCTCCTGCACCAGCGCCCGCTGCGCGGCCGTCCACGGCCGGCTGGGATCGAAGAGGGATGCGTTCTCGCCCCGTGCGTAGGTCTCGACGTTCACGTCGAGTCGATCGAAGGTCCCCGCGAAGTTCGGGCGGAGGACGAAGACCCCGATCGAACCCGTCACCGACAGCGGGTCGGCGAAGACGCGGTCGGCGGACATCGCGACGTAGTAGCCGCCGCTCGCCGCGGTGCCCGCCATCGAGACCACCACGGGTTTCGTGCGCCGGACGCGCTCGACCTCGCGCAGGATCAGGTCGCTGGCGAGGGCCGACCCACCGGGGGAATCCACGCGCAGCACGACCGCGCGCACGCGGTCGTCCTCGCGCGCGCGCTCGAGACGGCGGACGATCGTCTCCGCGGCGGCCAGGTCTCCGGCCAGCGGATCGGAAGGAGCGCGTCCGGGGACGATGGTACCCACCACGTGGATCACGGCGATCCGCACCTCGTCGGACACGTCCTCGCGGTCTCCGGCCGCGGCCAGGTAGTCCAGCACGCCGACCGTGGTCGGATCGCCGAGACGTTCGAGCATCCCCGCGACGTCCTCGACCCGGTCCACGATCCCCTGCTCCAGGCACGCGACCGCGTCGTGCAGCCCTCGCTCGACCAGCATGCGCATCCGCTCGCGCGTGACGCCGCGGGCCCCCGCGATCGCCTCGATCCAGGCGTCGAAGACGTCGTCGAGGTAGTCCTGCACCTGCGCGCGGCTCGCCGCACTCGACCCCGACGCCGTGAGCTGCTCGGGAGCCGACTTGTACTCGCCCACACCGACGCTCTCGACCTCGATGCCGACCTTGTCGAGAGCACCGCGCACGAAGGTCAGCTGCGCCTGCATGCCGCCGATCAGGGCCAGACCCTCCGGCGCGATCGACAGGCGCTCTGCCGCGGTGGCCACGTAGTAGTCGATCGACGACAGCGTGTTCGCGTGGGCCGCCACCGTGACGCCCTCGTCGCGCAGCCGCCGGACGGCGGTGCGCAGCTCCCGCGCCTGCGCCCAGGAACCCGGGAAGCCCTCGGCGCGGAGCAGGACACCTTCGATCCGATCGTCGACGGCGGCCCGGTCGAGCGCAGCCAGCACCTCCTGGTGGCTGACCACCGTGGGACGCAGCGCGGCCTGGAGCCCGGTACGGTCGGGCCGCTCCTCGGGATACGCCGCCGCGAAGCGCACCTCGAGCCACGACCCCGGCTCGACGTAGGCGGGCGGGCCGAACAGCACCAGGCTGATCAGCCCGAGCCCCAGGATCGCGAGCACCAGCACGAGGATCAGAACCAGGAGGCGTCGCCACCACGTGCGTCGACGGCGTGGCGGCGGCGGTGCGGGCGGCGGCGGCGGCGCGGGCGGCGGGGGCGGTTGGGTCATCGGTCCGTTCCTCCGGAGTCGGACGGATCCCCGCGCCCGATCACCGGACCAGCGCGACCCTCCGACTCGTCGTCTCGGACGGCGTCGCGAGACGGACCAGGTAGACCCCACTGGCTACGCTACGCCCGTTCACGTCACGACCGTCCCACTCCACCCGATGAAAGCCCGAGTCGCGCCGTTCGTCGAGCAATCGTGCCACGTGGCGTCCGCGGAGGTCGTAGACGTCGAGCCGGACCGGCTCGGGATCGGTCAGGGCGAAGTGGATCATCGTTCGCGGATTGAACGGGTTGGGCACGTTGCCCAGCAGATCCACACGCGACGGCGGTCGACCGTCGCGCCCCGCGCGCAGCGAACTCCAGGCCACCCGCGCGCGCTCGAGCGCATCGAAGAGCTCGCCGCGGGTGTCGGCGATCGCAAAGGCCACGACCAGGTCCGCGCCCTCGCCCACGGCCACCGGAGGATGTGGTCCGGCGCCCAGCATCCCGACCACGTTGCCCTCGAGCCGATCCACCCGGCGAGCATCACGGGACACCAGTTCCCACAGCGTGGAGTCGGACATCGCCCGGCCCAGGTCGACGCGATCGATCATGTACGGCGCGTCCGGATCCGACTCGCGGGGACCGACGGCGTGGAAGTGCGCCGCGCGCAGCGGCGACGCGGCGTCGAGGACCCGCGCTCCGACGAAGCGGGGATCCGGTGCGCCGGGCCGCGGTTCCGCCCACTGCACGCCACTCACCGCATCGGTGTGGATCGACTCGCCGTCCCCGCTGGCCGTCCAGTCGAGCAGCAGACCGGTGTGCAGACGGTCGAGGGTGTCGCCGCCCTTGGCGATCGACTGCAGCGCCAGCGGGCGCACCCGCCAGCGCCCCAGCAGGAAGTCACCGAGCTCGTCGGAATCGTGCGCGAAGAAGTCCTGGCGGATCTCCAGCGACAGACCGTCGGAACGTGCGCGCGAGGCGTAGCCGAGCGTGGTCCGCGTCCACCCGTCGCCGAGGTCCTCGCGGACGACCGGGACCGCGCCTGCGCGGAAGTCCTCCACTGCGTCGATCGGCAGGAAGGCCTGCACGGCGTCGATCACCCGCCCCTGACCCGCTCCGATCACGAACGAGCCGAAGAACAGTGACGACTGCAGCTCGTCGCGACGCCGGAAGCCCACCCCCGACGTGCTGAGCGGGCGGTTGTACTCGGAGTACCCGAGCTTGCCGTTGGCGGCCACGCTCATCTCCAGGCCCGCCGAACGCACCTCGACCTGATAGGGCACGGCGTCGACGTAGAAGGACTGCCGGTCGACCTCGTCGCCGGCTTCGACGATCAGGTCGATCCGCGCCACGTGTCCACGCGGGGCGTTCTCACGAAGCTTGAGTTCGAGACCCCGCCGGACCGAAAGCTCGGCCCCGGGGAGGGCCTGCGACAGCACCAGCTCGTCCTCGAACGCGACGAGGAAGGGGTCGTCGGTCTCGACCCGGATTCGCACCGGTCCTTCGTAGGGGAACAGGCTGCGTGCCTCGAAGGCCAGCACGACGTCGTCACCCGGCGAGTAGACCGGCGTCTGGTCGTCGGCCAGGAACCGCACGTTGCGGATCGCCAACGCGGGCTGTAGCGGCGCGTGGATCGCCGCGTCGAACTGCACCATGCCCCGCCCCGCTCCACCACGCAGTTCGGGATCGGGCTCGGTGTCGGAGAAGTCGCGTGCGGTCTGCCGCAGCCGCGCTCGGACCTGATCGGGAGTCCACTCGGGGTGCCGGGTCTGCAGCAACAGCGCCGCCGCGGCCACGATCGGCACCGACAACGACGTGCCCGAGCTGATGGTGGTTTCCTCGTCCGGTGCGATCGAGAACACCTTGTCACCGGGAGCGGCCAGGTCGACCCAGGGACCCGCGTTGGAGTTCTGCCACAGCTGCCAGGGATTGGACCGATCGTTCGTGGCGGTGACCGAGAGAACGGCCGGGTAGTGACTCGGCGACGTTACGAGGTCCGTGCGCGCGTCGTTGCCGGCCGCCGCGATCACCAGTGCCCCCAGAGCCGTCGCGGCCTCGATCACGTCGTTCTCGAACTGACGGAACGGGGCCGAGTCGCGGTTCTCCCCGCCCGGGCGCTGGAACCAGACACCGCGCCACGAGCAATTGACGACGTCGGCCCCGTTCGCCGCCGCGTAGGCGATGCCACGATAGGCGTAGGTCGTGTCGAGTCCCTCGCCGCTCTCGTCCTGGACCGACACGAGCATGACCCGCGGGTTGAAGGCGAGACCGGCCCCGAACGCACCGTTGCCGGCCACCGCGCCCGCGACCCCGGCGACCAGCGTTCCGTGACGCCGGGTCTCCGGCATGTCCTCGAGGTACAGCGGTGAGCCTCGCTGAAGCGTGACGTTCCAGCCGTGGACGTCGTCGACGAAGCCGTTGCCGTCGTCGTCGATCCCGTTCCCCGCGATCTCACCCGGGTTCGTCCACAGATTCGGCGCTAGATCCGTATGGTCGACGTCGAAACCCCCGTCGACCACACCGAGTACCGCATCGCCCTGCTCGGCGCGAACCGTCGCCCAGGCGGCCTCGGTCCCCAGAAGATCGAACAACCACTGCTGCCGCACGGGGATCCGGGGATCGTCGAGTTCCAGCGCATTGCTCGAACCCCCGGGCGTCGACGCGGCCTCGATCGCTAGCGGCGTCTCGATCCGCGACGCCCAGCCGTGGCGCAGCGCCTCGACCCACCAGGTGGCGGCCTCCGCCTCGTCGAGTTCGACCACGTACCAGCGGAAGAAGCGCGCCAGCGCGTCCTGACCGCGGTTCTGGAGGTCTGCTACGCGCCGGGCCAGTGGACCCGACACCGGCAGCAACGGCTCGGCGCGCCCACCGTAGGGATCGAGCGTGCGCTCGAGCGCGCGGCCTCGAGCCGCCACGCGTCCCAGAGCACGCACACCGGGGTCGGTCGCACGCAGAACCGCCTCTTCGGCCGGCACCTGGACGTGCAGACGCACCGTGGACCCCGTCGCCGGGACCTCCAGCAGGATCAGCAGGACGACGGCCAGGGCCGCGCAGGCCGACCGCACGATGCCGGGACTCGGATCGATCATGGCGAACCGCCGTGGGGAGGAAGAGCCAGCACGTTGACCATAACGACAAAGGCCCGCCCCCGGAAAGGGGCGGGCCTTCGAAGACAATGCCGGCGACGACCTACTCTCCCACGCGGTCTCCCGCGCAGTACCATCGGCGCTGCGACGCTTGACTTCCGTGTTCGGAATGGGAACGGGTATTTCCGTCGCGCTATTGTCACCGGCAAACCATGTCCGGCACGGACCGGGTCCGTGGCCAGCAGAGTTCTTTGACAACCGCATTCGGGTGAGAGGCACGAAGCCTCCAGAGCTGACAGGAGATTGCTTCCTCGAGGGAAGCGAGACGAATCAAGCCGCTCGGCCGATTAGTATCGCTCGACTCCACACGTTACCGCGCTTCCATCTGCGACCTATCAACGTCGTCATCTACAACGGGCCTTCTGGGACTTGCGTCCGGGAGATCTCATCTCGGGAGGGGCTTCGCGCTTATATGCTTTCAGCGCTTATCCCTACCAGACATAGCTACCCTGCCGTGCCACTGGCGTGACAACAGGTGCACTAGAGGTCTGTCCACCCCGGTCCTCTCGTACTAGGGGCAGCTTCCCACAAATCTCCTACGCCCGCGACGGATAGGGACCGAACTGTCTCACGACGTTCTGAACCCAGCTCGCGTACCGCTTTAATTGGCGAACAGCCAAACCCTTGGGACCTTCT
>CAZQHE010000022.1:0-20537 GCA_964593155.1 uncultured bacterium
GTTCTACAAGATCGCCATCGACCAGGACTTACCGTTCTACAACGTGTACGGCGGAACGCAGGACAACAACACCATCGGTGGTCCCACGCGCACCACGAGCGCGAACGGGATCATCAACCGCGACTGGTTCATCACCCTCGGCGGCGACGGCTTCGAGCCCGCCGTGGATCCCACCGATCCCGACATCGTCTACAGCCAGTGGCAGTACGGAAACCTCGCCCGCTACGACCGCAAGACCGGTGAGGTGATCGACATCCAGCCGCAACCGGCCGTCGACGACGAGCCCTTCGTCTGGAACTGGAGCAGTGCCCTGCTCATCAGCCCCCACTCGCACACGCGCCTGTACTTCGGCGGTAACTATCTGTTCCGCAGCGAGGACCGCGGCGACAGCTGGGAGAAGATCAGCGGCAACATGACCCGTCAGCTCGATCGCAACGAGCTCGAGGTCATGGGCCGGGTGTGGAGCGTCGACGCGGTGTCGAAGAACCGCTCGACCTCGATCTACGGAAACGTGGTCAGCTTCGACGAGAGCCCGCTGGTCGAGGGCCTGCTCTACGCCGGCACCGACGACGGCCTGGTGTGGATGTCGCCCGACGGCGGCGAGACCTGGAACAAGACGGAGAAGTTCTCGGGCGTGCCCGAGATGAGCTACGTGACCTCGCTCACCGCCGATCGGCACGACGACCAGGTGGTCTACGCCACGTTCAGCAACCACAAGCGCGGCGACTTCACACCCTACGTGTTGAAGAGCACCGACCGCGGCGAGAGCTGGGACTCCATCGCCGGCGACCTGCCCGACCGCGGCCAGGTGCACGACGTGGTGCAGGACCACGTCGATCCCGAGCTGCTGTTCGTGGGCACCGAGTTCGGCGTGTTCTTCAGCCGCGACGGCGGCGACGCGTGGATCCAGCTGAAGGGCGGCATCCCCGTGATCGCCTGCCGCGATCTCGAGCTGCAGCGTCGCGACGAGGACCTGGTCGTGGGCACCTTCGGCCGCGGCTTCTGGGTGCTCGACGACTACACGCCGCTGCGCAACGCCGACGCCACCGCCATGGAAGAAGAGGAAGCCGTCCTGTTCCCGGTGCGGCGTTCGTGGATGTTCTTCGAGCGCACGCCGTGGGGCCTTCCGGGCAAGGGCTCGATGGGTCATCAGGCCTTCACCCGGCCGAACCCGCCGGTGGGCGCGATGTTCACGTACTACCTGCGCGACGGCCTGCAGACCAAGCGCGAGTTGCGTCTGGCCTCGGAGAAGGAGATCTGGCAGAAGGGCGGTGACCTCGAGTACCCGAGCTGGGATGAACTGCGGGAGGAGGACCGCGAGAACGCCCCGCGCATCGTGCTGACCGTGCGCGACAGCGAAGGCAACGTGGTGCGCCGCATCGACGGTCCGAAGAGCACCGGTACCCACCGCGTGCACTGGGACTTCCGCTACCCGTCGCCCGAACCCACGAACCTGAACCCGCCGGCGTGGACCAGCCCGTGGTCGAGCTCGACGCAGGGCGCGATCGCCATGCCGGGCACCTACACCGTCGAGATCGCCAAGGTGGTCGACGGCGAGTGGACCGACATCGCCGGCCCGGTGTCGTTCGAGGCCGAGGTCCTGGCCCGCGCCACCCTGCCCGCCGAGTCGCGCCAGGAGCTCAGCGGCTTCCAGGACCGCGTGGCCGAACTGCAGCGCGTGATCATGGGCACCAACCGTCTCGTGCGCGAGGCCCACTCCCGCATCGACCACGTGCGGCAGGCCCTCCTCGACACGCCGGGTGAGCCCGTGCGTGATCTGATGCAGCGGCTCGACGAGGTCGAGGACCAGCTGCAGGACCTCGAGATCGTGCTCGACGGTGACGCCACCGTCGCGCGTCGACAGGAAGCCACCCTGCCCGGGCTGTCCGGCCGCGTGGGCCGCGTGGTCATGGGTTACTGGACGAGTAGCTCGGCTCCCACGCAGACCATGCGCGACAACGTGGAGATCGTCGAAGACCAGCTGCCCGACGTGCTCGACGACCTGCGCACGCTCGTGGAGCAGGACCTGGCCTCGATCGAGACCGAGCTCGAGGAGCGCGGCGGGCCGTGGACGCCCGGCCGGATCCCGAGCTTCGACGACGACGAGACCGGCCGCTGATCGAAAGATCGCGTGAAGACGGCGGACTCCGCTCCTCGACCGCGGGGTCCGCCGTTAGACTGTTCCGCAATCCCTACAATGTCATCCGTCGCACCGAGATCTCTCGAGGAGTCGCCGATGATCCCGCCGGTCGTCCTCCGCGCGCTCGATCGCCTGCGTCCGGTCCTCTTCGTCGTGTCCATCGCCCCCCTGGCCTTCGGCTGCGCCGAGAAGCAGGTCTCCACCGGCATCTACCAGCTGCGGCAGGGGGACTTCTCCGACGCCGTCGCGTCGTTCCGCGATGCCGTCGCGCGCGACCCCGATTCGGCGATCGCCCACTACAACCTGGGCTTCGCCCTCGGTGCCGACGTCCGCGCTCGCGCCGCCGGCGGCGACTTCGACGGAACCGTCGAAGACCTGCGCGAGGCGCACCGGCACTTCGACCGCGCCGTCGCCCTCGATCCCGACACCTACGCCGGCGAGGTGGCGACGGCCCGACGCTTCGACTTCGGTGAACTGTACAACCTGGCCGTCGACTTCAGCGGCCGGGGCGCCCTCGACGACGCGACCGAGACCCTGGTCCTGGCCCGCGTGGCCGCCGCCGACGCCTTGTCGGCCCAACGGGCCAACGTCCTCCGCCTGCAGATCGACATGAGCCGCGCCCTGGCGGTGGGCGGCCCCGATGCCCGCGAGCGTTACATGGGAGTGCTCGCCGAACTCGACCGGATCCGGCGCGAAGGACCCGTCGACGACGCCCTGGTCGACGAGATCGAGAACACCCTCGCCCGCGCCCGAGCCCTGATCGGCGCCGACGACGGCCCCCGCCGGCCCCCACTCCACCGTTGACGAAGGACGGGGGAACGTCGGTATTCTCTGCCGCCGTCGTTCCCCGTCCTCCAACGCGAGACCTCCCGATGACCACCACCACCGACCCGTGCCCCTGCGAATCGAAGAAGCCGTACGCGGAGTGCTGCGAGCCCCTGCACCGGGGTGACCGTCCGGCCGAGACCGCCGAAGAGCTCATGCGCTCGCGCTACAGCGCCTTCGTGAAGCAGGAGGTCGACTACATCATCGAGACCGCCCACAGCGACGCCCGCAAGGACCTCGTCCGCGACGACATCGCCAAGTGGGCCCGCGAATCTACGTGGAACGGCTTCGAGGTCATCGACACCGAAGGCGGCGGTCCCGACGACGAGCAGGGACTCGTGGAGTTCATCGCCTTCTACGACGACGCCGAGGGCGACGAGGTCGAGCACCACGAGAAGAGCATCTTTGCTCGCGAAGACGGCCAGTGGCGCTTCGTCGACGGCATGCCCGGCCGGCAGGAGCCCTACCGGCGCGACGAGCCGAAGGTCGGCCGCAACGATCCCTGCCCCTGTGGCAGCGGCAAGAAGTACAAGAAGTGCTGCGCGCGGGTGGCCTGAGCCGCGCGACGGTCAGCGCGTCCGCTGGATCGGCACCTCGCCGGTGACGTCGAGGGCCGAGTCGAAGGGCCCGAAGGGTGTGTCGACGCCGATCCCACCGGCCAGACCGTAGCCGGTGGAGCTGCCGCGCAGGGCATCCAGCACCGCGGTTCCCAGATCGAGCGGACTCAGGCTCATGGGCAGCTCGAGCGTGCCCTCTCCGTCCGCGTCCAGCTCCAGGGCCTGCCCGGCCGCCAGGGTCCCGACGTCGCGGCCGGCGATCTGCAGGTCCAGCGACAGTCGATCGACCATCACGGCGAAGGCGTTGGGATTGGCCACGCGAAGCACCGCGGTGCCCGCCACCTCGCGCAGTCCCAGCTCGTCGAGTCGCAGCGTGCCGAGCTCGACGCGCGGCAACGCGGGGACCGGGAACCGGCCCTGGTGACGCAGCGGCAGCCGTCGAGGCCCCACTCCGGGAACGTCGATCCCGAGCCCGAGCTCGGCCGTGTAGTCGACCACCTGCCCTGGCCGTACTCCGGCCAGGGTGCGCACCGTCCGCAACAGGTCGACCTGCACCGGAACGGCCACCACCCGCTCTCCACCCGCCGCCACCGTGCCCTGCAGCGGCAGGACCCCCTGGAGGAAGTCCTTCCCGCCGCTGCCCAGCGCCACGTCGAGGTCGACCAGCGGCAGGGCCGCATCGAGGGGGTTGGTGATCCGCAGGTCGAACTCGAGGTCGGCACTCTCCAGACCCAGTCCGGTGATCCGGGCGCCGACCACGTCCGCGCTCGGCCGGGGCAGCGACTGCAGGGCCTCGAGCACGTTCGCACATCCGGCGAGCGCGGGCAGCAGGAGTAGGATCGACGAGAGAGTCCGACGGCGCAGCAGCGCGGAGAGCCGACGAGCAGTCATGGGCGGGACCTCACGGCAACGGGAACCACACGCCGGGGGTGGCCCGCGGCGTCGAGCGTCGCGATCCTAGAGGGGACCCGTCGCCACCACAAGCACCGGAGTCCCGACCTCCATGCACCCGAACGCCCTGGCCGAGACGCCACCTTCCAGGTCGCCCGGACCCGGAGCCGACCGTCCGTGCACGGTCCTGCTGCCGACGCTCGGCAGCGCGGGTGACGTCCATCCCGTCCTCGCCGTCGCCCGGAAACTCCGCGCCCGCGGTCACCGACCGGTGGTCGTGACCAGCTCGTGGTTCGAGTCGTCGTGTCGGGACGAGGGTGTGGCCTTCGAGCGGTTGCTGCCCGACACCGCCTTCGAACGCGCCGCGCGCGACCCCGACATCTGGCACCCGTGGCGAGGCTTCCGCGTGCTCGCCCGCGACGTGATCGTGCCCGCCATGCGTCCGCTCTTCCGGATCGTCGAGCGATGGGCCGAGCGCACCGACGACCTGGTCGTCGCCTCGTCGGTGCTGTGCCTGGGCGCGCGTCTGGCGCACGAGAAGCTGGGCGTGCCGCAGGCCTCGCTCCACGTGCAACCGGTGGTACTACGCTCGCGCACCGACCACGTGGGCACGCCCCACCTCCACTTCCCGCGCACGGGACCGCGGTGGCAGAAGAACCTGGCCTACGCCGTCGCCGATGCCGCGATCATCGATCCCGCGCTGTGTCCCGAGCTGAACGCCTACCGCAACTGGCTGGGCCTGCCGCGCGTGCGGCGTCCCTTCGACGGATGGATCCACTCCACGCAACGCGTCGTCGGTCTGTGGCCCGACTGGTACGCACCGGTCCAGCCCGACTGGCCGGACCACGTCACCCTGACCGATTTCCCGCTCTTCGATCCGGGCGAGGATGCCCCGCTGCGGACGGACGTACGGCAGTTCCTGGGGGCGGGCACACCGCCGGTGGTCTTCACCGGGGGATCGGCGAACGTGCACATGGACGAAATGGTGCGCGCCGCCGTGGCGAGCTGCCGATCGCTCGGCGAGCGCGGACTGTTCCTCCTGCCCGAGCCCGAGACCCTGGGACCGCTGCCCGACGGTTTCGTGGCCTTCGGGTTCACTCCGCTGGGCGCACTGCTGCCCCACTGCCGGGCCGTCGTGCACCACGGTGGAATCGGGACCACCGCGCGGGTCCTGCACAGCGGCCTCCCGCAGATCGTGGTCCCGCACAGCCACGATCAACCGGACAACGCGCTCCGCGTGCGGGCACTCGGAGCGGGCACCGTGGTCCCGTCCGCGAAACTCGACGGACGACGGCTCGAGGCCGCCCTGCGACGCGAGCTGTCCCGCGATCGCACGGCGGCCCCGATCGCGGCCCACGTCGCCGGATCCGCGGACGGACCCGGCGCCGCGGCCGACGCGATCACGCGACTCGTCCGGGACTCTCGGGTCTGATCCCGAGCCGCTTCATCTTCTCGTACAGCGTGTTGCGACCGATCCCGAGCCGCCGCGCCGCCTCGGTCCTTCGGTGGCCGCTACGCCGCAGGGCATCGAGGATCAGTTCGCGCTCGTAGCGCTCGAGCGACCGGTGGAGGTCGACGTCGCGCGTGGGACGCTCCCGGGTCGCGCGCACCTCTTGGCGCACGTGCACCGGGAGATCGGCCACCCGGACCCTTCCGTCCTCGCCCGCGCGTGCGCAGGCCGAGGCCACCGCCGACTCCAGCTGCCGAACGTTGCCCGGCCACGCGAAGCGCCGCAGGGCCCGCCAGGCCGATCGCTCCATCCGGAACGTCCGGCCCACCCGTTGCCCCTCGCGGTCGAGGAACGAACGCGCCAGGGCCTCGACGTCGTCCGGTCGTTCGCGCAACGGAGGGATGCCGAGCTCGAACCACGACAAGCGGTAGTAGAGGTCCTCGCGGAACTCCCCTTCCTGCGACAGCTCGAAGAGGGGCCGGTTGGTGGCGGCGACGATCCGCAGGTCGACGCTGCGTTCGCGCACCTCGCCCACCCGACGGAAGGTCCCCTCCTGCAGCAGACGCAGGAGCTTCGGCTGGACCGAGGCCGGCATCTCACCGATCTCGTCGAGGAACAGTGTTCCCCCGGCCGCTGCCTCCACCAGCCCCGGCGCGTCCCGATCGGCGCCGGTGAAGGCACCCCGGGCGTGGCCGAAGAACTCGCGTTCGAACAGGCTCTCGGGGATCGCCGAGCAGTTCACCGGCACGAAGGGAGCGTCGGCCCGCCCACTGCGATCGTGCAGCGCGCGGGCGAGCACTTCCTTGCCCGTTCCGGTCTCGCCCTGCAGCAGCACCGGGGCATCGCTCGCCGCCGCGGTCACCAGCTCGCGCAGGAGTGACCGCATGGACGACGACACCGCGACGAGGTCGGGACCGAACGAGCCGGCCAGGTCGGCGCCGACGGATTCTTCGTCGGCGACCGGCGCGACCTCCGCCTCGAGCTCGTAGGCCTCGCAGGCCCGGACCTCGAGCCCGAGCGTCCGGAACAAGTGTCCGGCCTCGGCCGCGGCGTGCCGGCGCCGTTCGCTCGACTCGGCCGACGAACGCGCCCGGTCGAACAGGCAGCGCGCCAGTTCCGCCTGATCACCGGTGTGGCGGAGCGCCCGCTCGGCCCGGTCACGCGCCTCGACCGACTCGCGCGGGCGCCCGCAGGCCTCCGCCGCCAGGGCCTGGATCCGCAGGAGCTGCCCGCGTTCGAGCCACTGTCCGGTGGCCTCGATGCCGTCGAGACCGCGCCCGCACTCGGCGTGGGCCGCGGCGAACCGCTCCAGACGGAGAAGGGCCTCCGCCCGGCGCAGGTGCAGCTCGCTGCGCTCGTACGAGACCACGCCCGCGGCGTCGATTCGTTCCAGCGCGCGATCGTAGCACGCCATCGCGCCCTCGGCGTCGCCACGGGCGAGACGCACCATGCCCTGGTACTCGTCGAAGACGGCCTGCACGGGAACGGCGTGCAGCCCCAGGGCATCGGGATCGATGCGCCGCAACACTCCTTCGGCCCGGGCGACGTCCCCGCGGGCGGTGAGCAACCGGGCGAGGTGGAGCTGCGCCGGCACGCGCCAGCGGTTCTCGCCGAAGGCCAGGGCCAGCTCGTCGGCCCGCACCAGGCACCGCTCGGTCTCGGTCCACTCCCCGCGACGGAAGAGTGCGATGCCCAGGGCGTTGAGACTCTGCACCAGCAGACGGGGATCGGCCGTGGCCCGTGCCCGCTCCACGGCCCGCCGCGCGTTCTGCGCGGACGACTGCAGGCGGCCGGCGATGGCGTCGGTCCGGGCGAGGAGGATCCGCGCCTTGACCTCGGGTCCCGGCTCGCCGACGAAGGCGTACAGCTCGGCCGCCAGGCCCGCTCGCGCCAACGCCCGCGGCAGGGCCGCGGAGTGCACCAGGTCGGTGTACGCATCGAGATGGGCGAGGTCGGCCACCAGTGACGTCGGGCCCTGCCGTTCCCGCACCTCGGCCCGGATCTGGTCGAGGGCTTCGGCCAACGGCGGGTCCGCGACCCCGGCGAGTGCGCCGGTCCACGCCGCACGCACGACCACGCGTTTCGCCTCGACGGGCGCCGTGGTGATCGCGTCGACGTGACGCAGGGCGAGCGCACGCACGTCGGAGCGATTGCCGGCGTCCCAGTGCGCGCGGCAGAGCGCCCACGCCAGTCCGGCGCCAGGGTCGGTGGTCAGTTCGGAGGGAACGATCGCCAGGGCCTCGTCGGGCAGCCCGCGATCGACGGCCTCGTGCACGAGGCGTGTGAGCCGGTCGATGGAGGGTTCGTCGGTCGATCCGCGCAGTCGCGCGCGCAGACCCCGCCGCTCCCTCTCGACCGCGGCAGTGTCGAGAGTGGGGACTCGAATCGCCATGGTGTCCTCCTCGGTTCAGCGCAGGAGGAAGGCCCAGAGCGACAACAACCACGACCAGAAGTCCCGGTCCGATGGATCGACGGTGCTCACGCGCAGCGTCGACGACCCGTCCGAGATCGTGGGCGTGTCCGTGTCGGTGGAATCGGAAGGACGCTGTTCACCGCCCCAGGGGTCTCCCTCGACCGCGCCACCTCCGTGACCGTTCCGGGGATCGTCGACCTGGTCGGCCATGCCGAAGCCGTCGACGTAGTGGCGGGTTTCGCGGGCCTCGGCCGTGTCGGCCGCGCCCAGGAGCGTGATGGCGAGAAGAGCGACGGCGAAGAGGCTCCCGACGGAGCGAAGGTTCCGAAGAGTTCGGGAGAACATGCGATCTCCTGTGGTGTCCTGGTATGGGGTGCCTCGGCCCCTCGCCGCGCCTGTTCGGACGAGAACGCGACGGAGGACCGAGCTCGGAACCCGTGTCGAGGGAGGCGGAACGCGTTCGCGGACGCACCACGGCGAGGGCGCGGAGACGGAACTCCGCACACCGGAGCCGTGCGGTCGATCGCACGGGGAGCCTGTCGGATCGAAGCGTCCACGCTCGTGATCGGTGGGAGGCGAGACACGAGCCCCGTCAGTGTGCCCGATCGCGGGGTGCGCTGACAACCCCCTCTGATGCAGCACAATCACACAAGTGGCATTGCTGGGCCCTGGATCGGGATCTACGCTCCGTTCAGCTGTCGAGACCCCCTTCTCGATCGCGTGCTCGCGGATCGCCCGCGCCCCTCCTCGCGTCGGCCCGGGCCCGTGGGAACCGTGGATCGGAGGCCGGGGGGTGTCCCGGCCGGATCCGGGGGTCGGTCACGCCGTGGGACGCCGCCCGGAGCGGCGCCTGGGGCAACGTGGCGCGGCCATCCCTCTTCGGATTCGACCGGGCGCCTCCCCGCCCCCTTTCGTCCGTGTGCGCCGCGCGCGGCCGCGACGATCCACGGTTCCCACGAGTCACGGGTCTCCGGGCGGGCACCCCCTGTCTCCAGTCCGGAGGACTGCGCCCGTGAACTATCCCGTATGGGACCTGCCGTTCGCGCACGGGCTGCTGATCGCCGTCGTCGCCATCCTGCACGTCTACGTGGCGCACTTCGCGGTGGGCGGTGGTCTGTATCTCGTCGTCGTCGAACACATGGCGCGTCGTCGCAACGACCACGTGTTGTTGGGAACGCTGCAGCGTCATTCCCGTTTCTTCGTGCTGCTCACGCTCGTCTTCGGGGCGATCAGCGGCGTGGGCATCTGGTTCACGATCGGGTTGATCAACCCCGCCGGGACCAGCGCGCTCATCCACGCCTTCGTGTGGGGATGGGCGATCGAATGGACCTTCTTCTTCACCGAGATCGCCGCGGCGATGATCTACTACTACGGCTGGAAACGGCTGTCGCCGCGCAAGCACCTGGCGGTGGGCTGGATCTACTTCGTGATGGCCTGGCTGTCGATGGTCGTCATCAACGGGATCCTGTCGTTCCAGCTCACGCCCGGCGCGTGGCTCGAGACGCGTAGCTTCTGGGACGGCTTCTTCAACCCGACCTACTGGAGCTCGCTCTTCGCGCGCACCTTCTACGCCGTGGCCATCGCCGGCCTGTTCGCCGTGTTCACCGCGTCGCGTTCGCGCGACGAGGGCGAGGCCGCACAGCGCTCGTGGCTCATGCGGATCAGCGGTGTGTGGGCGATCGTGGGCGTGGCCCTGACCGCCGTCGGTACCATCTGGTGGTGGGGCGACGTGCCCGAGGCCGTCCGCGGCGTCACGCGCGGCGACATGCCCATCGCCACCGCCGTCACGCACTGGACTCCCATCATGACGCTGGTGCTCGCCGCACTCGTCGTGATCGGTCCCCTGTTGATGCCCCGCCTGGTCAACCGGCCCGTGGCCGTGGTCATCCTGCTCGTGGGCCTGGCCGCCATGGGTGGCGGCGAGTGGGTGCGCGAGGCGATCCGCAAGCCCTGGGTGGTGTACGACTACATCTACTCGAACGGAGTCCTCGCGAGTGAAGTCGAGGACCTGCGCGAGGACGGGGTGGTGGCCAATTCGCTGTGGATCGATCCGGCGGCGAAGGACGATCCCGTCGCCCACGGCGAGCAGATCTTCCGCGCCGCCTGCCAGAACTGCCACGCCGACGACGGCTACAACGGCATGGCCCAGCGCGTGCGGCACTGGGACGAGGAGTTCGCCGCCGGCATGGTACAACGCTTCGAACACACGCGCCGCATGATGCCGCCATGGGTCGGGACCGCGGACGAGGCCCACGCCGTGGCGGTGTACCTCATGAGCCTGAAACCCGAGGGCGTGAGTCCACCGCAGGACGGGCGCGAGGTCTACGAGGTCCGCTGCGCGCCGTGCCACAGCGACACCGAGGGCGGGCAGCGCTACATCCGCGACTACGTCGCCGGCTTCGGTGCCGAGGATCTGCAGTACGACTACCTGCCCTACATGGAGACCGACTACATGCCGGCCTTCACCGCTCCCGAGAACGAGGCCGCCATGCTGTCGGTCTACCTGCAGGCGATCGGCGAGGGTGAGAGCCCCGAGACCGCGGCGTCGCTCAGTTCGTCCGATCTGGCGCAGGGCGACGCCTCCACTCCGACCCCGGAGGGCACCCGATGAATCCCGACGTGATGACGGCCGTGCCCACGCCCGACGTGCTTCCCCTGCCGGGACCGGTGTGGCTGTTCGAATCCCTGTTGCTGCTGACCTTCGTCCTGCACCTGCTGGCCATGAACTTCCTGCTCGGCGGTGCGGTCATCTCGATCACCGAACGTCTGCGCGCCAAGGCCATGCCGAGCCGCGGCGTCGGCTCGGCCGTGACCTCCGGCGCCGGCGAGCCCTTCGAGATCGCGCGGTGGTTCGAACGGAAGATGCCCGCGGCCATGGCCTTCACGATCACGCTGGGGATCGCACCGCTCCTGTTCGTGCAGACCATGTACGGTCACCTGTTCTACACGGCGAGCGTGGTCACGGCCTGGCCGTGGTTCAGCGTGCTGGGCGTGTTGCTGGTGACCTACTCGCTCGTCTACCGCCTGAGCTTCAGCGGTGAGAACCTGAGCACGGCCACGAAGATCACCGGGGCGCTGGTGCCGATCGGACTGCTCACGATCGCGTTCCTGTACGTGAACAACATGACGCTGTCGATCCGGCCGGAATCGTGGGCGGCCAAGTACTTCGCCCAGCCCGGCGGCACGTCGTGGAACCTGGACGACCCGACCTTCTGGCCGCGTCTGCTGCACTTCGTCACCGCGGCACTCGCCGTGGCGGGCATGGTGCTGGCCGTCGTCGGTGCGCGGCGCGTGAACAAGGGTGACGAGAGCGGCCGTCCCTGGCTGAAGATCGGCGGGCTGTGGTTCGTGATCCCCACCTTCCTGCAGTTCGCCTGGGGCCTGTGGTGGCTGCTCACGCTCGAGCGCGAGGTCATGCTGCCGCTGATGGGCGGAGACCTTCCCAACACCCTGGCGTTCATGGTGAGCATCTTCCTGCCGATCGGCGCCATGGTCATGGTGGCCATGGCCCTGAAGTCGGAACGTCCCTTCGGCATGGTGCACGGGGCGTCGTGGCTGCTGCTGCTGACCGTGATCGGCATGGTGATCACCCGCCACGCCGTGCGCGAGTACACGCTGCAGCCCTTCTACGACGTGAACACCGCGCAGACCATGCCCCAGTGGGGCGTGTTCGGCATCTTCGCCGTGCTGCTCGTGGTGGCGATCGCGATCACCGCGTGGATGGTCGCGGCGATCATGAAGGCGCCGAAGGGCGAGGTGGGCTGAGGCCCGTCCGCTCGAGCCGTGCCCGATGCGTCGACCGGCCGTGGGATCCGCTCCCGCGGCCGGTTCTTCGTGGTGTGCGGACTTCCGCCGCGGAAGCGCGTGCCGAAGTCCCTACGCCACGACCGGCACGCCGAACTCCTCGGCGTTCTCCCGGACGCGCCGATCGAGACTCAGGAGGGCGACGTCGGGGAAGGCCTCGGCGAACTCGAGCACCGTGGCCAGGTGCAGCGCGTCGAGCATCCGGACCGGTTCCACGGGGAAGACGGCGGTGGCGCGATCGCGGACGTCGGCCGTGAGCTCCATCTGGACCCAGCCCGCGGTCGCACGCCGCAGCATTCCGCGCAGCGCGCGCGCATGGCGGGCGCGGAGGGTGCCGTCGTGTTCGGCACGCGTGAGAACGCGCGTGGGGGCGATCAGCTTTCCCGCACCGAACCCGGCGCATGGGCTATACTCATGTCCTCCCCTGTTCGAGGTCCTGCCCATGCCCTTCACGCGCTCGCGCCGCGCGTTCCTCGCGCAATCGTTGCTCACCGGAGCCGTCGTCTGCTTCGGCACAGGCATCGCTCGGGCCGGATCGACGGGAATCCGAGCCGTCCGCCACGATCCCTCGTGGCTCGACGTGCACGACTTCGCCGCCCTGCGCGGCCACCGCGTGCGGCTGCTCAGTGAAGACGGGCAACGGTTCGCCGGCCGGGTCGTCGACGTCGAGAACGGTGATCGCACCCACCGCGGCCGACGCGTGGAGCAGTTCTCGGTGCTCGTCCGCACCGGACTGCGCGATCCACTGCCGCAACAACTCTTCGAGGTCGCGCACCCGGAATTCGGCGCGACCGAACTGTTCATGGTCCCGGTGGTCAGCCGTTCCCGCGCCGTCCACTACGAAGCGATCGTGAGCCGCGTCGTCTGACGCGCTCGTGATCGGTGCATTCCAACGGAAAGGTTCGGTGTCATGGACCCGTTCATCGGCCAGATCATCATGTTCGGAGGGAACTTCGCGCCCGCGGGCTGGGCCTTCTGCGAAGGCCAACTCCTGCCGATCGCGCAGAACACCGCGCTGTTCTCGATCCTGGGGACGACCTACGGCGGCGACGGGCGGACCACCTTCGCCCTGCCGGATCTGCGTGGACGTGTCCCGATCCATCCGGGGCAGGGCATCGGTCTGCCGAGCTACACGCTCGGCCAGCGGGGCGGACAGGCCTCGATCACGCTCGGGATCGACAACCTTCCCCCACACGAGCACACGGTGAGTCCGCCGGCGAACACGGGCGAGGGCCAGAACACCCTGCCCGATGGTGCCGTTCCCGCGGCGGGAGAGATGCCCACGCAGCCGTACGCCACGACGTCCGACACGACCATGGCCCCGTACAGCACGGGACCCGCCGGAGGTGGACTGGCCTTCGACAGCATGCCTCCCTACGTGGCCGTGAACTTCATCATCGCACTGCAGGGGATCTTCCCCAGCCGCAGCTGAGCCCCGGCCGATCGGAGATCCCGTGCGCACCCTCGGACTCGCCCTCGTCCTGGCCCTGATCCCTGCTTCGTTCGCCGCGGCCTCGCTCGTCGAGGCGGGCTCCGAGGAGGTCGGACTGTACGTGGTCGGCGGAGACGTCGACGTCGAGAGCCGCCAGCCCGCCCTCTCCTACGACCGCTTCGACGATCGGCACCTCGCGGTGTGGACCGAGGACGTCGCCGACGGGCAGGACGTGCTCGGTGGCTTCCTCGACGCCGCCCTCGGCACCAATCCCGTGTTCGCGGGCGAGATCGACGGGCGCACGGGGGCCGCGCGCGACCCCGACACCGCCTTCTGCCCCGACACGCGTCGTCACCTCGTGGTCTGGGCGCAGGAACACGCGCCGGGCGCCTTCGAGGTGTTCGGACGACGGGTCGAGCCCGACGGTACCTTCGACGGTCCGGCCTTCCGCATCAGTGACGCGGGCACCGAAGACACCGACGCGGCCTTCGACGCCCTGCACCCCGCGGTGGCCAGCGACGACCAGGGCAACTTCCTGGTGGTCTGGCACGCCGACGACGACCGCGATGGCCTGGCCGACGGCGACTTCGAGGTCTTCCTGCGGATCGTGCCGGCGACGGACGGGTCGATGGGTCCGATCCAGCGCCTCACCACGCAGTCCGCGACCGGCGGGCTCGATTCGCTGCGCCCCGACGTCGCGTATCGTCGCGCCAGGGGCGACTACCTGATCGGCTTCGAGACCGACGCCGACCCGGGACCGGACTACGTCCCGAACGGCTTCCTGGCGATCGTACCCGCCACCGGACTTCTCTCCGCGCCCCCCGCCGGCGCGTCGCGGCCGCTGGCCGAGGTCTCGGTCGAACCGCGACGGGTCGAGGGCTACGCGTGGGACATCGCCGTGTCGTCGGCCGCGCTCGGCGCGAACACCCTGGTCGTCTACCGCAGCAACGGCTCGAGCGGGGCCCTGGTGTCGACACGCATCGCCGGTCAGGTCTTCGACGGCGACCTCGCGACGGTGGGCTTCGTCGACGTGACCGATCCGCAGGGAACGCTCGGACCGGCCTGCCGTGTCGACGATCCGGCGGTGACCTACAGCTGGATCTCGGGCAGCTGGGTCGTGGTGTGGAGTGGAGTGCGCTCGGGCTCGTGTGCGACGGGATCGGAGATCTTCGCCGCGGTGGTCGGGCGCGACGCCGCGATGCCGGCCGCCGCCCCGCTCGTGATCAGCGGCCTGTCGACCGAAGCGCCCACCGCCGACGCGGTCACGCCCGCCGTCGTCGCCAGCAATTCGAGTGCGGGCGACGTCCTCGCCGTGTGGTGCGACGACCGGGCCACCGCCGACGACTACGGTCTGTACGGACAGTTCCTGAACGCCGCCGCCGCGGTGTCGGCGCCATCGGCACCACGGGCACTGTCCGTGGTGGCCGCACCCAATCCCTTCAATCCCATGACGCGCGTCCGCTTCACGCTGCCCGCGGCGGTCGAGGCGAGCGTCGACGTCTATGATCCGCGCGGACGTCACGTTCGCGCCCTGGGGCACGGATCCTTCGACGCCGGCACCCACGACCTGCGCTGGGACGGCGCCGACGACACCGGCGCACAGGTGGCATCGGGCGTCTACCACGTGCGGCTGCGCCATGCGGCGGGCACGGTCACGCGGAAGATCACGCTGGTCGAATAGGCCGAGCCCGACCTAGTGGAACGACGCCTCGTAGCGCGGTCCCGTGTCGCCCGTCCCCACGGGCACCAGGAACAGCGGCAGAACGCCCAGCGTGGCGTGTTCCAGCACGTGGATCCCCTGCGCGCGCGGCCGCTCGGCTTCCGGCTCCTCGAAGACCATGGCGAAGGGCGGGCGGAACCGCTCCGCGTCGCCCGGCCGCGACAGGTCGGGCACGTCGACCAGGAGGAGCGTTCCGCCGTCGTCGGGAGTCACCACGCGGAACCCGTCGCCCGTGAGCGGCGCGACGTCGGCGTGCCGCAGAGCGGCCAGGCGGTCGAAGGCTTCGGGATCCATGGTCACGGGGCCACGCCCTCCTCGGCGTCGGGCCTGGGGGAAGTCGCGTGGAGTCTAGCACGAAGCCCCCGGTGGGACTTCCGCCACCGGCCCGCACGCCCGTGCCACGGTTGACACGGCCCGGACCCAACGCCTAGGCGTTGACACCACGCTCACGGAAATGCCCTCGCGTTTCCACCTCCGCGACGCGCGTATCCAGGAATGTCGCGCCGCCGCCTGTCCGGTTCCGGTCGCGGAATCCGTGAGGACGTACAGGGGGATCACCCGCTCGGACAGGAGCCGGAACCCCGACCTCCGAAGCGAGTCACCGTCGAACCGAGTCACCGTCGAACCGAGGACCGATCCATGCTCCGTCTTTCCACCGCATTCGTCGCCGCCCTCCTGTGCGCGACCACCGCTCTCGCCCAGACCACCGAGATCCGCCCCGTCGAATTCGTGGTCACCGGCAACGCGAGCGAGGAGGGCAGCGGCACGCCCATCGAACGCGCCCGCGTGATCGTCGAGCGCTCCGACGACGGCACCGTGCTCGCCGATCGCGTCTTCACCGACGCCAACGGCGACTACGTGGCGGTGTTCGAGACCGAGGCCGAGGTCACGGTCGGCATCGACGAGCCCACCGACGGCGGCCCCCGCGAGAGCTGGACCGACGGCTACTGGATGGGATCGATCGGTCCGAACCCGGTCCACGGCGGCAGCGACGTCCGCCTGACCGTCCCCTACGCCGCCCGTGACGCGGGTGAGGCCGATCCCGAACTCGAGCTCTACGACCTGCGCGGCCGTCGCATCGACACGCGCGAGACCCTCGGCAGCGGCGTGTACCTGTACCGCCTGCGCTTCGACGACCGCGCCATCGAAGCGCGCAAGATGCTCGTGCTCGGTCCGACGAGGGCCCGCTTCGAGGTCGTGCGCGTCTCCGGTCCCGAAGCGGCGACCGGAACGACCGATGCCCTCGCCCGCCGGGTGGACGACGCCGTCGCCCCGATCCGCGTGACGATCGAGCGCGCCGGCTACGTCCCGGCCAGCACCGATCTGCAGGTCGACTCGGGAACGGGCGGTGTGTTCGACGCGACGCTTCCGGTCGAGACTCCGCCGGTGGCCGACCTGACGGTCGGCGGCACGCAGACCGCCGGCGAGGGCGTTCTCTTCGACGCCACCGCCTCGCAGTCGCCCGACGGTCAGCCCCTCGACCACGCCTGGAACTTCGGCGACGGCCAGCGCGGCGGCGGCGCCGAGGTCGCCCACGTCTACGCCGCCGAGGGCACCTACGACGTCACCCTGGTCGTGACCTCCACGCACGGCGCCGCCGACACCGCCACCACGCAGATCACCATCGCCGCCCCCGCGCCACCGGCGACGGTCGACGCCGAACTCGTCGGCTCGATCACCGACGTCCCGGGCAACCTGCTCGCCGACGTGCGTGCGACCATCGTCGGCACGGCCGTGACCGACAGCAGCGACACCGACGGCACCGTCACCCTGACCGGCGTGCCCACCGGAACTCCGCTGGCGATCCGCCTGGAGAAGGACGGCTAC
Source organism: uncultured bacterium (assembly GCA_964593155.1). GTDB lineage: Bacteria > Krumholzibacteriota > Krumholzibacteriia > JAJRXK01 > JAJRXK01 > JAJRXK01. Next base: position 17,060 of record CAZQHE010000022.1, read on the forward strand.
ACCGACCAGGTCGTGCGTCTCACCCTTCCCGCCGACACCGACTTCGGGACCTTCGAGTCGACGCTCGCCCGCCGCGACTCGCCCCTGTCGATCGCACGCGTCGAGGACGGCGGCGTGCACCGCGGCGCCGAGGGCGCCACCGTCGAACTGCCCGTCGACGGCCTGGTCCACGCCGACGGTTCGCCCGTGACCGGAGACGCCACGCTCAGCGTGACGCCGCTCGACATGAGCGACGAACGCGACTCCTTCGCCTTCCCCGGCGGCTACGAGGGCCTCCGCCCCACCGGAGAGCGCGGGCTGATCCTGAGCTACGGCGTGATGGAGGTCGTCTTCGAACAGGACGGCGAGGAACTGCAGCTCGCCCCGGGACGGACCGCGACCGTCGAGATCCCGGTCTTCACGCCCGGCGCCGCGGTCGGCGACACCATCGCCCTGTGGTCGGTCGATCCGTCGACGGGCCTGTGGCGCGAAGAGGGAAGCGGCGAAGTCGTGGCGAGCGACGACGCCCCCAGCGGCCTGGCCCTGCGCGCCGAGGTCACGCACTTCAGCTGGTGGAACGCCGACAAGTTCGAGGGCGATCCCTACCGCGTGATCCCCGAATGCAGGATCCGCGACCAGGACGGCCTGCCCACCCTGGAGATCCCGCCCGGCGAATCGTGCTACATCAATGGGCAGACGGTCGGTCCCGGCGGCCCGGTCGGCAACCCGAGCACGAACATCGGACCGAACAACGCGCAGATCCTGGCGATCCCTTCACGCACCGACTTCACCCTGAACGCCAGCACGTCGAACGGCACGCTGCGCGGAACCCTGGTGGTCAACGGCGAACCGGGCGCGACCGACAACGTGGAGATCGTGCTCGATCCCGTCGACCCGGGCGGCGGCACGCTGACCTTCCCGTCGGAGGTCACCGGTGCCATCGATCCCGCCGACGAGACCGACGTCTACACCTTCGAACTGAGCGAGGGACAGCAGGTGGCCGCCGCGGCCACGGTCCCCGACAACAGCACCCTGTGGGGTCGACTGCGTCTGCTCGATCCCACCTCCGCCGCCGTCGACTCGGCCGACTTCCGCGAGGACAATCCGGGCAGCGTCGTCTGGACGGCCGAGTCCGCGGGCACGTACACGCTCGAGGTCGAGAGTACCAACGACCAGATCGGCGGCTACGACCTGCGGGTGTTCCTGGTCGAGGACCGGCCGATCACCCTGGGCAACGGCGTGGAGGTGGACGCCGTCCCCGGCGCAGTGCAGACCTTCGAACTCGAGGCCGAGGCCGGCACCTGGTTGTCGGTCGACCAGCGACGCCTCGAGGGCATCTCCGGCGGCCGGGGCAGCGTGACCTTCCGACGACCCGACGGCAGCGTGTACCGCGAACTGCCCTTCTCGTTCAGCGGGAACAACCTCGGCCTGGTCCAGCTCGACGCGACGGGCACGTGGAAGGTGGTCGTACGCATCACCGACGTCACCGGAGTGCTGTTCCTGCTGCTGAACGACGTGCCCGAGATCGGCTACGACGAGACGCGCTCGGGCTCGCTCGAGAGCAGGACCACGCAGTACTACCGCACCCCGGCCGGCGTCGGCGACGCGGTCCGCGCCGGGCTCGACCGCGGCGACGGTTTCCTCGGCAACGTGTCGATCAAACGCGCCGACTTCGGCGGGCTGGAATTCGGTCCGGGCCTGAGCGAGGGAAGCGACAGCGCGACGCGGGTGCTCCGGGCCGACGAACCCGGCCCGGTGTTCGTGCGCGTCCGCGCCAATTTCAGCAGCAGCGAACGCGACCGACGCGACTACCGCGTGATCCTGCACCGCCAGCGCGCACCCGGCGACCCGATCTTCGACGCCGCCGGCCGGGCGCAGTTCGTCGACACCGTCGACCGCTTCGCGCAGCTCAACCTGCATCGCTTCGAGGCGCAGGCGGGTGACGGAGTGGTCGTGCGACTCGAGCCGGCGGGTGCGACGCCCCTCGATACTCGGGCGTCGTTCAAGCTCTACCGCGTCGGCAACGGCGACGGCGTCATCCCCCGGACCTCGTTCGACAGCGAACGCTCGAACGCCGGCGACGCGAACCTCGACCTTCTCGAACTCGGGGTGTTCGAGATCGACACCACCGACACCTACGTGCTCGCCGTGGGCGGGACCGATGGTGCCGTCGGCGACATGCAGGTGACCATCGACGTGGTACGGGCCGCTCCGACGATCACCGTCGACGACGACCTGGCCGAGTGTCCCGGCGCCACCACGCGCTCGTTGCTCGCGGCGTTGGCCGCGGCACCGGAGAACGGCACGGTCGAGATCTGCGCGGGCACCTACGCGGCCGCGACGTCGTTCAACGTGCGCAACGCCGGCCTGACGGTCGAGGGAGCCGGCGAGGCGGCGACCGTGATCACCCGCCTGGGTCGCAACACGGTGTTCTTCGCGCCCAACGGCCTCACCGCGATGCGCGACCTCACCGTGGAGACCCGCGCGGGGCAGTCGAGCAACGCCGTCTTCGTGAACAACGGACCCGGCGCGTCGTACGAGCGGCTCACCATTCGCCCGGCCGACGCCACCGGGAACATGAACGTCGCCCTCGAACTGGGCTTCAGTGACGGAGCCCTCGTGCAGGACTGCACGATCCTCGACAGTACACGCAGCCTCGAGATCACTGTGAGCGACGACGTGATCTTCGCCGACAACACCGTGCGCGGCGGCCTCGCCATCCTCGACGTGGACTCGGGCAACGGCGCCGTGATTCGTGACAACGTCATGGACGTCGACGAGAACGGCACGGCCGTCCTGATCAACAGCGGCGCGGGCCACCAGATCCTCGACAACTCCATCACCGTGCTCACCGGCGACTTCGGCGCCCGCGCCGACAGCGAGGCCATGCGAATCCAGGACGACGACAGCGCGGGAGACCGCGGCCCGACCGTGGTCCGGGGCAACCGCATCACCACCAACGAGGCGGGACTGCGCCTCGAGGTCCGTCGTGAGGGCTCGGCGATCGTCTGCGAGCAGAACGTGGTCGAGATGACCACCACGCAGGGTCACCGTGCGCTCCACGCCCTGGGCAGCAGTCTGGGACCCGACCAGAGCGTGCTGGTGCGCAACAACGTGTTCAGCGGGGTGCGGCTCTTCGAGGGCGTGCTCGTACAGAGCACCCCGCGCATGGGTGCCGTCGACATCGTCAACAACAGCTTCTCGATCGCTCCGGGAACGAACACGCAGTCGGGCTACGTGTTCTTCCTGATCGACGAGTTCGAGACCCAGCCGGGCCAGCGTGACCTGCGCCTGGTGAACAACGTGGTCGACGGCATCGGCGCCGGGATCGCGATCGAGACGCCGGCCGACGTGACCGTGGTCAGCGACCACAACGTGTTCGGGGACTTCGCGACCTACGGAGCCGGTGGAATGGCCGGCAACCTCGGACCGGACGACCTGACCGGGGTGGATCCGCTCTTCGGCACCGACCTGCGTCTGCAGTCGGGCAGCCCCGCGA
>CAZQHE010000022.1:20547-39666 GCA_964593155.1 uncultured bacterium
GCGATCGACAGCGGAGCCACGGCCGCCGACTTCGCCGCCGTGCCGGCGGTCGACGTCCTGGGTACCGCGCGCCCGCAGGGCGCCGGCGTCGATCGCGGGGCCTTCGAGCAGTAGGTCGAACTCTTCGTCGGCCCGGCGGCCGCACCCTCAGTGGTGCAGGTCGTCGGGCCAGGTCACCAGCACGCCCGAGTGCAGTTCGCTCACGCCGAGATCCACCCGGACCTCGAAGGCGACCGGTCCGCGGGCCGTCGGATCGGAGCGACCGGGGATCCGCAGCTCCATCCCGCGCCGGTCGACGTCGAGCGCTCCCAGCCACGTCACCTGGTCGTCCTGCGCACACAGGGCCTGCCAGGCGGCGCGCTGCCGAAAGGTGTGCCGATCGAGCAGCGCTTCGATCTCCTCCTCGGCGAAGGCGCGGCCGTCGAGGCTCTGGCCGACCTCGTCGAGGTCGGGATCGTCGTCGGACGGGGTGTCGTCGGTGGCCGCGGGTTCGAAGAATCCCTCGGGCGGCGACAGATCGAGGTCGCGGGCCAGGGAACCGTCGACGGTGATCGACTGCACGCGCACGCGCTCGTGGTCGGCAGGCGCGCGCAGCACGAAGCGCAGCGCGGTTCCGCGCGCGGGCTCGGCGGGATGCACCTCGACGTCGAGGAGCGTGCCGGTCCTCGGCGTCCGGCGCACCGTGCGCGCCACGTACAGCACCACCACGATCGGCGGGATCAGCAGCAGGGCCACCAGGGCGAGGACCGTCTCGAGCATCGACATGGCATCCGGAGCATAGACCCCGTGTTCGCGGCGGTCGAGCGTCGACGACACCCAGGGTCAGGTTCCGTCGCCCTCGCCCCACTCGAAGCCGCGCGCGGCCAGGGCGGCATCGGCCTCGGTCGGAGACGTCTCGACGGCCGTGTCCACCCCACGCTCGGCAGCGGCACGACCATCTTCGCCGACGGCGTGCAGGACCAGTCGGTCCACTCCCGCCGCGCGCGCGGCGATCACCTGCGCGGCCACCATCAACTCGCGATTGCCGCCGAAGGCGCCGCAGCCCCAGAACCCGGTGTGCACCGTGGCGGCGGCACGGTGCCCGTGCAGTCGGCGGGTCTCCTCCCTCACGGCCGTGAAGCCGGTGTACGCGGTGTGGAGGATGCCGCGGATCTCGTCTCCACAGTAGGCTCCCGTACCGTGCGAGGGAGCGGCCATCGCGAGCAGATCGGTCCGCATGGGAGGATCGAGGGGCGCGCAGACGGCTTCGATCGCCTCCATCGAGGCGCGCGCGAAGCCGTGGCCATAGATTCCCTGCGGCAGGCCCAGGTCGGGCCGCGGATCGAGGTCGATGGCCACCCGCCGGGGAACGTTCGTCACGACCACCGGCGTGGCGCGCCCTCGCCGTGCCGTGTAGGGCTTCACCTCGGCCTTTCGCGACAACCGCACGCGCAGCGCCGCCAGCGCGGGGTGTTCGGCGATCTGCAGCTCGTCCTGGGCCAGCAGGTCGATCCCGTAGCCGAAGAACAGTTCGGGATCGGCGAAGTTCACGTGCCATGCGAACTCGCCCTCGGTCGAGGTGTCGTAGGTGTAGACGTCGGTGCGGATCTCGACCGCGGTGTCGACAGCGACCTCGGAGGGCAGACCGCGCTCCATCCAGCGCGTGACGTCCATCGGTCGCTCCTCGAACTCCGCACCCGCCGTCGCGAGCTGGAAGATGCGTCGCTTCTTCGGACTCACGAAGTCGAGCACTTCGTGGCGCAGGAGCTCGGCCTCGGACGTGATCAGGTGCTGGTGGTGTTCCGTCACGACCCGCCCCCACCTTCCACGAGGACGAAGGCCGCCCAGAAGGCCGGGTCGTCCCAGGGCGTCCGTCCCGCGGGATTGCGCCAGGTGCGCGTGGCGATCCGCGCGTGGCGCAGGGCCTCGGCCCGCGACATGTCCGCCGTACCCAGCCACGCCTCGTAGAAGCTGCGCATGAAGTGGGCGGTGGCGCGGTCGGCCACCTTCCACTGACTCACGAGGACGCTGCGGGCCCCCGCGCGCAGGAAGCCGAAGGGGAAGCCGAGCATGCCCTCGGTGGTGGTCGCGCGGCCGAGACCGGTCTCGCAGGCACTCAGGGTGACGAGTTCGGCGTCGAGATCCCAATCGTCGAGGATCTCGCGCAGGACGAGCAAGCCGTCGTCGCGACCGGACCCACCAGCGTCGTGCCCGGTCAACACGAGCGCGCTGCGTTCCGGAGCCACGGGATCGATCAACGCGTGGGTGGCGAGGTGCACGACGTCGAAGCCGGCACCGCCGCCGACGGCACCCCGCAGGTTCGGTTCGTCGGCGTCGCGGCCCATCAGGATCGACGCGCGTTCGAACCACGTCCTCAACGCCGCGACCTCCTCGCGGGTGGCGTGCAGGGGTGGCAGGTGTGGGCGGGCGTCGTCGTTGCCCGCGGCGACGCCACGGAGGACCACCCGTTGGTCCTCGCGCAACACCATTCCCGGATCGATGGTGGTGTCGACCGTTGCACCGTCGCCGAAGTCCGGATCGGCCACGGCCAGGAGCGAACGCACCGGGCGTGTGCGCGCAGGTTGCGCCAGCGACCACGCGAGCACCGTGGCCGAGGGCACGACCGTGGTCGCCCGGCGGTCCCCGAACCAACCCCTGTCGGCGACGGGCAGGGCGGCCACCGGAACTCCGAGCAGGTCGTCGGTCGGCACCAGGTACAGATGATCGATGCCCCGGAGGTCGGTGGGCCCGAACCAACGCGCGTGCACCGCGCGGCCGAGTTCGCGGACCGGTACGCCATCGTGCGGATCGGCCAGCGACGCGCGCAGACGCACCTCGAGCGAGTCCCGCGGAGCCACACCCAGATCGTGCCACCGCAGACCCTCGCGATCGACCACGAACGAGAACCGATGCACCCCGGGCGCCGATGCCGGTGCGACGAGCCAACCCATCAGGGCGCTACGCGGTGGAAGCCGACGCGCGAGCTCGTCCGGAGAGATCGCCTCGCCGTCGAACCCTTCCTCCGCCAGTCGTCCCACGTGTGCTTCCCACGCCGACCATGCACGGTGCTCGTCACCGCGGCGCAGGTACAGTCCGGCCAGCTCGCCCCAGGGCGAGGTGAAGGCCGTGGCCCGCAGCAGGTCGCGCCCGCCGCGCGCCCACACGGCGTCGTAGATCGCGGCCGCGCGTTCGAGCGAAGCGATCGCCGTCTCCAGATCCCCTTCGACCGCGCGACACCGGGCCACACCGCGCAGCGGTTCGATCCGATCGGCGTGGTCGGGGCCGAACGACTCGACCACGATCGCATCGGCCTCCTCGTACGCGGACCGGGCGGTCTCGACGCGTCCCGTCGACAGCTTCCAGTCGGCGAAGGTGAGGAGCGCGCGCACGCGTCGCGGATCGTCGGGCCCCTGCGTGCGGTCGACGATGTCCAGGGCCTGCTCGAGCACGATCGTGGTGACCATCGAGTCCCGGGTGCCGCGGTACAGCATGGCCAGGTTCTGCAGCATCGACGCCACGCGCGGGTGCTGGTTGCCGTACAGGGAACGGTAGACGTCCAGGGCTTCTTCCTGGGAGCGCTCGGCCTCGGTGTCTCGTCCGAGCCCGTGTTCCACGAGCGCGCGCAGTGCGGTGTGCCGTGCGCGATGCGGATGGACATCGGGCAACGAGCCCAACTCCGGCTCGGCCGCGTCCAGCGACGCCGCCGCACCCATCCAGTCGCGTTGCTCGATCTGCACGCGGGCGAGCCCTTCGCGGGCGAGTGCGGTGTCGACCGGCCGACCGATCGAGTCGAACAGGGCCACCGACCGCTGGAACGCCCGCCGCGCCCCGTGCAGGTCCCGCTGCTCGAAACGGGCAGCACCGAGGTCGAACCAGAGTCGCGGCCCGGCATCGCGGGCTCCGGCGAGCGCCTGCTCGAAACCCTCGACGGCGCGGTCGACGTCGCCGGCACGGAAGGCCTGCCGCGCCTCGTCGACCCCGCCCATCGCCAGGATCAGCACGAAGACCAGTCCCAGCGGCCCTCCAGTCACGGCAGCTCACCCTGCGGACGCAGCGTACTGCGCAGCTGCCGCAGGCAACGGTGCATGTGCACCCGCAGCGTCGAGGCCGCACGTCCCGTCCGGGCCGCGATCTGCTCGTAACGCTGCCCCTCGTCGAAGTGCCACCGGATCAGGTCGCGGCACAGGGGACGCAGCGCGGCCACGGCCGCGCGCACCGCGCTGAGCGTGCGCTCGCGATGGATCTCGTCGAGCGGATCGTCGGCCTCGAGCGGAATGGACTCGTGCAGCTCCTGCTGCCAGCGCCGCCGGCGGAAGTGATCGATGCACCGCGCCGTGGCAATCGTGCGCACGAAACCGTCGAGCGTCGAGTCGAGGTCGAAGCCGTCGCGCGTGCACGCAGCCCAGAGCTGGGCGATCGACTCCTGGACGAGGTCGTCGCGTTCGGCGGGGTCGAGACCGAAGGCGCGACGGGCCACGGTCTCCTGCGCGACCGCCGTCAGAGCGCGGGCGGTCGCCTGGTCGCCGGAGAGGAACAGGCGCAATCGACGCCGATCGGCATCGCGGTCGGGGGCAGAGGGCACGGGAGATCCTCACGATCCACAGGTGGTGGGAGCCACCGCCGACAGACTAGTCCGACCCCGCCGCGGGTTCAAGGGTCCCGTAAGTTCCGTGTTCCGGAACATTTTTCCCGTTGCGTGTAAACGCGCAGGCCGGTGCGACGACATTCCACGTGAACACCTCGTCCCCCCACCCTACGATGCAGCCCGAACGACGACCCGACCCGGGAACCGGGGGAGCCATGGACCACGAAACGGCCCGCGATCGGTTGACCGAACTCGCGCTCGGTCATCTCGACGAAGCGACGGCCCGGCGTGTCGAGGCCCACGCGGCCGAGTGCACCGATTGCCGCGAGCAACTCCGCTTCGTGCGCGTCCTGGGCGAGGCATTGCACGACCGCGCCGAGGAGGTGCTGGGAACCCACCCCGACGCCGAGGACCTCGCCCGGGTGGCGCTCGACGAGCCCGGACTGACGATCGACGAGCGGGCTCGGGTCGGTGCCCACGTCCGCACGTGTGCAGTGTGCCGGGACGCCCTCGAGATGGCGCGCGGCAGCACCGATCCGGGCTGGTGGAGGCGCGCCCGCCGCAGCATGCGCGGCGCGGGCGGTGCGGCCGTCGCAGGACTCATGGTGGGTGCGGTCGCGGTGGCCGCACTCTGGTTCGCAGCTCCCGGCCCGGCGCCCGTGTCGCTGACCGCGCCCACGCTGGCCCTCGACGGCGTGACCCGAACTCCCGGCGAACTTCCCCTGCTGGCCCTCGGCGCCGACGACCGCATGGCGATCGTGGTGATCGCCGTCGATCCCTGGAACGTGCGCACCGAGCCCGGCGACTTCGACGTCGAGATCTCGCTCGACGACGACTGGAGTCGCACGACACCGGCCTCGGACCTGTGGAGCGACGCGCTCGAGCGCAGCCGGTTGGTCCTGCCGCGCGCGGCGCTGTCGGACGGATCGCACACGCTGCGACTGCGTGCCGCCGACGACGGCACGCTGATCCACGAGGGGCGCTTCGAGGTCCGCCGGCCCTAGGGCGCGGCGCCCGTGCCCTCGATCAGGCGGATCCGGCGATCGACCGCCCCACCCGGCCACACCTCGGTCCGCCCCGACGGCCACCGGACCTCGATCCGGTCGTAGGTCCGTGCGTCGCCCAGCCCGAAGTGCACGCGCCACGGGAGTTCCGAGACGTTCGGCATCCCGCCCTCGCCGCACCAGCGGACGAGGCGTCGCTCCCCGGCGACCACGATCACCCGCGCGCCGTGCCGACCCCGCGGCGATTCCAGATCGACCTGCAGCCACGATCCCGTGCGCGAGACGTTCTCGAAGAAGTGGTCGCGGGTGATCGCATAGGGTGCGCTCTCGGCGTAGTGGAGCATGCGCCCGAAGAGCAGGTCGAGGTCGCCGTCGGCGTCGGCGTCGAACCACACCCCCGCCGACGAGGCGCCGAACAGCTCCGGGGCCGAATCCCCGCGCAGCGCTCCGAAGCGCGGCGTGACGGCATCGGGTTCGAGCTGACGGAACAGTTCGGACGGTATCGGACGGGTGGCCGCGGCCCAGCGCGGCTGGAGTCCGTCGAGACGCCCGTCGTGGTCGAAGTCGGCGAAGACCATGCCGCCGGTGTACGCATAGCCGGCGAACAGTCCGGTGCGCTCGTCGGTCCGGTCGAAGCCTCCGTCCGCGCGCTGGAGCAACAACACGTTGCGGCCACCGAAGTAGTCGCTCTGCCCGTGGAACAGATCGGCGCGGCCGTCGCCGTCGACGTCGGCGCGGGTGACCCCGTAGTAGACCGGACCGGCCCGGGGGCCCTCGATCGGACGGACCGACCATTGCCCGGCGTCGTGGTGCACCGCGATCGCCGTTCCCACCCTGTCCCAGTAGGGCGCGCCGTCGACCAGCACGAACTCACGGTGACCATCGCCGTCGACGTCCTGCACGTCGGCGATCAGTCGCACCGTGTGCACCGGCAACGAGGGCAGCGGTTCCCGCCGCACCCACTCGAGTTCGAAATGCGGGCCGCGCAGGCACGCGATCCGGACTCCGCGCAGGTCGGCGCCCGGAGCGCGGGGGACGAACATCACGTCGAGGTGCCCGTCGCGGTCGGCGTCGAGCACGGCGAAGTCCACCGCATCCTGCACGGCCTCGAAGGCGTCGGGCGCGAGAACGACCTCCTCGAACCGCCGGGCCACGTCCTGACGCCAGATCCGGATGGATCCCAGCCGTGCATCGCGAGGGTTCCACACCGAATTCACGAGGACGACGAGATCGGCATCGCCGTCGCGGTCGAGATCCCTCCAGGTGTGGTCGACGATCGATTCGTCCCAGGGCGCACGGGAATGTCGCCGCCACCGGCCTCCACCCTCGTTCCACCAAAGCTGGCTCGGCGGGAGACGCTCCCCCTCCAGGGTCCGGTCGGTGAAGACGTCTCCGAGGCGTCCCGGCCAGGTGACGGCCCGGGCGAAGAAGAGGTCGATCCGGCCGTCGCCGTCGAGGTCCCGTGCGGTGACGCCGCGGGTCAGGCCCCGCTCGCACCACGGCACGTCGTCGGTGCGGTCGATCCAGCGCACGTGGTCCGGCTGGTGCGGAATGGTTCCGACGGCCGTGAGCACCGTGTCGGCGGCGAGGTCCTCGAACAGGGGCACCGCGAAATCGGGGCGGCCGGAGAGCGGCTGTGCCTCGCACCGGCCGGTGCCGGTGATCGAAGCGGCGAAAAATGCCGCCCCGAGGACGATTGGGTGTAAACGCGGCGCCGGCACCTGCGACTTCCTCCATGAAGCCGGGATGGAATGGACCCGGCGACCCTCCTCGGGGTCCGGGCGTCGAATCCGCGCGGGGTGGCCATGGGAGCCGGCTCACCACGCGGGATCACCCCGGGCCCCGTCGAACTCCCCGTCGGCCTTCGGGCTCCGGACGAGGACACACGGCGCGCAACCGCGGGAGACGGACGTCTGCCGCGGTTTCGTGTGCGGACCCTAGCGCAGCTCCGGTCCGCGGGCGAGACCCGAGACCGCGATTGACCGTCCGCTGCGGGGCCGCCTACTCTCGACCGCCCCTGACCGGAGATCCTGCACGGTGATCGGTCGTTCCCTCGCCCATTACGAGATCCTCTCGCTGCTCGGCGAAGGAGGCATGGGGACCGTCTACCGTGCTCACGACACCAGGCTCGGCCGCGACGTCGCCCTGAAGGTGCTCGACCCGCGCCTCCTGAACAGTGACGAGGCCCGCGCCCGCTTCGAGCGCGAAGCGCGCGCGGTGGCAGCGCTGTCGCACCCGAACATCCTGGCCATCCACGACTTCGGCGAGCACGACGACGTCGTCTTCGCGGTGACCGAGGTGTTGGAGGGCGAATCCCTGCAGCAACGCCTGCGACAGGGCCCCCTTCCACTGCGCACGGCCCTGGACGTGGCGGCACAGGTCGCCGACGGCCTCGCCGCCGCGCACGACCGCGGCGTCGTGCACCGCGACCTCAAGCCCGCGAACCTGTTCCTGACGCGCGACGGCCGCGCCAAGATCCTGGACTTCGGTCTGGCCAAGGCCACCGTCGATCCGGGCGACGACACCGTGCTCGGGGCCGCCACCCACGAGACCACGCCGGGCACGGTCCTCGGCACGGTCCGCTACATGGCTCCCGAGCAGGTGCGCGGCGAGGACACGGACGCCCGGTCGGACATCTTCTCCTTCGGCACCGTGCTGTGGGAGATGCTGTCGGGCGAGCCCGCCTTCGACCGCGGCTCGGCGGCCGACAGCATGAGCGCGATCCTGAACGAGGACCTGCCCGATCTCTCCGCCTCCGACGAGCGCGTGCCCGCTTTCGTCGACCGCATCGTGCAGCGCTGCACCGAGAAGTCGCCCGAGCAGCGGTTCCGCACGGCCCACGACCTGGGCTTCGCCCTGCGCAGCGTGAGCGAGGCCTCCACCCGCAACGCAACGCCGGTCGACGACCGGCAACCGAAGCGGCGCCGCGTGCCCTGGGTGCTGGCGGCGGTCATGCTCGTGCTCGGCGGTGTCGTCGGCGCGGCCGGAATGCGCGCGCTCGCTCCGCCCCCACCCGAGCCGGTCAAGATCCAACCCCTCACCCATTCCGGGCGCGACTCGTCGCCGGCCGCCTCGCCCGACGGCCGCACCATCGCCTTCGTGTCGGACCGCGACGGGCGCTCGCGGATCTGGCTGCGGCAGATGAAGGGCGGCGTCGAGGCGCCGCTGACCGAGGGCAACGACTACGATCCGCAGTTCTCGCCCGACGGGACGTCGGTGCTGTTCCTGCGCGCGGAGGGAGCCAGCGCCGCGGCGTACCGGATTCCGCTCGTGGGTGGCGCACCGCGACGGCTGCTCGACGACGTGGCGGCGGTGCGCTGGTCGCCCGACGGCGAGACCCTGGCGGCCTTGCGCCTGGCCGGCGACGCGGCGGCCCCCACCACCATCGTCGAACTGCACGATCCGCGGACGGGCACCGCGCGCGAACTCGCACGTTTCACCAGCCGCTTCGTCTACGGCCTGCGCTGGTCTCCCGACGGGCAGTGGCTGACCGGGTCCTCGGTGAGCGCGGTGCTCAACACCGCCGACAACCGCATCGTGATGATCGATCGGGACACCGGCGAGGTCCGCACGGCGTGGTCCAGTCCGCTGCGGCTGTCGTCGGCCGCCTGGACTCCCGACGGTCGTTCATTGGTGGTGGCCCGCAGCACCAGCCTGCTCGGCGACAACTCCAGCCCCCTGGGGCTGGTCAAGCGGGTCGATCCCTTCTCGGGCGAGACCGAATCGCTCTTCTGGGTCCAGAGCGTCTACGGCGGTGGCGCCGACTACGTGCGCTTCGAGTTCCTCGGCGACGAACGGCTGGTCTTCGACGAGATCCTGTGGCGGGGAAGCCTGGTGCGGGTGCCGATCGACGGCGACGATCCCCTGGCCCGCGGCACCCAGATCACCGGCGGCAACAGCCGCGATCGTCAGCCCGCCTTCTCGCCCGACGGCCGCACCATCGTGTTCTCGAGCAACCGCAGCGGCAACCTCGACCTGTGGACCATCGACACCGCGACCGGCGAACTGCGGCAGGTGACCGACGACCGGGCCGACGACTGGGATCCCGCCTTCAGCCACGACGGCCGTGAGATCCTGTGGAGCAGCAACCGTGGCGGGCACCTCGAGATCTGGGCGGCGCGCGCCGACGGCGGCGGTGCACGGCAGATCAGCAGCGACGGCGTCGACGCCGAGAACCCGACGCAGACGCCCGACGGAGATTGGGTCGTCTACGGAAGCGGCAATCCCGAGCGCAACGGCATCTGGAAGATGCGGACCGACGGCAGCGAGGAGGTGCGCATCGCGGCCGGCTCGCTGTTCATCCCCGAGGTGTCGCCGACCGGACGCTACGTGGCCTACATCGGCAACGACGTCGACGAGTCCAAGGCCATGGTCTTCGTGCGCGACCTCGAGACCACCGAACTGGTGTGGAGTGCCGACGCGCCCTTCCGCGGGCTGCAGGACGTGATCTCGGCCGGACGTCCCCGCTGGATGCCCGACGAGAGCGCGGTGCTGTTCGTCAGCTCGGAGAACAGCCAGCACTACGGCATCGTGGCGCAGGACTTCGAGCCCGGCGTCGACACCTCGGACACGCGACGTGTGGTCGTCGGCTCGGACGCGGGCATCGACATCGAGTCGTTCGGGGTGGCGCCCGACGGCGCGTCGATCGTGGTCGCCCGCGTGGAACACCACCGCACGCTGAAGGTGGCCGAGGACTTCCGCTGATCGGTCGTCCCCGGCCCGTTCGCCAACGGGGTTCGCCTCCGCCGCGTGCTACCCGGTTCGGTCAGCCCGCGCGCCGGCTCCGGCTGCGATTCCGGTTGCGGGGCGGGCGTCCGGAACGTGACGCCCGATTCTTCGGCGCTTGCTTCCTCGTGCCACGGCGCTCGCCGCGGTCCCGATTGTCTCCGCGATCCCGGCTGTCGCTCGCCGACGTGTGGCCTTCGAAGCCATCGACCCGGCGTCGCGGGATCGAACTGCCGATCATGCGCTCGGTCGCGCGCAACCAGGCGGCGTCGTCGCCGGTGACGAAGGTCCACGCCACGCCCTCGTTCTGCGAGCGCCCGGTACGGCCGATGCGGTGCGTGTAGGCCTCGGGCGTGTTCGGCACGTCGAAGTTGATCACGTGCGACACGCCGCTCACGTCGATGCCGCGGGCCACGATGTCGGTGGCCACGAGCACGGTGTACTCGCCGCGACGGAAGCCCTGCATGGCCCGGTCGCGCTGGCCCTGCGACATGTTCCCCTGCAGACCGATCGCCCGGTGACCGGCGCGGCTCAGTTGATGGGCCAGTCGTTTCGCCCGGTGCTTGGTCCGCGTGAACACGATGGCCGAACTGCAGTCGTCCGACCCGAGCAGGTGGTCGAGCAGTGGCCGCTTCTGACGATCGCCGACCATGCACAGGGCATGATCGACCGTCGACACCGGTGCGCGGTGCGCGAGCTCGACCACGTGCGGCTCGTCGAGGATCTCGTCGGCCAGGCGCCGGATCTCGGGCGGCATGGTGGCCGAGAACAGCAGGTTCTGCCGGTCGCGCGGCAGCGCGGCCAGGATCTTCCGGATGTCGGGCAGGAAGCCCATGTCGAACATGTGGTCGGCCTCGTCGAGCACCAGGGCCTCGATCCTGTCCAGCCGCACCAGTTTCTGACGCATCAGATCGAGCAGGCGCCCCGGGCAGGCCACGATCACGTCGGGCTTCCGGCGCAGGGCGTCCGCCTGCTTCCTGATGGAGGTTCCGCCGAACACCGTGGCCACGCGCGCCTTGGTGAAGCGAGCCAGGGTCTGGAACTCGGCGGTGATCTGCGTGGCGAGCTCGCGCGTGGGCGCCAGCACGAGCACACTGGGGCCCTCACCCGGCTCGCTGACGATCCAGTCGAGCAGCGGCAGGGCGAAGGCGGCGGTCTTCCCGGTGCCCGTCTGGGCCAGTCCGAGCACGTCGCGGCCTTCGATGGCGGCGGGCATGGTGTCGTTCTGGATGGGGCGCGGGGTGTCGAACCCGGCCGCGCGGATGCCGCGCAGCACGAGAGGATGCAGCCCGAAGCGGTCGAATCCGCTCGGGCCGTGCGTTCGTTCTTCGGTCATGGATGCTTTCCGGCCAAGGCGTACGCGGACGTCGCGCACGGAGGGCCTGCGTTCCGGCCCGTACAACAGCGAGGGGCAAGAAGAGTCGGTGGCGGCGTGGTCCCGGAGGGATGATGGGACCCCTGTTGTCGCCGCGGGCGATTGCGCCCGGAATTGAGACAGCCTAAGCGATAAGCGATTCGCGTGCCACGTCGGATGTGGGCGGGCGCGCGAAGGCCCCGGATCCGTCCGGACCCGGGGCCTGGATCGAGCGCCGTTCGGGAACGGCTACTTCACGAGCATCAACTTCTCGGTGACCGTCCCCGTGTCGGTGACCAGCATCGAGTAGTAGGTTCCCGAACCCACCGTGCTCCCGGAACGATCGGTGCCGTTCCAGGTCACGACGTGGTCACCGGCCGGTAGCACCTCGTTGCGCAGCACGGTGACCAGCGCACCGCGGGCGTTGAGGATCCGCAGTTCCACCCGTCCGGCCTGCGGCAGGGCGAAGCGGATCTCCGTGGCCGGGTTGAAGGGATTCGGCGCGACGGCCATCGACAGCGAGCGCGGCGCGACCACGGCGTCGAGCTCGGCGTTCATCGAGGCCACGGGCTGCTCCACCGCACCCGACACCGGACGGGCCGTGACCACCGTGCCGTCGCTGGCGAACGACGGCAGCTCGAGGTTCGAGCGTGAACTCGGCTCCAGCCAGATCTCCGCCGGCGCGTCGTCACGCACGCCGAGGACCACCCGCACGAGCGCGAGTCCCTCCCCGGCGGCCACGCGACGCTCGGCACCGAAGCCGGCCAGGGCATCGGCGCCCTCGCCCAGCGACACCGCGGCGTCGACGAGCGTGCGGTCGTGCACGATCACGTTGTCCGACACGCGCAGGGCGAGGTCGAAGGCGGTCACGCCCTGCTCCACGGCGGCGCCGCGAGCGACGACCCAGGCCGTGGTGCGGGCGCCCGGCTCGAGCGTCGTGGTCGTCTGCGTACCCTCGGCGTCGAAGTACACGCCGATGTCGGCGGCCGGAACGCCGGGGCCGTCGGACGGAGCGGCGTCGTCGGCACCGGCGTCGGCGACCTCGCGCGGCGGGACCGCCGGACACGCCGACCCGAAGCCGAGCGAGAACTCGCCCACGTCGGACAGGTCGATCGTCCCGTTGTACACGAGGTCGGCCGCGAAGTCGTACGCGCCCGAGAACACGATCGCGAACTCGCCCACGTCGACCAGATCACTCGCCAGGTCCCCTGTGATGTCGGGGCCGTTCACGAAGTACTCCAGACCCGAGAGACCGTTCGGATAGCTGATCGACGTGACCGCCGGATCGTCGACGGTCACCTGCATCAGCTCACCCGTCGCGCTGTGACCGCCGGCGAACAGGGCCCCGGAGATCGTGGTGCGACCGTTGACGTCGGTGTCGGCGTCGGCGGTGATCTCCTGGCCGTCGCACTGGATCCATCCGCCGGACTCGGCGACGAGTCCGATGCTCTCGGCCGGGAATCCGGTCACCGGCGTGCCGAACTCGTCGATCAGGCGCACCGAGATCGTGGCGTCGACGGCCACGGGCGGATCACCGATCGTGCCGCTCCAGGTGAGGGCGTTCGACAGCGGGCGACCGCTCCCGTCGGGCCGCGACTGCAGGGCCACCGGTCCGTCGGTGAATCCGTCCACGACGACCTCGATCTCCTGGGAGGCCTGCACCTCGAGGTCGACGGCGACGTTCACCACCGGGTTGGCCGGATCGTCGCTGTTGATCACCAGATCGCAGGTGTAGACCCCGGGCGCGAGACCGGTCGCGTCGACGGTCACGTTCACCGCACTGGACCCGCCCTGCGGGGTGACCCCGCTGGCCGGCGCGAACGACAGCCAGTCGCACGGCGACGGATCCTCGCCCACCGACCAGTTCAGGTCGGCCGCGGGTGCGGCGGCGACGTTCTCGATCGACACCACACCGGCGTCGGAACCGTTCGGCGGCACCGAGAACGAGAGCCCCGTGGGCGTGACGGCGATCGCCGGCGGGTTCGCGCTCGAAGCGTCGTTCAACTGCACGTCGAGCGTCACCGTCTGTCCGGCCGCCACGTTCACCGCGGTGAAGGTGCACGGATCGTCGAGGGCGCCGACGTTCGTCTCGCCGTTGTTCCACCACTCCTCCGGTCCCGGCAGGGGCTGGACCGGCGGCGTGCTGAAGCCCCCCTGGATGATCTCGTCGACGTACAGGACGTAGTCGGCGCCCGGGGTGAGACCCGTCAGGCGGAAGCGACCGTCGGGACCGAGCGCACCCTGCGTGAAGTCGCCGGACATGGCCGACTGGGCATCGTCGTAGGCGTCGGCCACGTTGCGCACGATCACGTTCACACCGGTCAACGGCGTCGTGCCGTCGGTGTCGAACACCGTGCCCTCGATGGTGGCGAGGTTGCCCGGATACCCGGCCGCCGGATAGATGTCCGACAGCGTGGCCTGGTCGTCGAGGTGGGACACCGTGGCCTGGGCCACGCCCGTCGACCCCGGACTGGGATCGATGAACGGGAACATGGTCTCGGTCTGGGCGAGGCCGAGCGTGCCACCGGTGTACGGAAGGCCGCAGCCACCGGGCCCCCGGTCGTCGCCGAAGAAGATGATGCCGCCGTTGGTCTGGGTGTGGGCCAGGTTGATGGCGTGGCCCATCTCGTGCGTGAACACGCCGGCGAAGGAATCGGCGTTCGGAAGGTCGCCGGCGTTCACCGCCGCCCCGTTCATCACCATCCAGCTCTCGGTGAGCGTCGCGCCGTCGGCGTATTCGGGCGAGGCAATGCCCAGCACGCCCGGAGGCGCGCCGAAGAAGTTCTGGATGAGCGTGCCGTCGGTGTCGTACATCACGTGGATGCCGCCCCCGTTGAACACACCGACCACCTGGTTGGCGTTGGCGGCCGTGATGTCGGGCAGGCCGATGCTACCGACGTCGCCGACCACCGACGCGCTGAACGACGAGGTCGGCACCCCGCTCCACGTGGCCGCGGCGTCGGCGGTGATGGCGTCGGCCCGGGCATTGGTGACCGACCCGAAGGGACCGAGGTCGGTGTACATGGAGACCGAAGGGCCCCAGGCGTAGGGCGTCTGCGACGCGGGATCGAAGAGCAACAGCGGACCACCGGCCCGGGCGGCCGGAGCGAGCGCGGTCACGACGACCAGCGCGGCGAGGAGACGGCTAGTGCTGCGCATGGCTCAGCCTCCCCTCTTCCACCCAGCGTTCCTTCACGACGGTGCGCACCAGATCGATGAACGCGTCGGCTTCCATGGTCGCAGGTTCCTGCACGGCCTTCGCCTGCCGTGCGCTGAGCAGCGAAGGATCGAGGTCGACGTGGTGGAACACGTTGCGGTTGGCCACACCGTTGGAGATCTGGCCGTCGCGGATGGTGAACTTGCCCTGCAGAAGACCCACGGTGGTCTTCAGGCCCGTCACCCGCGAGCCCTCGTGCACGAAGAGCATGACCTCTTCGTCCACCCGGAACTCCGGCCAGGCCGGAGGGGTGACGCCGAGATAGCGGCTGCCGTCGGGAAGGGTGCGCGCTTCGAGCAGTCCGAATTGACGGAAGGTCAGCGTGGATCCGCTGGACCCCTGGATGGTCTCGTCGACGCGGACGGTGATCTCGGTGTAGGGAACGCCCTGGGCGTCGAAGTCGTCGCTCAGGCCGATCACGTCGCCGACGACGATGTGCTCGGAGAGCGACACGAGGTCGACCAGGTTCTGTGGGAGCATGGTGGTCGCGCGGGCGTCGGGCGCGGGTGCGGCGGCAAGGGCCAGCACCAGGGCCAGGGCGAGCGCGACCTCCTTCTGGATGCGCATGGAGCCTCCGGTCGGAAGGGGTTCGACCCTCCATTGTCACAGATTCGACACCTGCAGATCAAGAGATCGCACCCCTGAAGCATTTTCACCCGCTGCAGTCGACGCCCGGAATCCCTAGGATTTCCTGGGAATTCCCCTCTTTCCGAGGAGTTCCCGTGAACGTCCTGCTCGTCTCGCCCAAGACGCCCGACACCTTCTGGAGCTTCGCCCACGCCCTGCCCTTCGTGTCGAAGCGCGCCACGCACCCACCGCTGGGCCTGCTCACCGTGGCCGCCATGCTCCCCGACGAATGGGACCTGCGCCTGGTCGATCTCGACGTCGAACCCCTGCGCGACGAGCACGTCGACGCCGCCGACGTCGTGTTCCTGGGCGGCATGATCGTCCACCGCGAGTCGGCCCACGAGATCGCCCGCCGGTGCCACGAGCGCGGGCGCACGGTGATCGCCGGTGGTCCGTTGTTCACGACCGGCCACGAGGACTTCCCCGAGATCGACCACTTCTGCCTGGGCGAGGCCGAGGACGTGATCGAACGGCTGGTCGCCGACCTCGAGGCCGGCACGCTGCAGCGGTTCTACGAGCCCGACGGTTTCCCCTGCCTCGACCACACACCGGTCCCGCGCTGGGACCTGCTCGACCTCGACCGCTACGCCACCATGTCGGTGCAGTTCTCGCGCGGCTGCCCGCACGACTGCGAGTTCTGCGACGTGGTCGTCATGAACGGCCACGTGCCGCGCACCAAGACACCCGAGCACATGATCGCCGAGCTCGAGGCGCTGCACCGCGCCGGCTGGCGCCGCGACGTCTTCGTGGTCGACGACAACTTCATCGGCAACCGCCGCAAGACCCGGCAGTTCCTGCGCGCGCTGATCGACTGGCGCGAGCGGACCGGCATCCGCATGGACTTCCTGACCGAGGCCACCGTCGACCTCGCCCAGAGCCCGGAGCTGCTCGCGCTGATGGTCCGCGCCGGCTTCAAGAAGGTGTTCCTGGGCATCGAGACCCCCGACCAGGACGCCCTGCGCGAGTGCCACAAGCTGCAGAACGTGCGCACCGATCTCGAGGAGTCCGTGCGAATCCTGCAGAACGCCGGGCTCGAGGTCATGGGTGGGTTCATCGTGGGCTTCGACCACGACCAGCCCGACGTGTTCCAGCGGCAGTTCGCGTTCATCCAGCGCACGGGCGTGGTCACGGCCATGGTGGGACTGCTCAACGCACTCCCGCGCACCAAGCTCTACCAGCGCCTGAAGCGCGAGGGACGCCTGCTGAGCGACAGTGCCGGCAACAACACCGACGCCTTCTGCAACTTCGTCCCGAAGCTCGACCGCGACACGCTCGAGAGCGGGTACCGGCAGTTGATGAAACGACTGTACGAACCCCAGGTGTTCTACGAGCGCGCCAAGGCCTTCCTGCGCAACTACCGGCCGCACGGCCCACGGCGTGGCCTGCGTCGCGAGGACGTGGCCGCGTTGTTCCGTTCGATGTGGGTGCTCGGTCTGCGGGATCGCGGTCGTCGGGCGTACTGGGGCTTCCTGGCCTACGCACTCGTGCGCCACCGCAGGGCCTTCGCGGTGGCGGTGACGCTGGCGATCCACGGCTACCACTTCCGTCGGGTGGCGCGGGGGCTCTGATCCTTCAGGGGTTGATGCCGATACATCATGGCACCGAGGAAGGATCGTTTCCTGATTGGAGGGCGATCCATCCCCGCACCGTGAGGAGGTCGGCCAGATGTCCGACGAACCCCAGGTCGGTTGCGCGCGTCCCACCGGCGGCCCCGTCGGAGGTCCGCCCCCCGAGGACGTCGACGACACCCAACCCGTGCAGAAGGAGCCCAGCCCGATGATCCACGTCGGCAAGCCCGCGCCCGACTTCGAGGCGCCCTCGTACCAACAGGGCCGGTTCGGCTCGGAGAAGCTCAGCGACTACCTCGGCAACTGGGTGGTGCTGTGCTTCTATCCCGGCGACTTCACCTTCGTGTGAGCGACCGAGATCTCGGCGGTCGCCGAGCAATACAGTGAATTCCAGAAACTGGGCGTGGACATCCTCTCCGTGAGCGTCGACAGCGTGTTCGTCCACAAGATGTGGGACGACCACGAACTGAAGAAGATGGTCGACGGTGGCGTTCCCTTCCCCATGCTGAGCGACGGTGGCGGCAAGGTCGGCAAGGTCTTCGGCGTGTACGACGAGGACGCCGGTGTCGAGAACCGCGGCCGCTTCCTCATCGATCCCGACGGGATCGTGCAGGGCTACGAGGTGCTCACCCCGCCGGTGGGCCGGAACGTGAGCGAGACCCTGCGGCAGATCCAGGCCTTCCAGCTGGTGCGCGAGTCCAAGGGCGCCGAGGCGACCCCTTCGGGCTGGCAGCCGGGCAAGCCCACGTTGAAGCCGGGTCCCGACCTGGTCGGCAACGTGTGGAAGGAATGGAAGACGGAGATGGCGCACTCGTAGCGCGTCCTGCACGTATGTGTGTGTCGATCGGGCCCGTTCCGCATTCGCGGGGCGGGCTTCTTCTTTTTCGGGGTTCAGGGTCTTCGGGGTCTCGGGGGTTCGGGTGCGGAGCGGCGGAGCGATGTTGGTGGTGGGAAGAGTTCACGAAACGCAAACGCGGGGACGTTGACATCCGTGTCGTGCAACGTGCTGGCGTTGCCCGCGATCCGTGGAAACGCCCCAGCGTTTCCGTTTCCACAGCCCCCTCTACGAAGAACCCGAACCCGCCCCCCTTTCCTCGCTGAAAACAGCTTCACTCGTGCGCTACACTCGGCATCGGTGATGCATCGGCATCACCCACCCCTTCGATCGCCGAGGTCCCCATGCGTCTGTCTCTCGCGTTTCTGGTTCTGTTCGCCTCCGCGGCGTCCATGGTCGCCACGCCCGTCCACGCCGCCGACCTCACCGACTGGCCGCTGCGCCCCGCCGACGGCACCCGCGCGAGCGAGACCGCCGACGGCTTCACGTTGCAGCCGACCGAGCCCGGCCTGCCCTACGGGCTGACGCTCGAGGCTTCGCCCGCGGCCGGCGGCGGCTCCGACACGAAGGTCGGCCCGATCCGATGGATGGCTCCGGAGTCCATCCACGACAGGATGAGCACGACCGCCGGCTTCGGATTCGAAGACGGAACCACCGAACTCCTGCGCTTGAACGGAACCGCCCAGGGCAGCGGCATGCGGTTCACTCTCGAGATCCTCGGCGACCGGCTGCGCCAGCACGCGGTGACCGTGCGCGCCTTCGAGAACGGCAATCCCGTGCACGAGGAGGCGGCGACCGAGGCCACGAGCCCCTTGTTCGAGGGTTCCACGGCGCCGAACGGGACGGGCGGACTCGGCACGCCGCTGAGCAGCACCTTCGAGCAGATCTCCGACGAGATCGAGCAGACGAAGCCCCAGACCGCCGACCGTCCGGGCGGTGGCGCGATCGCCCTGCTCTTCGAACCGGGAACCACGTTGACCTTCGGCGACGTCGTCGTCACCGCCGACGAGGTGCGCGTGGGGATCTGGGGAACCACCGGCACGCTCTTCGACGTCGAGACCCTGGCCGTGGAGTTCACGCCGCAGCCCGGCCTGCAACCGCAGTTGCAGGTGATCGACGCCGCCATGGGCCTGAACGGCCACGAAGTGCGCGTGGGCAACGACGGCCGCGGCGAGATCGTGCGCGCCGCCGACGGCCGGGCGTCGCTCGCGCTGCGGCCTTCGCC
>CAZQHE010000023.1:0-38650 GCA_964593155.1 uncultured bacterium
ACCCGGGGGCGGTGGATTGAGCGCGCCGGTGGCGTCGCTGGACGACTACGGTCGGGTGGCGCTGGTCCACGACTGGCTCACGGGCTACCGCGGCGGCGAGAAGGTCCTCGACGCCATCGCGGGTCTCGCTCCGCGAGCGGATCTGTTCACCCTGATCCACGTGCCCGGCTCGACGCGTCCGGCGATCGAGGATCGCCGGGTTCGGGCCTCGTGGATGAACCGGCTGCCGGGCGTGGAGGACTACTACCGCTGGTTGTTGTCCTTGTTCCCGGGCTGGATCGATCGCCTGGACCTCTCCGGGTACGATCTGGTGCTCAGCACCAGCCACTGCGTCGCCAAGGGGGCGCGCGCGGCGCCCGGTGCGGTCCACGTGTGCTACTGCCACACGCCCATGCGCTACGTCTGGGACCGTTTCGACGACTACTTCGGCCACTGGACGGGCCCGAAGCGGTGGCTGATCGAACGCGAGGCGGCCCGCCTGCGCCGTTGGGACCGCGAGACCGTCGACCGCGTGGACCGCTGGATCGCCAACAGCCACTTCGTCCGCGAGCGGATCCTGCGCTTCTACGAGGTCGAACCCGAGCGGGTGGAGGTGGTGGCCCCGCCGGTCGAGGTCGAGCGCTTCCGTCCCCCGGAGCCGGCGCCCGAGCGCGAGGATCGCTACCTTGCCGTGTCGGCCCTGGTGCCGTACAAACGCATCGATCACGCGGTCGATGCCTGCGCCCGGACGGGGCGCAGGCTCGACGTCGCCGGGACCGGGCCCGAAGAGGCCGCCCTGAGGGCCCGCGCACGGGAACTCGGGGCCACCGATCGGATCCGGTTCCTGGGCTTCGTGCCCGACGACGAACTCCCCGGACTGATGGCCCGGCGCCGGGCCTTCCTGTTCCCGGGGATCGAGGACTTCGGGATCACGCCCGTCGAGTCCACCGCGGCCGGGTTGCCGGTGGTGGCGCGTGGCCTCGGAGGGGTGCTCGACTCGGTCCGCGACGGTCTGAACGGCGTCCTGTACGAGGGCGAGGGACCCGAGGCCCTGGCCGCCGCGCTCGACGACTTCGAGGCGCGCGGCGACGTGTGGGACCGCGGGGCCATGTGGACCTGGGCCGAGGACTTCGCCACGCCGCGCTTCGTCGAGCGCTACGTCGACGTCGTGGGCCGGGCGATCGCGCACGAGGGCCCGCAGCGTACGACCGGGAGGGACCGGGAATCGTGAAGGCCGAACCCGCCGCCGCGCGCGAACCGCGGCCGGCGACGGACCCGACGGTGACCGCAGACGAGCAGCAGCGAGCCGAGGCCCGGAAGCGGGTGGGCAAGCGCGGGGACCTGGTCTTCCCGGCGGTCCTGCTCGTCGTGGACCTCTTCATGCTCGAGGCCGCCTTCCAGCTCACCTACGCCATCCGCTTCCTCAGCGGATGGATGCCGTCGCCGCTCGGGATTCCTCCCTACGGGCAGTACCTCTTCACGAGCTTCGCCCTGCTCGTGATCTGGGCCGGGATCTTCTACCACAACGGCCTCTACGACCCGCGCCGCACGAAGTCGCTGGCCGACGATCTCGAAGGACTGATCCGCGGCGTGGTGGTGGGTAGTCTCGTCGTGCTCGCCCTGGCCTTCTTCGTGCGCAGTGCCAGTTACTCGCGGACCTTCTTCGCGATCTTCTTCACCCTGAGCCTGTTGTTCCTCACCGTGGGACGGGCCATGGCGCGCGCGTGGCTGCGCCGTTGGTTGCGGCAGGGCATGGGAGCGGTGCGCGTGCTGTTCCTCGGCGCGACGTCGATGCGCGGGCGCCTGCTCGAGACCTTCGACGCGCAACCTGGACTCGGGCTGCAGCCGGTGGGGCAGGTGGTCGACGAGGATCCCGAGGGCGACGCCGACGGCAGCAGCGACGATTCGGGGCGCCAGCTGGCGGTGCTCGGCCCGGTCGACGAGATCGACCGGATCGTCGACGAGTACGGGGTGGACCTGGTGTTGCTCACTCTTCCCTTCCGGCAGCTGCGACGCGTGACCGAGATCGCCGAGCGTCTCGGCGACCGCAGCGTCGACGTGCAGTTCGTGCCCGACATGAAGCGCCTGCACTCGAGTCGCATGCGCCTGCGCGAGATCGCCGGCGTTCCGTTCATCAGCGTGCGCGAGACGGGGCTGTCGGGGATGGACCGGATCGTGAAGCGGGCCTTCGACCTGACCGGGGCCTCGGTCCTGCTGCTGTTGACCTCGCCCCTGATCCTTGCACTCGCCGTGGCCGTCAAGGTCACCTCGCCGGGGCCGGTGTTCTACGGTCAGGAGCGGCTGGGCCGCGACAACCGCACCTTCCGCATGCTGAAGTTCCGGACCATGCGCGTCGACGCCGAGGCCGAGTCGGGGCCCGTGTGGACGCAAGAAGACGACCCGCGCCGGACTCCGATCGGTTCCTTCCTGCGTCGCTACAGCCTCGACGAACTGCCGCAGTTCCTGAACGTGCTCAAGGGTGACATGAGTCTCGTGGGGCCGCGGCCCGAGCGCGAGGTCTTCGTCGACGACTTCCAGGGACGTATCCCTCGCTATCTCGAGCGCCATCGGGTCCGCAGCGGACTCACCGGCTGGGCGCAGGTCCACGGCCTGCGCGGCAACACGCCCATCGAGGTTCGTACGCTGTACGACCTCTACTACGTCGAGAACTGGTCGTTGGCCCTCGACCTGCAGATCCTGCTGCGCACCGTGGTGCACGTCCTGCGCGGCGAGAACGCCTACTGATCGGACCCGGAGACATGGCCCCGTTCGAAGTCCTGCGCAGCATGCGCCCGCGGCAGTGGACCAAGAACCTCGTGGTGTTCGCCGCGCTGATCTTCTCGCTGAACCTCGGCGAGACCGATCTCCTGCTGCGCACCACGATCGGCTTCCTCGTGTTCTGCGCGCTGAGCGGTTTCGTCTACGTGCTCAACGATCTCAAGGACCGCGAGAAGGACCGGGTCCACCCGAAGAAGCGACTGCGGCCGATCGCCTCGGGACGCCTGCCGGTGCGCGACGCGGTGATCGCGCTGGTGGTGCTGCTCGCCGGTGGCTTCTCTGTGGCGGCATGGCTGGGGATCGGGTTCCTGGCGACGTCGGTCGCCTTCGTCCTGCTCAACACCTTGTACAGCTTCGTGCTGCGTTCGAAGGTCCTGCTCGACGTGATCGCGATCTCCACCGGCTTCGTCCTGCGCGCCCTGGCCGGGGCCGAGGTCCTGATCGGCGCGGGTACCGACGTGCGCATCTCGCCGTGGCTCTTGCTGTGCACCTTCTTCCTGTCGTTGTTCCTGGGGTTGGGCAAGCGCCGTCACGAGCTGAAGTCGGTTTCGCACGAGCACCGCCGCGTGCTGCGTGCCTACAGCGTGGAACTCGTGGATCGCCTGACCACGGTGACGGTGTCGATCACGGTGCTCTGCTATTCCATCTACACGATCTGGCCCGAGACCGTGGAGAACTTCGGGACCGAAGCGTTGGTCTACACCGTTCCTTTCGTGTTCTTCGGTCTCACGCGATACCTCTACCTGGTGACCGAAGAGGACAAGGGTGCCGATCCGTCGGAGATGCTCCTCACCGATCGTTCCATCAGCTCGACGGTGGTGTTGTGGGTGATCGTCGTCGTGTGGATCGTCTACGGGCATTGATCCCGAAGGTCGTCGCCGCGAGTCCCGAGAGAGGGAGAGTCGTCATGCCACGCACCCGCGTCGTCGCGATCCGCACCCAGCCGGAAACGGTGGGCGAGGACGTGGCACGGGCGCTGCGTCTGTTGCGGACGCGGCCGTCGCCGTCGGCGGCGGGGACGTGGGTCGTGTTCGACGCTCCTCGGTCCGGTCCCGGCACGGCGACCCCGCCGTGGACCCTCGATGCCGTCCTGACGCAGATGTCCGAGCGCCCGGGTACGGCCACCCCTCGGGTCGGAGCGGTCGGATGGGATCCGGAGCGGACGGTCGACCAGGCCGTGGCACGGGTCCTGGCGCACCATGATGCCCGCGCGGAGGCTCTCGTCGCCGAGGGCGACGAGGAACGCCGCGCGGCACCCCGGGTCGATCTTCCGTGGCTGCGCGGACAGCGGGCAGCCGAACCCACCGTCGACGCCGACCTGATCGGACGCGACCTGATCCACTGCGGTGCCCTGGTGCGCGATCCCGACGCGGGGTGGAGTGGTGCTGTGGACGGCGCGCTGCGCACGGTCGCCCGGCCCGACGAGCTGCAGCGGCGCGATCCGCAGACGATGATCGACCTGCTGCGACTGCACGATGCCGTCTTCGCGAGCACCCTCTACCTGCTCGACGCCACCGTCTGTGGTGCGACCGATCCCGGTCGGCGCCCCGAACTGCACGACCTGCTGCTGGCCGGCTCCGACCCCTTGACGATCGACGCGGTGGCCGCGCGCGTGCTCGGCTTCGATCCCGAGCGCGTACCGTGGCTGCGTACGGTGGCCGAGGCCGAACGCCGCGACCTGACGCCGGGTGCGATCGAAATCGTCGGCGGTGGATTCGGGGCCTCGTCGGCCGGCGGCGCCGCGCCGCACGGCGGACACGCGCTCGCTCGCGCGCGGTCGGGACGGCGGCGAGGGGCTCGTTGGCTCGATCGCATCGATCCTACGCGCTGGATCGCCCGACTGCGACGCCGTGGCTGGGTCCGGACCTACGAACGCACCCCGTGGGGTCGCCTGGACGAGGACTACCGACGGGTGGGACGCCCGCGGATCGGGGGAGCATGAGGGAAACGATCGTCGCCCGCGCACCGGCCAAGGTGAACCTGCACCTCGAGGTGCTGTACCAGCGCGAAGACGGCTACCACGAGATCGAGACCATCTTCCAGGCGCTCGACGTGTACGACACGATCACGCTCGAGGCCACCCGCGGACCGATCCACGTCACGTGCGAGCATCCCGGGGTTCCGAACGATCGCACCAACCTGTGCCATCGTGCGGCGAAGATGGTGCGAAACCGCACGGGTGTCGACGCCGGGGCGTCGATCCGTATCGAGAAGAACATTCCGGTGGCCGCTGGAATGGGCGGCGGCTCGTCGGATGCGGCGGCCACGTTGTTGGCCGTGCAGCGCCTGTGGGGAATCGAGCTCGACGACGACGAACTGCTCCACATGGCGACCACGCTGGGTGCCGACGTGCCGTTCTTCCTGCGCGGCGGTGTGGCGCTCGGGCGTGGAATCGGTGAACAACTGACGCCGCTCAACACCAGTGGCAGAGGTGTCTTCCTGCTGGTGACGCCACCCATGACGTTGTCCGCCGCCGATGCCTACAAGGGCCTGAGAATGGGGTTGACTCGCCATACACCCAAAGTTAACCTCCAGACGATTAAGGCCCTGCTCTCGCGCTTTCCCGACCGTATGTGGCCTGGTCACAACCGTTTGGCTGATTACGTCTTCCCGAGTCATCCGCAGCTGCGTCGATTGCATCTGGAGCTGCTCGACACCCGCCCGCGGTTGGCAATGCTCAGCGGTAGTGGTCCCACCGTCTACGCGGTCTACGATACGATCGAGGAAGCAGAGGGCGCCCGGGAACGCCTGTCACCCACGGGGTATGCAACGAGGATCGCCCGGCCGATTCGTCATGGCGTGACTCTGATCGACTCGTGATGGTCGGCTCCCGCTCCGTCCCGGTGCCTGGTCGTTGGTCGGAAGAGTTCTTTCCGGTGCCCACGGGCAGCCACACAGGCTGACTCCCGAGAGGCCGACGCTCGAGGGATGGTGAGCGGTGGACATCACCGAGATTCGCATCACGCTACGCGACGACGAGAAATTGAAGGCCTTCGCCAGTATCACGCTCGATGGCATGCTCGTGATCCGTGGTCTCAAGATCATCGAGGGTGCCAATGGTACGTTCGTCGCGATGCCCTCGCGGCGACGCAAGGACGGTAGCTTCCAGGACGTCGCCCATCCGATCAACCGCGAGACCCGCGAGTGGCTCGAGGGGGCGGTCATCACTGCCTACAAGGAAGAGCGGAATCGGACGGCGGCGGGCTCCTACGAGGGGAGCCGGGACACCGACGAGGATCGCGGC
This sequence comes from uncultured bacterium, assembly GCA_964593155.1. GTDB lineage: Bacteria > Krumholzibacteriota > Krumholzibacteriia > JAJRXK01 > JAJRXK01 > JAJRXK01. The sequence goes on from CAZQHE010000023.1 coordinate 6,002, forward strand.
GATCACGGTGAGTTCGCAGCGGAGGATGCGTACTGATCCGTTGGTCCCGGCGTCGATTCCGTCGACCACCCAGGGAGCGCACACGGGATTCGTGGCGGGTTCTCCGGCTCCGGGGGATCCGCGCTCTTTTTCACGAAGGGTCCGAACACGATTCACCCGCTCCGAGCTGAAGGACGAGACCGTTGCCGATGGGAAGACGCCTGCGAGTGCTCTCGGGCCGAGGTCACGAGGACCTGGCCGTCAGGATCTGCAAGTACCTCGACGTCTCGGTGACCGACGTCGACATCCACAACTTCAGTGACGGCGAGCTGCGGGTGAAGATCCAGGAGAACATCCGCGGCGCCGACGTCTTCATCATCCAGCCGACGCAGCCTCCGGCCGAGAACCTGCTCGAACTCCTGCTGCTGCTCGACGCCGCGCGCCGGAGTTCGGCGCAACGGATCACGGCGGTCGTTCCCTACTTCGGCTACGCTCGGCAGGACCGGAAGGACCAACCGCGGGTGCCGATCTCGGCCAAGCTGATGGCCAATCTGATCACGACATCGGGAGCCGATCGCATGCTGACCATGGATCTGCACGCGGCGCAGATCCAGGGCTTCTTCGACATCCCCATGGACCATCTCTACGCGGCGCCGGTCCTGCTCGAGCACTTCACGCACACGCGCGACCTCGATCGTCTCGCGGTGGTGGCCCCCGACGTGGGGTCGGTGAAGATGGCCCGGGCCTTCGCCAAGCAGCTCGGGGCCACGCTCAACATCATCGACAAGCGGCGACCACGACCGAACCAGGCCGAGGTGATGAACTTCATCGGCGACGTGCGCGATCGCGACGTCGTGATCTTCGACGACATGATCGACACCGCGGGGACCATGTGCGACGCGGCCAAGGAGCTGGTCGCCAACCAGGGAGCTCGCAAGGTCGACGTGTGCGCGACCCACGCGCTGTTGAGCGGGCCCGCGCTCGACCGCCTGAACGAGGCGCCGGTGGGCGAGGTCGTGGTCACCAACACCATCCACTTCGATCGCCACGACGAGTGCGGGAAGATCGAGGTCCTGGACATCTCGCAGCTGCTGGCCGAGGCGATCAAGCGGATCCACCTGGAGCAGAGCATCTCGTCGCTCTTCCTCTGATCGATGTCGGGGCTTCCGTCGCGAGGGCCGTCCGTGTAGACTCCTCCGTTCCCGGTGGGCCGCCCGTGCTGGCGGCGGCCGGGTCGTGCGACTAGGATGTCGCGGGTTGTGCCGTGGCCACCCGTTCCGACGCCCGCTCGGGCGCGGTCGGTGCCGCCGCCGGCCCTCGTTCCCTTCGGTTCCACGAAATCGCCGTCGCCGGGCTTCGCGGCCCGGGTCCGGCGGATTTCCGCGCCCGCGGAGACGGGCGCGACCCAACAGAGGACGAAGACCACATGGCTACCGTGAACCTGGCCGCCCGTCCGCGCGAGGGCGCGGGCAAGGGAGTGGCCCGCAAGATCCGCCAGGCCGATCGCGTCCCCGTGATCGTCTACGGCTACGAGACCGATCCCTTCATGTGCAGCGTCGACGCCGCCGAACTGCGGAAGGCGCTGGGCACCCGCTCCGGGACGAACGCCGTGATCCGGCTCGACCTCGAAGGGTCGGACTGGGACAACGCTGCGATCGTGAAGGAGATCCAGCGACATCCCGTGTCGCGTGACATCATCCACCTCGACCTGCTGGCCATCGACCTGAACGTGCCCGTCGATGTCTCGGTCCCGGTCTCGCCCCAGGGCACGCCCGTGGGCGTCAAGCTCGAGGGCGGCGTGCTCAGCTGGGGCCGTCGCGACGTGACCATTCGCGTCCTGCCGACGAAGATCCCCGAGGACATCGAACTCGACATCTCGGGGCTGCACATCAACGACGCCCTGCACATCAGCGACGTGCCGGCGGAGGGCTTCGAGGTCGTGGACGACCCCGAGCTGACGATCTGCAGCGTGTCGAGCACCAAGCTCGAGGTCGAGCCCGAGGGCGAGGAAGAGGCCGTCGAGGGCGAGGAAGAGGCTGCCGAGGCCGCCGGTGAGGGCGAGGAAGAGACGCCCGTCGGCGAGCGCGAAGACTAGTCGTGGACACGCCCGCCCCCGGTCCGGAACCGGCGGCGGACGGCGATCGACTGGTGTTCGGCCTGGGCAACCCCGGCGCACGGTACCGTCACACCCGCCACAACCTGGGCTTCATGCTCCTGGACCGGCTCGAGGCCGACCTGGGGTGGAAACCCTCCGCGGGACGCGGCGACTACCTGTCGAGCCAGGGTGACCTTGCCGGCCACCGGCTGGTCCTGGTCCGTCCGACGACCTTCATGAACCGCTCGGGCCTGGCCGCGGCGCAGGTCCTGGAGCGAGAAGGTCTGGAGCGGCCCCGGATCCTGGTGGCGGTGGACGACGTCGCGCTCGACCTGGGACGGCTGCGCACGCGGCGCTCGGGTTCGCACGGTGGTCACAACGGGCTCCGGTCGATCCAGCAGGAACTCGGAAGTGGCGACTACGCACGACTACGCCTGGGGTGCGGACCGCCGCCGGAGGACGAGGATCTCGCCGACTACGTCCTCTCCGACTTCGAGAACGGCGAGTGGGAAGACGTGGAGTCGATGCTCGGACGCGCGGCCGAGGCCGTGCGCTGCTGGGTGGTCGACGGGGTCGAGGCGACGATGAGTCGATTCAACGGATAGGCGCCCCGGGCGCTCCCCTGATCGCGGGTTGGTCCCCGCACAGTTCACGAGAGAGGATGTTTCGATGGACACCTTCCTGATCGCTGCCGGTGCGGCGAGCCTGCTGGCCCTGATCTTCGCGTTCGTGAAGTTCGGCCAGATCATGAAGCAGGACGCCGGGTCCGACCGCATGCAGGAGATTTCGCGACAGATCCAGGCGGGAGCGGCGGCCTTCCTCGCCGCCGAATACAAGTGGCTGGCGATCTTCGTGGTGATCGTAGCCGTGGCCATCGGCCTGTCGCCGAGTGACGACGGGCTCGGTCCGCAGACCGCCATCTCCTTCGTGTGCGGTGCGCTCGCCAGCGCACTGGCCGGCTACTTCGGCATGTACACCGCGACGCGCGCGGCGGTGCGGACCACGCAGGCGGCCCGTGGAGGCCTGATGCCGGCGTTGCGCGTGAGTTTCAGCTCGGGCGTGGTCATGGGCATGAGCGTGGTCGGCCTCGCGCTTCTGGGCGTGGTGATCTTCACCACGGTCTACGCCGGCGGCGAGTACACCGAGAAGGCCCTCGAGCACGTTCTCGGCTTCAGCTTCGGCGCGAGTTCGATCGCGCTCTTCGCGCGTGTGGGTGGCGGCATCTTCACGAAGGCGGCGGACGTGGGGGCCGACCTGGTCGGGAAGGTCGAGGCCGGGATTCCCGAGGACGATCCGCGCAACCCCGGCACCATCGCCGACAACGTGGGTGACAACGTCGGCGACGTGGCCGGTATGGGTGCCGACCTCTTCGAGAGCTATGTCGGATCGCTGATCGCGACCATGACCCTGGGCGCGTTCCTCTACGCGGGCGACGCGAATCTCGCCAGCATGGTGCTGCTGCCGCTGGCCATCGCGGGGATCGGAATCGTCGCGTCGATCATCGGGACCTTCTTCGTGCGGGCCAAGAGCGAGGAAGGCGTCCACAACGCCCTGTTCATCGGTCTGGTCGTCGCATCGATCATCGTGCTGGTCGCCGGCTACTTCCTCGTGACGGCCATGGAGTTCCCCGACGGAGTCTCGGGCCTGAATCTCTTCGGCGCGATCGCCGCGGGCCTGCTGGTGGGCGTCGCGATCGGCAAGCTCACGGAGTACTACACGAGCACCGAGACCAAGCCGGCCCAGAACATCGCCGAGCAGAGCCAGACGGGCAGTGCGACGAACATCATCCATGGTCTGGCCACGGGGATGGAGTCGGTGGCGCTGCCGGTGGCCATGATCTGCATCGGCATCTTCGTCAGCTACTACCTGGGCGGCGTGTACGGCGTGGCCCTCGCGGCCGTCGGCATGCTCAGCACGCTGGGTATCTCGCTGGGTATCGATGCCTACGGACCGGTGGCGGACAACGCCGGTGGTCTGGCCGAGATGGCCGAGCTCGAGCCCGAGGTCCGCAACCGCACCGACGCCCTCGACGCCGTCGGCAACACGACCGCGGCGATCGGCAAGGGCTTCGCGATCGGCTCGGCGGCGCTGACCGCCCTGGCCCTCTTCAACGCCTTCTGCGCCCGGGCCGGGAAGGAACTCGGCGAGCAGGGGGCCACGGACCTGGTCGACAGCGACATGAGCCTGATCCTGAACATCAACAGCACCGACGTGATCCTCGGTCTGCTCATCGGTGGTTTCCTGCCCTTCCTGTTCAGCGCCATGACCATGCGCGCGGTGGGCCGGGCGGCCAACAAGATGGTCGACGAGATCCGTCGTCAGTTCCGCGACATCCCGGGGCTGCTCGAGGGCAAGGCCGATCCGGATGCGGCGCGTTGCGTGGCGATCTCGACCGCCGGCTCGCTCAAGCAGATGGTGTTGCCGGGCGTGATGGCCGTGGCCGCGCCGATCGTCGTGGGCCTCTGGAGCGTGCCGGCGCTCGGCGGTCTGCTGGCCGGGGCCCTGGTCACCGGCGTGATGATGGCCATCTTCATGGCCAACGCCGGCGGCGCGTGGGACAACGCGAAGAAGTACATCGAGGGTGGCGAGTACGGTGGCAAGGGCAGTGAGGCCCACAAGGCTGCCGTCGTCGGTGACACCGTGGGTGACCCCTTCAAGGACACCTCGGGGCCCTCGCTCAACATCCTGGTGAAGCTGATGACCGTGGTGGCACTCGTGTTCCTGCCCTGGTTCATCGGCTGATTCTCGGGGGCGGGCCCCGCGCCCGCCCCGTCTTGCGAGCGCCGTGGCGGCGCTCTACACTGGACGGCTCGGCTGCGACCCCCTCGGGGAGATCGGCCGGCCATCCGTCCCTGCCCGGACGCACCGCCGCGAGGTCGCGGGGGTCGAGCCGGGCCGCCTGAGTCCACAGGGAGGGCCAAGCGTGCAGAAGTACGAGTGCGTCGTGGTGTTGCATCCGGGGATCTCGGAAGCCGACGCCACGGCGATCGTCGATCGCTTCCGGAACTCGGTCGCCGAGCACGGGGGCGAGGTCCAGCTCCACGACCACTGGGGTCGCCGCGAGCTGGCCTATCCGATCGAGAAGCAGACCAACGGCGACTACCATCTGCTCAAGTTCACCGCCGACAACTCGCTCGTGGTCGTGGCCGACCGCGACCTGCGCCTCGACGACAAGGTGCTCCGCCACCTGATCGTGGTCGACGAGGAGTGGGCCGAGCAGAATCGCGCCAGTCAGGCCAAGCGCGGCAAGCTGAGCGTCGAGGGTGCCGGCGAAGAAGAGGAGGAGTAGAGCATGGCCAGTCGCAAGCGCGACAACCGTCGCAAGAAGAAGCGCGCGGATCGGCGGGGTGGAAAGCCCAAGAAGTGCTGGTTCACCGAGAACGGAATCGTGGCGATCGACTACAAGGACATCGAGCTGCTGCGCCGTTTCGTGAGCGAGCGCGGGAAGATCTCGCCGCGGCGCAACACCGGCACCTCGCCGAAGATGCAGCGTGAGCTGGCCAAGGCCGTCAAGCGGGCCCGCCACCTCGCTCTGCTTCCGTACGTGAAGGAATACTACCGCTAGGGGGCCGACCATGCAGATCATCCTGCTGCACGACGTCGACAAGGTCGGCCGTCGCGGCGAGACCGTGAACGTCGCGAATGGCTACGCCCGGAACTATCTGTTCCCGGAGGGGCTGGCCGTTCGCGCGGACACCGCGAAGAAGAAGGAACTCGAGATCCGGCTGGCCGCGCTCGAGGCGCGTGACGACCGCGACCGGAAGTCGTCCGAGGAACTCGCCGAGTCCATGAAGGACGTGGCGGTGAAGATCTCGGCGGCGGCCGGTGACGAGGACAGACTGTACGGCAGTGTCACGGCCCAGATGATCGCCTCGGCCCTGGCCGAGAAGGGTCATGCGGTCGAGGCCAAGCAGGTGATGCTCGACGAGCCGCTGCGAGCGCTGGGCAACTACACCGTTCCGGTGAAGTTGCACCGTGACGTGACGGCCGAGATCCAGGTGTGGATCGAGCGTCCGTAGACCGCGTTCGGTGCCGGGGCCGTCCTCGGACGGTCCTGGCCCGACACTCGATTGGTCCCCAAGCAGGGAGACGAAGATGTCGGTCCCGGCGCACATCTTCCGTGAGTACGACGTCCGTGGTGTCGTCGACACCGACCTCCGTCCCGATCTCGTCGAATCCCTCGGCCGCGCACTCGGCACCGCCTACCGGCGCGAAGGAGCCACCCTGATCGGCGTGGCCCGGGACGTAAGACCCAGCGGGGTGGAGCTGCGTGACCATCTCGTCCGGGGACTGCGCTCGACTGGTTGCGACGTCGTCGACTACGGGGCTGCTCCCACCGGGGCCTTCTACCACGCCCAGGCCACCGGCGAGGAACAGGCCGGAGTGGTGATCACCGGCAGTCACAATCCGCCCGAGTTCAACGGCTTCAAGCTGGTCCTGCGCGGGGGCAGCTTCTTCGGAGAGCAGATCCAGGGACTGCGCCGGCTGATCGAATCCGAGGACTACGAGACGGGGGAGGGGTCGCTCGGCGAACGCGACGTGCTCGGTCCCTACGTCGAAGACGTGCGGTCGAAGGTGTCGATCGGTCGCCCCGTACGTTTCGCCTACGACAGCGGCAACGGCGCGGCATCGCTGGTGGCCGCCCGCCTCTTCGAGGCCCTGGGCCAGGAGCCGGTGGCGTTGTTCGACGAGCCCGACGGCTCGTTCCCGAACCATCATCCCGACCCGACCATCCCGGAGTACCTGAAGGACCTGACCCGTCGCGTGGTCGACGAGGGTCTGGAGTTCGGTGTGGCCTACGATGGCGACGCCGACCGGATCGGGGTGATCGACGACCGCGGCGAGATCCTGTGGGGCGATCGTCTGCTGGTGCTGTTCGCGCGCGACCTGCTCGAGCGCCAGCCCGGTGCGACCGTGATCCACGACGTCAAGTGCAGCCAGACGCTCACCGACGCCGTGAACGCGGCCGGCGGCGAGGCCATGATCTGGAAGACGGGCCACTCGCTGATCAAGCAGAAGATGAAGGAGACGGGGGCGTCGCTCGCCGGTGAGATGAGCGGTCACCTGTTCCTGGGCGAGAACTGGTACGGATTCGACGACGCTCTCTTCGCGACCGTTCGCCTGCTCGAGATCGTCGCCCGTCACGATCGTCCACTGAGCGAGCTGTTGTCCGACGTGCCCACCCTGCACGCCACGCCCGAGATCCGGGTCGACTGCCCGGACGCCGTGAAGTTCGAGGTGGTCGACCGTGTTCGCGAGCACTTCCGGGGACAGGCGCCGATCGTCGACATCGACGGTGTGCGCGTGACCTTCGAGGACGGCTGGGGGCTGGTCCGCGCGAGCAACACGCAACCCGCGCTGGTGGTGCGCGTGGAGGCCGGTGACGCCGAGACGCTGGTGGCCTACCGCGACCGCGTGGAGGACGCGATCGCGCGGGCGCGGGCCGAGGTCGAGGGTTCCGGAGCATGAGTTCGGCACCGCACGCCTTCGTGCTCGCCGGAGGCCGGGGGACCCGTTTCTGGCCGCTGTCGCGGCGCGAGCATCCGAAGCAGCTGCTAGACTTCACGGGCGAGGGTTCGCTGCTGGCACTCACCTGTGAGCGGCTCGAGCCCCTGGTCCCGCCCGAGAACCAGTGGATCATCACGAGCGCCGACCTGGTGGCCGCCGTTCGCGAGGTCGTGCCCTCGATCCCTCCGGAGCAGGTTCTCGCCGAGCCGGTGGGACGGAACACGGCGCCCGCGGTGGGCCTGGCGGCCGAACTGCTGCTCGCCCGCGGCGAAGACGCTCCCTTCGCCGTCTTGCCGAGCGACCATCTGATCACCCCGGCGGGCGCCTTCCGCGAGCGACTGGCCGAGGCTTTCGAGTTGTCGCGCCGTGGCCACCTGATCACCTTCGGTGTGCGGCCCGATCGGGCCGAGACGGGGTACGGTTACATCGAGACCGGAGAGCCGGTCGGCGAGGGGAGCGACGCCCTGCGGGTGGCGGCCTTCCGCGAGAAGCCGGACCTGGAGACGGCCGAGGGCTATCTCGCCTCGGGACTTCACCTGTGGAACAGCGGCATGTTCGTGTGGCAGGCCTCGGCCGTGGCGGCGGGACTGCAGGAACACGCCCCGGATGTCCTCGAGCCCCTGCGCACGCTGGCGCGCACCGCGCGACCGGGAACCGAGGGCTTCGCCGCGGCGTTCCAGAGGGCCTACGAGGCGGTTCCGTCGATCTCGATCGACTACGCGCTCATGGAGAACGCCGACGACGTCGTCGTGCTGCCGGCCACGTTCCGCTGGAACGACGTCGGGCACTGGGCGGCCATGCGCGATCTCTGGCCGCACGACGCGAGCGGCAACGCGTTTCGCGGCCGCGTCGTGGCGGTCGACGCGGCGTCGAACGTGGTGCACGGCGAGGACCGGCTCACGGCGTTGATCGGCGTCGACGATCTCGTGGTCGTCAGCACGGATCGGGTCACGATGGTCTGCCCGGTCGACCGGTCGCAGGACGTCAAGCGCCTGCTGGAACGTCTCGAGGCGGAAGGCCTCGATTCGCATCTCTGAAGGATTCGCGTCGTCCGGGCTGTCCACGCCCGGGCGGCCCGCAGCGGAGGAATGCATCGTGCGAAGCCATCTGCATCTGTTCGTGTCCACCGGCCTGCTCGCCACCGCGTTGCTGACGGCCGGATGCGGTGGGGGGGGCGACACCGAGTCGAAGTCCGAGGACAACGACTGGGAGGGGCCCGGTGGTGACTTCAGCCCGGTGATCGCCCGCGTCGGCGATCTGGAGATCACGCAGGCCTACTTCGACTTCCGCTACGAGAACCTCACGCCCGGCGAGAAGGCCCGGTTCAGCGGAGAGGACTGGGAGACCCGCTTCCTCGACGCCCTGGTCGGCGAGATGCTCGTGTCGATGGAGGCCGAGGCCGAGAACCTGCACCGCGAGCGCGAGACCCAGTGGACGCTCGACGAACTGCGTCGCGAGGAGCTGTTCCGGTCCTACTACCAGAAGCACTTCCAGGACGGCCTGGAGATTCCCGAATCGGCCCTGCGCGAGCACTACGAGGAGTTCCAGGAGGACTACCGTCTGCTGGGACGGGTCCTCGTGCACCACATCCAGACCTCGAGCCGCGAGAAGATCCAGGAGGCCTGGAACGAACTGCGGGACGGCGCGAACTTCACCCGCATGGCCGCGAAGTACAGCGAGGACGAGCAGACCAAGGACGACCACGGAACCCTGGGGTGGATCAATCCCGATGGCTACGTGCTCGGGCGCGGCTTCGACGAGGAGTTCACCGACCTCGTGTTCGAGCTTCCGCCCGAGACCACGAACGCGCCCGTGCAGATCGGCGAGAACTGGCACATCATCAAGACCGGTCCGCGTCGCGACGGCGAGGTGCAGCCCTTCGAAGAGGTGCGCGATCGCATCGAGCGCGAACTGAAGCCGGGCTTCCAGCAGCAGGCCTACGAGGACACCCTGGCCGAACTCGAGAGCCGCTACGGCGTTCGACGCTTCGGAGAGTTCGACCAGCAGGAGAAGCGCAGCGCCGAGGAGCTCTACCGCCTGGCCGGCGAGAGCATGAACAAGCACGCCAAGCTCGACTACTATCGTGCCCTCATCGAGCACCATCCCGAGCACGAACGGGCCGACGACGCCCTGTTCATGGCCGGCTTCGTCGCCAGCGAGGAACTGTTCAGTGCCGGCGAGGCGGCGCTGTTCTTCCGCCGTCTCATGAACGACTATCCCGACAGCGAGTTCATCGAGGACGCCCGCTACATGCTGGGCAACCTCGGGGGCCGGCAGAGCGCACTGCGCGAGGGCGGCATGCCGAAGACGGCCGCGGAGGCCGCCGGCCGCATCGAGACGCTGCGCTGAGTTCGCGGGTGGAGCCGAGGGTCGGAGCCGCCCCGGGGGTGCATCCGGGGCGGTTTCCGCTTGCCATCGGTGCCTCGTCTGCCCAACCTACCCGCGTCGTCCGATTCCCCGAGACCGGAGGCCCACGAGCATGCGTTCCGTACCGTCGACGCTCACGCTCTGCGTCCTGATCCTGCTCATTGCCGTCGCGCGGCCCGTCGGAGCCCAGGAAGAGGCCCAGGAGGCGGCCCCGCAGGGTCCGCGGATCGCCGAAGCCGCCGTGTGCCGGGCCGTCGAGGACCGCGCCCCGGTGGATGCCGGCGACACCTTCGCCGCCGACACCGAGCGGCTGTTCTGCTTCACCGACGTCCGCGGTGCCGAGGGCGAGACCATCGTCCACGTCTGGATCCACGAGGGCACCACGCGGGCACGCGTGGAACTCGACATCGGTGCCGATCGTTGGCGCACGTGGAGCAGCAAGCGGCTGCTGCCGTCGTGGACCGGGTCGTGGGAGGTCAAGGTCATGACCGAAGCCGGCGCCGTCCTGGAGACCCTCGCCTTCACGGTGGAGTGATCGCGGTTTGAACGAGATGGTCGAGGTCAAGGTCGGCGGTCTGCTCCCCGACCCCAAGAACCCGGGCAGTCACATCCTCCTGCTCAAGATCCCGGGCGTGACGCGCTACCTGCCGATCTGGATCGGTCCGGCCGAGGCCAGCTCGATCAACATGGCGCTGCGCAACCAGGTCTTCGAGCGCCCGCTCACGCACGATCTCCTGCAGCACGTGATCCACGGGCTCGGGGCGGTGGTGGCGCGCGTGGTGATCACCACCATCGAGGACAGCACCTTCTTCGCGCGGATCTTCCTCGAGCGCGACCAGGAGATCCTGTCGATCGATGCCCGGCCGAGCGACTCGATCGCCCTCGCGGTGAGGGTGAAGTGTCCGATCTACCTCACGCGCGGTCTGCTCGAGAGTCAGCAGGACCACCTGATCGAGATCCAGGAGGCCCCGCCGCCCGAGAGCGCGGCGGCCGAGGCCGAGCCCGAGGGCGGGGTGCACGACTCGCTCGAGGAACTCATGCGTCAGGTGGAACGCGGCGAGTCCGGTTCGGGCGGTGGTCCGTCCGAGGAAGACGACGACGAGGACGACGACAAGGAGGACTGAACGTGGCCACCCTGCTGCCCTACCAGGGCATGTATCCCCGGATCGGTCACAACGTGTACCTGGCCGACGACGTGGTCCTGATCGGCGACGTGGTGATCGAGGACGACGCCTCGATCTGGTGGGGGAGCGTGCTGCGCGGCGACTGCGGTCGGATCCACGTGGGCCGGGGCAGCAACGTGCAGGACGGCTGCATGCTGCACGCCACCGAGGGTCACTCGACGACCTGGCTCGGTCCCGACGTCACCGTCGGGCACCACGCGATCATCCACGGGGCCCGCGTCGAAGAGGGCGCTCTCGTCGGTATGAAGAGCACGCTGCTCGACCTCGCCGTGATCGGCAGCTTCAGCATCGTGGCCGCGGCGGCCATGGTGCCCGAGCGCATGGAGGTGCCGTCCGATTCCCTGGTGGTCGGCATCCCCGCCAAGGTGAAGAAGGAACTGCCGGCCGAGAACCGCGAGGCGCGGCGCGAACACGCGGCCGAGTACCGGGAGATGGCGGCCGTGTACCTCGCCCAGCGGGCGCGCGGAGAACACGCATGAGCCGCCTGGTCCTGCTGGGTTTGCTCGTGGTCGTCGTCGTCTCGGGATGCACGGCTCCGCCCGGGCGACGGGGAGCGATCACCGGAGAGCTCGACCCGGCCACCCAGCGCGAAGCCGCCACGGCCTACCGCGCCCTGCTCACCGACCCTGCCTACGAAGAATCCCTCGCCCTGCGCGAGGCGGGCCTGATCTGGCTCGATCGCTACGCGGGTGCGTCGGACGAGGACCACGTCCTGCTGCTGACCGGCCGGGCCGCGGCCCGTTCGGGCGACCCGCAACTCGCGGTCCGACTCTTCGAGCGGCTCGAGCGCTTGTATCCCGACTCGGAGTACGTCTCCGAGGCCCGCTGGAGTCAGGCGGTGGTCGCCGCCGACCGCGGGCGCTGGCTCGCCGAGGCCGATGCGCTGGTGCGCTTCTACGCAGTGTCCGGGGAAGACGACCCGCGTCGGGTCGAGGCCCGCGAGCGCTTGCGGGTCCTGCTCGAGGAGAGCCTCGACACCGACGAGATCGAAGAGCTGTGGGAACGCCACCCGCGGTCGGTGATCGGCAGCACGGCGGCCTGGTTGGTGGCGCAGCGCCGCTACGATGAGGGCGAGGCTCCCGAGCGCGTGCTGGAGCGTCTGCAGGAATTCGTCCGTGAGTACCCGCGTAGCCGCTACGTCGAGGACGCCCGCGCCCTGATCGCCGAGATCGGCCAGGACTTCGGGATCGATGCCGCCAGCGACCTCGACGTCGGACTCGCCGACCGGATCGGCCTGCTCGCTCCGCTGTCGGGGCCGAACGCGGTCCTGGGACAGGCCATGTTCGACGGCGCGATGCTCGCCGTCGAGGAGCACAACCGCGCGACCGGCGAGAATCTGCAGCTGGTCGCGCTGGACACCCGCAGCGACGAGGTGGTGGCGGTGAAGGCCGCCCGCAGCCTGATCGAGAACGACAACGTGATCGCGATCGTCGGCGCGCTGCTGTCGTCGACCACGGTCCCGGTCGCCACGCTCTGTCAGGAGCGCGGCGTGCCGCTGGTCTCGCCGACGGCCACCAAGGAGACCATCACCGAGCTGGGCGAGTTCGTCTTCCAGACCACGCTCACCGATGACGTCGAGACCGCCATGCTGGCCCGCGCCGGGGTGGAGGCGTTGCGACGCACCCGCTACGGCATCCTCTACCCGCAGGGGGCCGACGGCGAGCTGCTGGCCGACCGCTTCGCGGCCGACGTCGATCGACTCGGCGGACGGGTCGTCGTCCGCAAGGCCTTCGATCCGACGGCGACCGACTTCCGCGACGTCATGCTCGAGATCCGCGCCTCCGCGCCCGAGGCCCTCTTCGTGCCCGCCAGCACGCGGATCATGCGCCTGATCGCCCCGCAGCTCGTCTTCCACGACGTGCGGGCACAGCTTCTGGGCATGTCGAGCTGGGACAACCAGCTGCTCACCCGCGAGGTCGGACCGAGCATGCACCGTGCGGTCTTCCCGAGCAGTGCGGCTCTGATCTCGGAGTCCGACGAGGCACACTTCGATTCCCTGTGGGGGCGTCGGCATCGCTCGACACCGCGCAATCCCAACGGGATCGATCTGAAGACCTACTACGCGGTCCGCCGGGTGATCGCCGCGCTCGACCGCGAGAGCGGCAACACCCGGGCGCGGCTGCGCACTCGGGTCGAGACCGGTCTCATGGCCGGATCGGTCGAGCAGGATCCCGGTACGAGCGCCCTCGGTCGTCTGCGCATGATCGAGGACGACGACGTCGTCGCCTTCCCCGTGGACCTGTTCCCGGGGAGCGCGCCGGCGCCGGCGCCCGCGGACACGCTGCGCGTGCCCTTCGGCGACGAGCTCGAGTCGCGCTGAGCGCGCGCGATCACCCGCGCAGGGGTAGTTCGTTCGGACGGATCTCGGCGCCGGGACCCACGCGGAAGACGAAGTAGATCGTGTCCCAGAAGCCGGTCGGCACGCCCTCGTGCTCGTAGGGGCGGTACACCCACTGGTTCACGGCTTCGAGCACCGCCGCTTCGAAGCGCGGACCGCCTTCGTTGCGGTCGACATAGGCGTGGGTGACCTGGCCGGTCTCGTCGACGTACATGTTCACGCGGACGACGACGTCGCGGGCCCGTAGCGCCGGGGGAGCGTCGCGGGGATAGCGCGGCTGCACGGAGTGGAGAACGACGAAGTCCTCGCTCTGTTGCGAGGGGCGGTTCATCTCCACGTACTCGTCCTCTTGCAGCTCGACCCGGGCCTCGGGATCGACGCGGCGCATCACGTCGGGGTTCGCGTCGTCGCGACCGAGCGGTCGCTCGAGTGCAACCGGATCGGGGTTGTCGGGATTGACCACCGTCTCCGTGACGGGCGACGGCACGCCCTGGGTCGCACCGGTCATGCGCCGGGCCTCGCGCATGGTCACCGGGTCTTCGTCGGGCACGATCTCGATCGCGTCGAGGACGCGCAGTTCGCCCTCGATGCCGGTGTGCACGTACCAGTCGCCGTCGGGATTGGCGTCCGGACCGAGCAGCGACAACACGACACCGAGGCCCACGGCCGCGATCGCGGCGACCGCCAGACGCCTCGCGTAGGATCCCCGCTCGGCACCTTCGCGCACAACTCACCGTTTCCCAGGGGTTTGCGTTCCTGGTTGAAAGCTAGACCGCAGGTCCGTGAGTGTCAACGCGGCCCGTTTGACCCCCCGTCGACCGTGTGTTAGCTTGCCGCGGCCGGCCGGGCCGGGACTCGACCTTCCTCACGCTCCCGTGGGCCGGTGACCACGATCCATGCAGGAACTGCTGCGTCGACTTCCCTCCCTGAACGCGCTTCTCGAACGTCGCACCGTCAAGGGTCTGCTCCGCCGCTGGCGGCGCGACGTGATCGTGAACCTGGCGCGGGGGATCCTGGACGAAGAGCGAAGCGCTCTGCGTCGGGGCCGAGGCCTGTCCCGTCGTTACGGCGTGGAGGAACCGACCCGCGACGTACTCCTGCGGCATTGCGAAGACAGATTGAGCGAACGCCTGGAATCGTTGTCGCAACCGAAGTTGCGGCGCGTGTTGAATGCCACGGGCGTGTTGCTGCACACGAATCTCGGCCGTGCCCGTCTGTCCGATCGCGTGGCCGACGAGGTTCGCCGCGTCGCCGGTCAGCCGTGCGCGCTCGAGATCGACATCGCCGCGAACCGGCGCGGCAGCCGCAACGCGCGCGTGAGCGAATGGCTGCACCTGCTCACGGGCGCCGACGCCGGGGTGGCGGTGAACAACGGAGCGGCGGCCCTCTGGTTGGCCGTGCGGGCGCTCGCCACGCGCGGGCGCTCGATGATCGTTTCGCGCGGCGAACAGGTGGCGATCGGTGGAAGCTTCCGGATGCCCGAACTCATGCACACCACCGGGGCGCGCGTGGTCGAGGTCGGGACGACGAACAAGACCTCTGCCGGCGACTACGCCGCGGTGGTCGGTGAGGGCGACCTCGTGCTGAAGGTCCACCCGAGCAACTACCGGATCGAGGGCTTCCACGAAGAGGCCTCGCTCGCCGACCTGGCCGCGATCTGCCGCGAGCGCGGAGCTCACCTGGTCTTTGACGCCGGCAGCGGAAGCCTGTATGACTACGGCCAGTTCGGGCTCTCGGGGGAGCAGACGGTCGCCGAGTCCCTCGAGGCCGGAGCCGACCTCGTGACCTTCAGTGGGGACAAGCTCCTGGGCGGTCCCCAGGCGGGTCTCGCGGTCGGGCGGGGAGAACTCGTCCGGCGCATGGCCAGGCACCCGCTCATGCGGGCGCTGCGACTCGACAAGATGGCCCTGGTCGCGCTGGAGACCACCCTCGCCAGTTACGCCGAAGCCCCGGACAGCGCGAAGCCCGCTCTGCCCCTCTTCGACGCACTGGGGACTTCCGTGGCCGAGCTCCGCCGGCGCGCGCGCGCGCTGGCCGATCGTCTGGCCCCACGGACACCGGAGGGGTGGCGGATCGCCGCCACCCGATCGACGGCCTCGATCGGCGGTGGGTCCTTCGCGGAACACCCCGTCGACAGCGCGCAGGTCGAGTGCGTCGCGCCCAGCGGGCGTGCCGCCGAGACCCTGCACCGTGCGCTGCGGCGCGGCGAGCCGGCGATCCTGGCCCGGATCGACGATGATCGTGTGGAGTTCGACCTGCGTTCGGTACGCGAGGACGAACTCGAGGAACTCGCAGCGGGTGTGGAGCGGGCCTTCGCCGAGATCGCGCCCGCCCGCGGCCCGAAGGCTCTCGAACGAAGAGACTGACCCCGATGGACGACGCCTCCCCCGAGCGCAACTGGCTCGACGATCGCCTCAAGCACCTCGACGGCGGCCACGGTCACTTCACCGTGGTGAACTCCCCGCTGCGGCCGGTGGTCGAGCGCGGTGACCCGTGGAAGGTCGACGTCCGCCACCACGAGCTGAAGGCCTTCGTCGACCATCTGCAGCCACCGGCCGAGGAGGGGGCGCGCGTGGCCGTCGTGACCGACGTCGAGGAGGACCCCGTGGCCCGGGTGCAGACGGCCGTTCTCGTCGGCCGGCGCATGGCCGAGAAGGGTAGCCGCGTGCTGATCGTCGATGCCGACGTGCGCCACGTGGGACTTTCGCGCTGGGCCTCCGATCAGGATCTCGACGCCGAGGGCCTGGTGGACGTCCTGCAGTACGGTGCCTCGGTGTCGGCCGTGCGCCGCCACGGTCCGGTCGAGGGCGTCGACGTGGTCGGAGTGGGATCGTACCGCCCCGACGACGCCGACCTCTTCACCGAGGACGACCTGCTCCGCCTCGTGGCCCAGTTGCGTGGCGAGGCCGACGTCGTCCTGATCCTGGCCCCGGCGCGGATCGGCGACGATCGCTTCCACCCGCTGCTGGTGCACGCCGACTCGGTCATCGTGAGTCTGCACCTCGATCGAAGCCTGGGCGCGCGGCTTCAGGAACTGCTGGAGTACCTGCAGGGCCTGAACGTGCCGGTGGCGGGTCTGATGACCTACGCCGGACCGGATGCGGCCGAGCGCCGCATCGACGACGTCTTCGACGTCGAGACCGCCGCTCCGCAGGAGAGCATCGACACCGAGCACCGCGAGGCCGACGAGCCGCTCGACGAGCGCCCGGAGACCCCGCCCGAGGGGCCGAGCGAGGGGCCGGTACCCTTTGCCGCTTCGCTCGACCGCGAACTCGCCGCCGAGGACGAGGACGTCCGTGCGGAGGAGTGGGCCGAGTCGCGACCGCGGGCACTGGAACCACCCGCTTCGGAGACCGGTGGATCGTCGACCGTCTTCCGCGTGGTGGCCGTGATCGCGCTCGTCGGACTCGTGGCCTTCATCGGTTGGTGGGGCCTGTCGTCGCGCGACGACGCGCCGCCGGTGGACGTGGCCGGGACGCCGCCGCCGGTGGTCGAGGACGAGGTGCCGGCGGTGGACGCGTCCGCCGGGGAGGGCGTCGAAGAACCCGCGGCCGCCGACGACGAGGCCGTGGCCGAGCCCGCCGAGGGCCCCGGCGAGATTCCTCCGACCCCTCCGGTCGATGGCGACGACCAGCCCGGAGCCGAGGAACCGACCGCCGGGGCCACGGCCACCGGCGACGACGAAGAGTTCCCCGAGCCCGAACCCGTCGAGACCGAACCCGCCCTGGCCGACTGGGAACGCGACGTGTCCCGCGCCGTCGGGCCGGGCTACGCCCTGCACGTGGCGAGTTTCGGCGAGGAGTCGGCGGCGCTCGGCGAGGTCCAGCGACTCGCGAGTGCGCACGGCTGGCAGCCCGACGTGCGCAGTGCCGTGATCGACGGCGAGGAATGGTACCGCGTGCTCGTGGGTCGTTTCGACTCGCGGGCCGATGCCCTCGCGGCCCGGGCACCGATCGGCGACGTCCTGGGTCTCGACTGGGTGGGGGTCGTCCGCGTCCGCTGAGGATCGGCGGACCGTTCGCAGGCAGCCGCTCCGGATCCGGCGGCGGGCACGAGGCCCGGCCCGGTCCCGCGGTGAGGAAGGAACCGAATGCGACTCAAGCGTGTCGAGATGATCGGCTTCAAGTCCTTCATGGACCGGACCGTGCTCGATTTCCGCGACGGGATCACCACCGTGCTCGGGCCGAACGGATGCGGCAAGAGCAACGTGGTCGACGCGGTCCGATGGGTGCTCGGGGAACAGAGCGCCAAGCAGCTCCGCGGCGAGAAGATGGAAGACGTCATCTTCAAGGGCACGCGCAAGCGCAAGCCCCTGTCGATGGCCGAGGTGAGTCTCGTCTTCGACAACAGCGCGCAGCGCCTGAACGTGCCCTACGACGAGGTGGCGATCACCCGTCGCGTCTCGCGCTCGGGCAACAGCGACTACTTCCTGAACAAGACGCCGTGCCGGCTCAAGGACATCCGCGACCTCTTCTACGACACCGGCGTGGGCAACAACGCCTACTCGGTGATCGAGCAGGAGGTGGTGGGGCAGGTCCTCGACCCGAACGAGAACAAGGTCCGCACCATCCTCGAAGAGGGCTCGGGCATCGTGCGCTACAAGGTGAAGCGCAAGGAGGCCCTGCGGAAGCTCGACCTCACCGAGCGCGACCTGCTGCGCGTCGAGGACATCATCGAGGAGATCGGCAAACAGGTGCGCAGCCTCGCGCGGCAGGTCGGCAAGGCCCGACGGCACCAGCGTCTGTTCGGCGAGGTGCGTGGGCTCGAGTTGATCCGCGCCCACCACCGGCTACGCGATCTGGCGCGGGAGATCGACGAGCTCACCGAGCGCGAGCAGGCCCTCACGGCCGAGGGCGCCGGCGACGACGCCGAGGCCGCCCGGCTGGGTGCGTCGCTCGAGACCATGCGTCCCGAACTCGACGCCCTGGAACAGACCCGTCGTGACCGCGCCCACGCCGTGAGCGAACTCGAGGCCGGGATCAACGCGCTCGAGGGCGAGCTCATGGTGCTGCGCGAGAAGATCGACACCGCCACGCGGCGGCGCAGCGAGATCTCCGAGGACGTCGAGCGCAGCCGCGCGCGTCTGCAAGAGATCGACGACGAGCACGAGGCCGCCCGTCGCGAGCGCGCGGACACCTCGGCCACCATCGAGGAACGCGAGCGCGTGGTCCGCGAACTCGACGAGCGCGCCCGCGCGGTGCTCGAGCAGTACGAGGACGCGCGCAACCAGCTCGCCGCGGCGCAGCAGTTGTCGCTGGGCTTCCTCAAGGAGGAGGCCGACCACAAGCGCGACATCGCCACCGCCGAGACCCGGCTCGAGGGCCTGCGCGAAGAGGCCGAACGCCTGGACCACGCCGTGCAGGAGGCCGAGACCTCCAAGCGCGACCTGCGCGAGGAGCTGGCCGACCTCGAGACCCGCGTGGTGGCGGCCACCCGCGAGCAGAGCGACGTGGAACGGGCCGTGAAGGCGGCGCAGGAGGACGTCGGAGCGGCCGAGGAGGGTCTGCAGCACGCGCGCGAACAGCGCGAGGCGGCGGCCGACGAACTGGCGCGGCTCGAGAGTCGGCACGAGATCGCCACCCGCATCGCCGACGAACTCGAGGGCTACCGCGCCGGCGCCGCCGCGCTCCTGCGTGATCCCGATCACCGCGAGCGAACGCGGGGCGCCATGGCCGAGCGCCTGAAGGTCGAGCCCGGTTACGAAGCCGCCTTCGAGCTGGTGTTCGGCGAGGACGCCGACGCCCTGCTCGTGGGCGACGTACGCGACGCCCGTGAACTCGCCGACCACCTGGCCGGCGAGGGCCTGGGCATGGCCAGCTTCCTGGCCGACACCGGCGCCGCTCGTCACGGCCACGGCCACGATCCGTCGTTGCCCGGTCGGCCCGCGCTCGAACTCGCCCGGCTCGAGGAAGAAGCGTCGCCGCTGCTGCGCCGCTGGCTCGATCGCGTGCGCGTGGTCGAGACCAACGACGAAGCGGTCGAGGCATCGATCCAGCACGCCGGCGACGGCTACAGCTTCCTTTCGCGCGAGGGTCTCTTCCTGCGGCAGGACGGCCTGGTGCGCGGCGGCGCCGGGGCGCGGCGCCAGCTCGCGCTCTTCGGCCGGCAGGAACAGGTCGAGGAGCTCGCGACCGAGGTCGAGCGTCAGCGCGACACGGTCGCCTCGCGCCACCGCACCCAACAGGAGGCGGCGACCCAGCTCGAGGCCGCGCGGCAGCGCGTCGAACAGTGTCGTCGCGAACTCGTGCACGTGCAGCAGTCGGTGGGCGAGCTCTCGCGCGAACTCGCCACGCGCCGCAGCGTGCTCGAGCGCGAGGAGAAGCAACTCGAGCGAGCGGTCGAGGGCCGCAAGCGTGTGCACGGAGAGATCGACGAGCTGATGCAGCGCGTCGACGGCATGCGCCGCGAACTCGGCCGGCACGGCGCCGACCAGGAGGCGAGCGAGCAGCGCGTGGCCGCGCTCACCGAGCAGGTGCAGGACCTCGAGCAGCAGCGGGACGCCGCGGGGCAGGCCCTGTCGGAGGCCCGCCTGCAGCTCACCCACGACCGCGGCACCGACCGCGAGCTGGCCAGTCGTCTGGAACGACTGGCCAACATGTCCGAGGACCTGCGAGGGCGCATCGAACGACTCCGGTCCGAGGACGCCTCGCTGGAACAGGATCTGGCCACGTGGCGCGCGACCGTCGACGAGAACGCCGAGCGCGTCACCACCATGCACCGCGAGCGCGAAGAGCGTCAGGAGAGCCTGCGCGAGGCGCAGGAGGCGATCGAGGAACGCCGTGCCGAGGTCGAGAAGGTGCAGGACGAATTGCGTGCGGTGGAGAAGCGTCGTCGCGAGCGCAGCGACGCCCTGCACGAGGTCCAGACCCGGCGCACCGAGCTGGAGTACCAGACGCGCAACGTGACCGACCGGATCAGCGAGAAGTTCCAGACCACGGTCGACGAGGGATTCGCCTCGCTCGACCTCGACGCCCTGCCCAAGGAACTGGTGCGCGAGACCGACGACGGCGAGAAGGAACTCGGCACGGTGCAGATGGACCAGGTCGAGGAGATGCTCGCCGAGCGGCAGCGCAAGCTCGACCAGATCGGCCCGGTCAACTTCGTCGCCCTCGAGGAGTACGACGAGAAGAAGGAGCGCCTGGAGTTCCTCGAGAAGCAGCGCGACGACCTGCTGCAGAGCAAGGAAGACCTGCTCCAGGCGATCGACCGGATCAACCGCACCGCGCGCAACCTCTTCCGCGAGACCTACGAGCAGGTGCGCGCGAACTTCAAGGAGATCTTCTCGACGCTCTTCCAGGGCGGCGAGTCGGATCTCGTGCTGCACCGCGCCGACGATCCGCTCGAGGGCGAGATCGAGGTCGTGGCGCGGCCCACGGGTAAGCGCATCGACAGCGTGAGCCTGCTGTCGGGTGGGGAGCGCGCGCTCACCGCCATCGCCCTGCTGTTCGCGGTGTACCTCATCAAGCCGAGTCCGTTCTGTCTGCTCGACGAGGTCGACGCCCCGCTCGACGACATGAACGTGGGCCGCTTCGTGCGCCTGCTCGAGAGCTTCTCCGAGCGCACGCAGTTCATCGTGATCACGCACAACAAGCTCACCATGGAGTCGGCCGATCATCTGTACGGCGTGACCATGGAGGAGCACGGCGTGAGTCGTCTGGTGTCGGTGAGCTTCGATCAGCTCGACAAGGCCGACCCGATCGCCGCGCTCGAGGACATCGCCCGCGATCGCGAGGCCCAGCGCAACGATCCGGCCTCGCGCCTGCAGGCCGCCAACGGGGAGGGCTGATCCGTGGTCCTGGGTGCCCTGCGCCGGCTCAGGAAGAGCCTGGGCAAGACCCGTTCGAACCTCGTGTCACGGCTCAGTGCCGTGGTCAAGCGCGAGGTCTTCCTCAGCGACGAGTTCCTCGAGGAGATCGAGGACGTCCTGATCGGCGCCGACGTCGGCGTCGACGCCGCGGTCGAGCTCACCGAGGGGCTGGGCAAGCGCCTGCGCGAGAAGGGTGGCTCGGCTTCGGTCGAGGACGTGGTGGGCGTTCTGCGTGACGAGGTCACCGAGCTCCTCGGCGGCGCGTCGTCGGAGCCTCCGGCGCCCGGCGGTCCGCCGCACGTCGTGCTCATGGTCGGGGTGAACGGCGTGGGCAAGACGACGTCGATCGCCAAGCTCGCCGCCTGGCACCAGAGCGAGGGCCGCAGGGTCCTGCTGGCCGCCGGCGACACCTTCCGCGCGGCGGCCGTCGAGCAGCTTTCGCTGTGGGCCGAACGGGTCGGGGTCGACATCGTCAAGCAGGACATGGGTGCCGACCCGGCGGCGGTGTCCTACGACGCGATCGCGCACGCGAAGTCCCGCGGCCACGACGTGGTGATCATCGACACCGCCGGACGTCTGCAGACCAAGGAAGGGCTGATGCGCGAGCTCGAGAAGATCGGCCGCGTGGTGTCCAAGCAGGTCGACGACGCCCCGCACGAGACCCTGCTCGTGCTCGACGCCAACACCGGCCAGAACGGGATCGTGCAGGCACGGGAGTTCGCCCAGGTGGTTCCGCTCGACGCGATCTTCCTCACCAAGCTCGACGGCTCGGCCAAGGGCGGCATCGTGGTCGCCATCGCGCGCGGGCTCGACATGCCGGTGCGCTACGTCGGCACCGGGGAGACCGCCGAGGACTTCGCTCCCTTCGATCCGGCGGCCTTCGCCGAGGGGTTGTTCACCCTCGACACCGACGACGAGGACTGAGGCCGTGGCCGCCGGCGCCGTGCATCGGGGCGACGCCTACTGGATGCGGCGTGCGCTGCGACTGGCGCGACGGCGGGCCGGACGGACCTGGCCCAATCCCACGGTGGGTGCATGCATCGTCCGCGACGGGCGGCTGCTGGCCGAGGCGGCCCACGAACGCGCCGGCGAGCCGCACGCCGAAGCCGCGGCGCTGAGCGACCTGCGCGAACGGGGCATCGGTGCCGAGGGCGCGACGGTGTACGTGACCCTCGAGCCCTGTGATCACCAGGGACGCACGCCGCCGTGCTCGCGCGCCTTGATCGAGGCCGGCGTCGGCCGCGTGGTCTACGCGGTGGGCGACACCAGTGCCCGTGGCCACGACGGCGGGGCGCGGCGTCTGCGCGCGCACGGGATCACCGTCGACGCGGGACTCCTGGCCGGGCCGGCCTGGGAACTCAACCATCCCTTCTTCGAGACCACCGACGACAGCGAAGTGCACGTCACCGTGAAGGTCGCGCTGAGCCTCGACGGCCGCTTCGCCCCGCGGACCGGGCGCATCGCCGATCCTGCCCGGCGCGTGGTCACCGGACCACGAGCGCGGCGCCGCGTGCACCGCATGCGGGCCCGGGCCTCGGCGGTGATGGTGGGGCGGGGTACGGTCGAGGCCGACCGTCCCCGTCTCGACGTCCGCGGGGTCGACGACGGTGGACGACCGCCGGGGGGTGCTCGACTCGGAGGGGCGTCTCGACACGGCGTGGCTGCCCGCGCACACACTGCTCTTCTGCGGCCCCGAGGGCGCTCCGGCCGCCACCGGCGCTGGCGTCGAGGCCGTCGCGGTCGAACGGGCCGGAACGGGCCGCCTGGACCTCGGCGCGGTCTTCGACGCGCTTGCCGAGCGGGGCCTGGGGGCGGTCCTGGTCGAGGCCGGGCCCACCCTGGCCGCCGATCTCCTGGCGACCGGCCGTGCGCATCGTTTCCATCTATTCCTGGCCCCCCGGATCCTCGGCCCCGATGGGCCGGGCCTGGTGGCCCCGACCGCGCTCGAGGACCGTTACCGGTCGTGGCGCAGCCATCGCGTGGGCGAGGACGTCGAATGGATCCTGCGCCGGCGCGATCTCCCGACTCCGCCGGGTTGATCCCGGCGGTCGCCCCCCGAAGGCGGACATGTTCACCGGAATCGTGCAGGCCCAGGGAATCGTCCGAGCGGTGCGCGCCAGTGCCGAGGACCGCGATCTCACCGTGACCTGCCCGGCCGAGGTCACCGACCGCCTCACCCCGGGTGCCAGCGTGTCCCTCGACGGCGTGTGCCAGACGGTCACGCGGCTGGCCGACGGCGAGTTCGACGTCCACGCTATCGCCGAGACCCTGCGGGTGACCACGCTCGGAGAGTTGGGCGAGGGAGACCCCGTGAACCTCGAGACCTCGCTCGGCGCCGGCGATCCGCTCGGCGGCCACTTCGTGCAGGGCCACGTGGATGGCGTCGCCCGGGTGGTGGCGGTCGAGCCGCGCGGCGAGTCGATCACCTACCGCTTCGAGGCCGAGGCCGATCTCGTCCGCCAGCTCGTGCCCAAGGGGAGCGTGGCGATCGACGGCATCAGCCTGACCGTCGGTCCGGTGGTGGGGCAGAACAGCTTCGAGGTCTACATCATCCCACACACCGCCGAGGTGACGGGACTCTCCCGCAAGAAGACGGGTGACCGCGTGAACCTCGAGACCGACGTGCTCGGCAAGTACGTGCTGCGCTACCTCGGACAGGTGGGCGGGTCCGGAGGCATCTCCTGGGACTCGCTGCGCGCGGCGGGCTGGGACACGGACCCCGAGAGAGGCCGGTGGCAATGAGCGATTCGACGCCGATGGGTGGCCGCGACCACACCACCGAGGGATTCGATCCGATCGCATCGGCGATCGACCGCATCCGCGAGGGCGGCATGGTGATCGTGGTCGACGACGCCGAGCGCGAGAACGAGGGCGACGTGATCTTCGCCGCCGAGAAGGTCACGCCCGACCACGTCAACTTCCTGGCCAAGGAGGCCCGGGGCCTCGTCTGCGTCGCCGCCGAGCGCGACCACCTCGAGCGCCTGGAACTGCACCCGATGGTCCACCGCAACACCTCGCGTTTGGGCACCGCTTTCACGGTGAGCATCGACGCCGTCGAGGGGACGAGCACCGGGATCTCGGCCGGGGACAGGGCCGAGACCATCCGCCAGTTCGTGGATCCGCGCACCACACCCGACAAGCTCGCGCGCCCGGGCCACGTGTTCCCGCTGCAGGCGGCGCGCGGCGGCGTGTTGACCCGCGCCGGCCACACCGAGGCCGCCGTCGACCTCGCCCGCCTGGCCGGACTCGGCGCGCAGGGCGTGCTGTGCGAGATCATGGACGACGACGGCAGCATGGCCCGGGTGCCGGCGCTGCGACGCTTCGCCCGGACCCACGGTCTGCCGATCATCACCATCCACGACCTGATCGAGTACCGGCGGCACCACGAGCAGCTGGTCGAGGAACTGGAACGCGTTCCGTTGCCGACGCGCTTCGGCGAGTTCTCGATGCGGCTCTACGGGACGAAGATCGACGACGACGAGCACGTGGCGCTGGTCATCGGCGACATCCACCCCGACGAGCCCGCGCTGGTCCGCGTGCACAGCGAGTGCCTCACCGGCGACCTCTTCCACTCGCTGCGCTGCGACTGCGGCGATCAGCTCGAGGCCGCGCTCGACCAGATCGCGCGCGCGGGCAACGGGGTTTTCCTCTACATGCGGCAGGAGGGGCGCGGCATCGGCCTGCGCAACAAGCTGCGGGCCTACCGTCTGCAGGACCAGGGGGCCGACACGGTCGAGGCCAACAAGAAGCTCGGATTTCCGGCCGATCTGCGGCACTACGGGATCGGCGCGCAGATCCTCGTGGACCTGGGCGTACGCAAGATGCGCCTGCTGACGAACAATCCCAAGAAGATCGTGGGCCTCGAGGCCTACGGACTCGAGCTGGTGGAGCGCGTGGGGATCGAGATGCATCCGAATCCGCGCAACCTGCGCTACCTGCAGGTGAAGCGCGACAAGATGGGGCACTTGCTGCAGGATATCGACGGGGCCAGCGAGATCGCCGGCGCCGAGACCTCGACCGACCGTCAGGAGGAACAGTGATGGCGAGGGTTCTGGAAGGTCAGTACCACGGCAAGGGCAAGCGCTTCGGCGTGGTGGTGGGCCGGTTCAACGCGCTGTTCGGCGAGAAGCTGCTCGACGGTTGCCTCGACGGTCTGCGGCGTCACGGCGTGACCGACGACGACGTCGACGTCGCCTGGGTGCCCGGGGCCTGGGAGATCCCGCTCACCTGCCGCCGCATGGCGCGCACCGGCAACTACGACGCGGTGATCGCCCTGGGCGTGGTGGTGCGCGGCGGCACGCCGCACTTCGAACACGTGGCCACCGCCGTCAGCCGCGGCGTGGCCGAGGTCGGTCTGAGCGAGGACGTGCCCGTGATCTTCGGCGTGCTCACGACCGACTCGCTGGAGCAGGCCATGGAGCGCTCCGGCACCAAGGCCGGCAACAAGGGATTCGACGCGGCGATGGCCGCGCTCGAGACCGCCGACGTCCTCTCACGGATCGAGCCGAAGTCTTGAACTCCGCCCGGCGCCGCAAGGCGCGCGAACTGCTCGTGCAGGCGTTGTACTCGTGCCGGGTAGGGGGACGGCCCCTGCCCGACGCGATCGTCGACCAGGTCGAGCGGCGGCGGCCGCACGCCGAGACGCTGCAGTACGTGCGCGAGCTCGAACCCCGGCTCGACGGTCAGCTCGAGGCGCTCGACGCGCGGATCGACGAATTCGTCCAGGGCCGCGCGGCCGGTCGTGTCGGTGCGGTCGAACGCGCGATCCTGCAGCTGGGGCTGGTGGAGTTGATGCATCGCGACGACATCCCCGTGGCCGTGGTCATCGACGAGTCGCAACACCTCGTCGAGACCTTCGCCACCAGCGAGTCGATCCGCTTCGTGCAGGGCGTGCTCGATCGCCTCGCACGCGAGGTGCGCACGGCCTGAGGCGTGCGTCGATCCCCGACGTTCAGAGACCGAGCCGCACCACGATCGCGTCGTGGTCGCTGGCCCCGCCGCGGAAGCCCGCGTTGCCGTGGATCAAGTCGAGTTCGGTCGACCGGAAGCCGCCGGTGCCCACCAGAACGTGATCGAGGGCCTGCGAGTTCCCCTGGTACACGTAGGTGAAGCGCGCGGTCGGTTCGAGTTCGAGCATCAGGTTCTCCAATGCACCGCCGGCGACCAGGGCCCGCATGGGTTCCTCGAACGCGAACTCGTTGAAGTCTCCGAGCACCACGATCCGTGCTCGCGGATCCTCGGCCCGGATCGCCTCGACCAGGGCGAGCACCCGGCCGGCCTGTTCCCGGCGCGCTTCCTCGCGGCCGTTCACCGGAGGTTGCACCGCGCCGAAGAGCGGGGTGCTGCCACCCTTGCTCGAGAAGTGCACGTCGATCACGAAGAGTGGCGCGCCGTCGACGACGAACTCGGCGGCGAGCGGTTTGCGGCTGTCGTCGAAGCAGTCGGCCTGCGGGTCGACGCGCGCCGGATTGGGCTCGAGGTGCGGGCCGTCGACCACGGTCACCGCGTCGAGCGGTCCGGCCTCACTACGACGCGGCAGCGCGACCCGTGCCTCGTCGTACAGGAATCCCACCCGGATGTTGCCGCCGGGCTGGCCGCCGTCGGCGCCGTCGACAGGGTCGATCTGCGCGTGGGCGTAGCGCGGGCCGCCGGCGTCGACGACCGCCCCGATCAGGCGCTCGAAGGTCCGGTCGGCGGAGGGGTCGCCGCTGTCGGTGGCGCCGTCGTCGTCCTGGATCTCCTGCAGGGCGACGATCGCGGGGGCGCCCATACGCTCGACGATCACGCGCGCCCGGGCGGCGAAGGCCTCGGGCTCGGCGTCGCCGCCGAGATTGAGCACGTTGAAGGTGCCCACGGTGATCATACCGTCGGAGGACCGCAGCGTGGTGACGTCGGGACCGGTCTCGGCCCGGCGTACCTCGGGGCGGCGGGCGGCGAGCACCTCGTAGTTGCCGAAGGCGTAGTTCAACGGGCCGACGAGCGTGCCGAGACGGTCGCCCATGCCGACCGCGGGCGCGACGTCCCGCGACGGGAACTGGATCTGGATCCGCTCGGGATTGACGTCGCCCTCGGTGAGCGTGATGCCCCCGCGGTCGTTGAGGCCGGTCGCGCCGGCGCCGCCGTCGGCGACCACCCAGACCTCGGCGTAGCGGCTGGTCGCCGACACCGCGACGGCGTCGTCCACGCGCACGCGCATGGCCTCGAGGCTCTCGTAGAAGTCGATGCCGTCGCGGGTGGGTTGGTACTCGGCGAGCGCGTCGTCGTCGACGACCGCGGTCGGCGGCATGCGTCCGTCGCGGCCCAGGACGACCGGAACGGGCAGTTCGAGGCCGTCGTCCAGGATCTCGACGGTCGCACTCCGCAGGGTCGTGACGGTCAGGTTGGTCTCGTTGCCGCCCGGTCTCCACTCGTCGACGGTACCTTCGATCCGCACGTGTTGCCCGGCCTCGGTGCCCGTGGCGTCGGCGAACACGCGAACGGCGTCGGAGGTTCGTGGATCGCCGTCGCCCTCCGGGTCCTGCAGGAAGAAGCCGTCGTCGAGGACCCGCGTCACCACCCCGGTCGTCACCACATGCTCGCCGGCCAACGGGGAGCGATGGCCACCCCCCTGGATCGCCGGGACCGGCGTCGTGGCGTCGGCGGTGGCGTCGCAGCCCGTGGCCGTCCAGGCCAGGGTGACCAGCGCGAGGACGAACAGCAGAACGGGAAGGGCGCGGGGCGCGGACGAAGCGTGCTTCAAGACGGTGCGGTCCCGGTGGGAGGAGCGGTACGGCGGCCGGGCAGGATAGCACCGATCGGTGTGTCGTGGCAGCCCCCGGGCGGCGGGGGCCGCCGACTTCGTGCTAGTCTCCGAGCGGTCCCCCCCCAAGCGAGGAGCGCACGCATGCGACACCGCTGGTCCCTGTTGTTCGTCCTGCTGTCCGTCGTCGCCTTCGACGCGTCGGCCACGGTGCCCACCGACTTCGAGCAGAGCGAGGTCCTCGGCGGTCTCGACGTCCCCGTGGCGCTGGCCTACCTGCCCGACGGACGGCTTCTCGTCGCCGAGCAGAAGACCGGCAACCTTCGTCTGGTCCTGGCCGACGGCACGCTCCTCTCCGCTCCGGTCCTGACGGTCCCGGACCTCGAGACCGCGAACAACGAGGCGGGCCTGCTGAGCCTGGCCGTCGATCCCCGCTGGCCGCAGCGTCCCTACGTGTACGTGCACTTCACGGCGAGGAATCCGCGGGAGATGCGCCTGGTCCGCTATGCGGCCACGGGCGCGCTGACGGCACCGAGCGGCGACGACCTGGGCTTCGATCCGGCGTCGGCCCTGGTGGTGCTCGACGGGATTCCGGACGAGTTCGGCAACCACAACGGGGGCACGCTCCTCTTCGGCCCCGACGGCTACCTGTACTTCTCGGTGGGTGACGACGAGGACCGCTGTGCTGCGCAGCGTCTCGACAGTCCGCTGGGCAAGGTGCTGCGGCTCGACGTCGCCGGCCTCGGTACGAGCGGTCCGGTGACCCCCGCCGACCTCGTGGCGGCGGGCAATCCCTTCGCCGGGCAGGGAGGCATCGCGGGACTGGTGTGGGCCCTGGGGCTGCGCAATCCCTACCGCATGACCCTGGACGACGCGACGGGAGAGTTGTTCGTCGGCGACGTCGGCGAGGTGTCGCGCGAGGAGATCAGCCGCGTGGCCGAGGGTGGCGAGAACCTGGGCTGGCCCTTCCGCGAGGGGAGTCTGCCCATCGATCCGCCCGGCGCCTGTGACGACCCGGGTGGCGTGGAGTTCGTCGAGCCCATCTGGGACTACGGCAGGACCGAGGGCGTGTCGGTGGTCGCGGGCTTCGTGTACCGCGCGCCCGACGGTGCCGATCACCCCTGGCCGGAGGCCTACGCGGGCGACCTGTTCTTCGCCGACTTCTTCCGCGACGACCTGCGGCGGCTCACCGGAGCGGGGCTGGACTGGCAGATCGCCGCGCCGGTCGACGGGCAGCCCGGCCCGGAGGACTGGGCGAACGGACTGAGCACGGCCGCCGACTTCGCGATCGCGCCCGACGGTTCGATCGTCTACGTGTCGCTCGGCGACGGGTCGCTCCACCGGATCCGGTACGTGGGCGCGGTGCCCACCGACACCACGAGCTTCGGCGCGCTGCGGGCACGCTACCGCGACTGAGCCCGCATCTTCGCGATTCCCGCCCTTGTCCGGGGTCTGTCACGAATCCTATACTCACAGGATGAGGGAATCGCGGAAAGAACACTGGGAGGCCTTCTGGACGGAGGCCGAGGGACTGTCGCTCGACGACGTCTACGACAACGGCGGGCGGATCCTGCGCGAGATCTTCGAGGTGTGCGACCCGGCGGGGATGCGCGTGCTCGAGGTCGGTGCCGGGACCGGGCGGGACAGCATCGCTCTTGCCCGGGCCGGCGCGCGTGTGGTGACGCTCGACTACGCCCCGCGCAGTCTCGACCTGATCCGGCAGGCGTCGGAGCGGGCCGCGGTCGAGATCGACATGGTGGGCGGCGACGGTCTCGCCCTGCCCTTTCCGGACGGCAGCTTCGATCTCGTCTTCCACCAGGGTCTGCTCGAGCACTTCCGCGATCCCATGCCCATGCTCCGCGAGCACGTGCGGGTGCTGAAGCCCGGCGGACTTCTTCTGGTGGACGTTCCGCAGCGCTGGCACTACTACACGGTGGGCAAGCACCTGCTCATGGCCTTCGACAAGTGGTTCGCGGGATGGGAGACCGAGTTCAGCGTGGGCGAGCTGGAGGACCTGATGCGGAGCGCCGGGTTGGAGCCGACCCATGCCTACGGCGACTGGATGGTCCCCAACCTGTTCTACCGGGCGCTGCGCAAGGTCCTGCTGAAGACCGTGGGCTGGCGTCTGCCCATGTACCCGCGTCCGCTGCCGGTGATCGGCCCGATCGACCGGGCCTGGCGGCAGTGGTTCGGGGGCAAGCGGGCGAGTCTGTACACGACCATCGTGATCGGGGTCTTCGGCCGCAAACCGGTCACCGCGACTCCGGCCACCGAGCGCAGCCGCGAGGTCGCCACGAGCGCCGTCTGAGCGGCGCGCAGTCCGCGTCCTTCTTCGTCCCGGTGGTCCGCGCGTGCCCGGCCGGCCGCGCTCCGACCGCCCCCTGCACCGGAGCGACCGCCCCGTGAGGATCCTGGCCCTGAACTGGCGCGACCGCGTGGACCCCATGGCCGGAGGCGCCGAGGTCCACCTGCACGAGATCCTGCGGCGTCTGGTGCAGCGCGGCCACCAGGTCACCTGGCTGTGCTGCAGCTATCCCGGTGCCGCCGCCGAGGAGATCGCGGACGACGGCATCCGCTACCGCCGCCGCGGCCACTGGGCCTTCACGAACTTCAGCGTGATCCCGCTGTTGCGCGACGAGTTGAAGCGCAACCCCTACGACGTGGTGCTCGAGGACATCAACAAGGTGCCCTTCTACGCGCCGCTCTTCACGAAGCTGCCGGTGCTGGCCGTGATCCCGCACCTGTTCGGGCGCACCGTCTTCCGCGAGACCAATCCCGCCTTCGCCACCTACGTGTGGCTGAGCGAGCAACCGCTGTCGTGGATCTACCGCAATTGCTGGTTCGAGGCCATCAGCGACAGCACGCGCGAGGACCTGGTGCACCGGGGAGTGAAGCGCGAGCAGATCGAGGTGGTCCACTGCGGCATGGACCACGATCGCTACGTGCTCGACGATCCTCCCGCGCGCGCGTCGGCGCCGCGGATCGTGCACCTGGGGCGCCTGCGTCGCTACAAGAGCGTGGACGTGGTGATCGACGCGCTGGCGCGCATCCGCGAGGTCTTCGCCGATGCCGAGCTGGACGTGATCGGCGACGGTCCCGATCGACCGCGGCTGATCGAGTACGCCGCGTCGCACGGTCTGGCCGACGCCGTGCACTTCCGCGGACATCTGCCGCGGACCGAGATCGTCGAGACCCTCTACCGCAGCCACCTGTTCCTCAACCCCAGCCCGAAGGAGGGGTGGGGGCTGACGGTGATCGAGGCCAACGAGTGCGGGGTGCCGGTGGTGGCCAGTCGCCGGCCCGGCCTGGTGGACTCGGTCCGCGACGGCGAGACGGGCCTGCTCGCCGACTACGGTGATCCCGAGGACTTCGCGAACAAGGCGCTGAGCCTGCTGACCGATCCGCCCCTGTGGCGGATGATGAGCGAGAACGCGGTCCGCTGGGCCCGGTCGTTCAGCTGGGACGACGCCGCGCTCGAGACCGAGCGGATGCTGGAACGGTGCCGGCGTTGAGCCCGCGGATCCGGGGGATCCTCGCGACCGCCCTGCGCCTGGCCGTCAGCGTCGCGCTGCTGTGGTGGCTCTACTCCCAGCTGCGGGGTCAGCTCGAGGCCGAGGTCCGCCGCGTGCTCACGACCTCGCCGTGGTTGCTGGTGCCGCCGCTGTTGGTGTTCGCGCTGAGCACCGTGCTGGGCGCCTGGCAGTGGACCCTGATCCTGCGCCGGGCCGGGCTCGACGTCCCTCCGGGGCGGCTGCACTCCCTCTACTGGGTCGGTCTGTTCTTCAACAACTTCCTGCCCACGAACGTGGGCGGCGACCTGGTCAAGGTGGCCGACGTGGCGGTCGAGACCGGCCGCGTCGCCCGTCCGATCGCCGGAACCCTGCTCGATCGCATGCTCGGGCTGAGCGCGCTGGCCGGGCTCGCCTTCGTCGCGGGCGCCGCCCTGGGCAGCGAGGCGCCCGCCGGCCTGCCCTGGTGGGCCCTCGCGGTGGTGGCCATTCCCGCCATCGCGGGCACGCTGGCCATCCTGTCGGGCCGGCTGGGACGCTTGCTGGTGGCCGTCTCGGAACGACTGCGCCGGGGGCGCGGCCAGGGCCGATTCCGGGCGCTGCTCGGTGTGCTGCAGGACTACCGCAGCGACCCGTCGTTCGTCCTGCGGCTCGGACTGCTCGCCGTCGTGGTCCAGACCCTGCGGATCGGCACGCACCTGCTGGTCGCACTGGCCATGGGGCTGACCCTGGACTGGGAGCGGGCCCTGCAGCTCTACGTCCTCGTTCCCGTGCTCGGAATGGCGGTGGTCCTGCCGCTGTCGTTCAACGGTCTGGGGATCCGCGAACTCGTCGCCTACCGACTCATGCCGCAGATCGGCATCGACGCCGACAGCGCGGTCGTGATGCAGCTCATCACCTACCTGGTGCAGGTGACCGTGAGCCTCGCCGGCGGCGTGGTGTTCACGGTGATGTTCGTGCGGGGTCGCCTGCGTCTGCGCCGGCGGCGGTCGGAGGTCTGAGCGGCCGGAACCCTTTCGGGCGGCCGACGTTGCACCTGCCGGGCCAGCGCTGTCGCCCTGGCGTGGCCTGTGCTACCTTACGCCCTCGTGTGCGCTCCGGGGCCCTCCGCCCTGGCCGGCGC
>CAZQHE010000024.1:0-38430 GCA_964593155.1 uncultured bacterium
ATCCTGAGGCCCTCCGCGTTCGCTCCACGCCTCGCCCTGCGATTCGAGCAGCCGCACGGCCCGGACGCCGGTGGGCACCGGCTGCACCACGCGCAGGCTGCGCGCCAACGGGAAGACC
The DNA here is from genome assembly GCA_964593155.1 of uncultured bacterium. GTDB lineage: Bacteria > Krumholzibacteriota > Krumholzibacteriia > JAJRXK01 > JAJRXK01 > JAJRXK01. Next base: position 119 of record CAZQHE010000024.1, read on the forward strand.
GCGGTGTAGGTGAAGTCGCGCGTGATCGGGTGCTCCGGGTTGCCGCCCATGGCGATGGCGATGCGGCCGTCGCCCCCGCGGGTCAGGTTGATCTGTTCGTCGCTGGTGTCGACCACGAAGCCCGGACCCGGCTGGATCCCGAACTCCGCGATCAGCGAGTCGGTGGTGCTCGAGGCGAAGGGCTCGAGGGTCGCCAGCACGCGCCCGCCGCGCAGGACGTAGTCGGCGATCATGTCGGTCTCGGCGGCGCTGAGGTCGGACTCCGGACCGGCCAGGACCAGGAGCGACGCGTCGTCGGGGATGCGTTCGATCGTCTGCGTCGCCAGCGTGCGCACGTCGAAGTTCTGCTCGACCAGCAGCTGGGCCGCCTGACTCCATCCGGCGGGTGAGGTGTCCTCGAGCGAGGCCTCGCCGTGCCCGGTGACGAAGAACACCAGCGGACGCGCCGACGAGAGCAACCGCACCAGTCCCGCCGTGAGCTGCGCCTCGACCGGATCGACCATGCGGATACGGAGCTCCCCGTCGGCGAGGACCACGGTGCCGTTCGCGGTCACGCCGTACTCCTCGGCCAGGTCGGGACGGCGGTCGGGATCGACCGTCCGAAGGCTCAGCAGCGGCTGTTCTTCCCGATAGCGCCGCACCAGGTCGGCCAGACGGGCCTCCTCCTGCGGCCGCTGTGCGTAGAACGACACCACCTCGATCGGCCGATCGACCATCTCGAGCACCCGCAACGTCTGCGGGGACAGGGTGCGTCGATCACCCTGCGTGACGTCGACCCGCACCTCGTTGCGCGACACCGCGATGGTGCCGAGGACCACCAGGAGCCCGAGCAGGACCGTGGTCACGGCGAAGCCGATGCCCCGGCGCGGCCTCATCCCGTGGCCCTCCGCACCTGCCGCCAGCGCCGACGTCCCAGCGATCCGATCGCCAGGTGCAGGAAGAAGACCACGGACCCGACGAAGAACACCGTGCTCGACAGCCGCCACTCGCCGTGTGCGAAGTGACCGACGTGGCCGGTGAAGTTCACCAGGCGCAGCACCGTGCCCCAGGGCGGGTCGACTTCGACGCCCCAGTCGCCGATCACCACGAGCGTCAGCAGGATCACGAAGGTCGATGCGAAGGCGATCACCTGGTTCTCGGTCAGCGTGCTCATCGCCAGACCGGCGGCGAGGACCATGACGGCGTACAGCCAGAGTCCCAGGTGACCCAGCAGGGCGACCGGGATCTCGACGTGTCCGAAGAACGCGGTGGCCGCCGAGTGCACCGCGGCGAGCAGGACCATGGCCGTGACCACGCACACCGCGGCCACGTACTTGCCCAGCACGATCTGCATCTCGCTCAGCGGATAGGTCAGCAGCAGATCGCTGGTGCCGCTCTTCCACTCGTCGGCCATCTGGCGCATGGTCACAGCGGGCAGCAGCAGCATGAGCACGAAGGTGTCGCCCACCAGCAGCGGCTGGACCACGCGGTCGACCAGCGTGAAGTCCTGAGCGGTGGCGCCACTGAGCACGCGCACCGAGTTCGCCGAGTAACGTTCCATGAGCTGCACGAAGAACAGCCCGTGCAGGAACAGGAAGATCGCGGTGACCGACCAGGCCACCGGCGATCGCACGAGCGCGCGGAGTTCGCGCAGGGTGATCGCCCAGGCACCGCTCACGACGTGACCTCGGTCGTCGGATCCGAACGGACCAGGCGCAGGAAGACCTCTTCGAGCCCCATGCGTTCGGGGCGGACCTCGTGCACCGAACACCCGGCCTCGACGAGCGCTCGCACCGCGTCGGCGGCCTCGCGGTCGCCGGACTGGCGCACGCGCAACGACGTGGTGTCGGCGTCCTCGACGTCGAGGCCCACGACGGCGCCCAGCACCCCGCGCGCGCGATCGACCGGGTCGACCACGATCCGCAGGAGCGGCCGCTCGGACAGGGCCTCGCCCAGGCGCTCGGGCGTGTCCTCGGCCCGGCGTTCGCCGTGATGGAGGATGAGGACCCGGTCGCACAACCGGCTGGCCTCGCTGAGCACGTGCGTACTCAGGATCACGGCCTTGTCGGCGGCCAGCGTCGCCACGCGCTCGCGGATGTCGACCACCTGCGAGGGGTCGAGTCCCACCGTGGGCTCGTCGAGCACCAGGGCCGGCGGATCGCCCACCAGGGCCTGGGCCAGACCGGTCCGCTGCCGATAACCCCGGCTGCAGAAGCCGATCAGACGGTCGCGCACCTCCTCGAGTCCACAGATCCCGATCACCCGCTCGATCTCGTCGTCGAGATCGTCGGCCGGCACGCCCTTGGCCCGGGCGGCGAAGCGCAGGAACTCGCGCACGCGCAGCTCGCGGTCCAGGGACACGTGTTCGGGGAGGTAGCCCAGCAGCGCCCGGGCGGCCCGGCTGTCGTCGGCCAGGTCGTGGCCGCCGATGCGGATCGTGCCCTGCGTGGGCGACAGCAGGCCGACGACGGCGCGCATGGCGGTGCTCTTGCCCGCGCCGTTCGGGCCCAGGAGCCCCAGGACCTCCCCGCGCTCCACGGTGAAGGAGAGATCGCGCACGGCCGTCAGCGGGCCGTAGCGGTGCGTGAGGCCGCGGACTTCGATCATGGTGCCGGGAACCGGGAACGGGGATCGGTCAGTCGATCGCCCAGCGCAGCGCCGCCCCACCCCAGGTGAAGCCGGCGCCGAAGGTGGAGATCAACACCAGCGAGCCGCGTTCCAATTTGCCCTCTTCCTGGGCGATGCACAAGCTCGTGGGGATGGTCGCCGCCGTCGTGTTGCCGAAGCGGTCGATGGTCAGCATGACCTTCTCGGGGGCCAGCTTCGCCTTGCGGCGGGCGTACTCGATGATCCGGGCATTGGCCTGGTGCGGGACGAAGAGGTCGACCTCTTCGCCCGTCGCGCCGATCCGCTCGAGGATGTCGAGGGTCACCCGCGACATGCCGTCGACGGCGGCCCGGAAGACGTTCTGGCCGTCCTGGTAGATCGAGTGCTCGCGCTTGGCGACCGTCTCCTCCGAGGCGGGCTTCAGGCTGCCGCCGGCCGGCATGTACAGGAACTCGCCGCCCTCACCGTCGGCACCGATCTCGACGTCGAGCGTGCCCTCCTGCCCCTCGGGCAGCCGCTCGAAGAGCGTGGCGCCGGCGCCGTCGCCGAAGAGCACGCAGGTGTTGCGGTCGGTCATGTCCATGACGGCGGTCATGACGTCGACGCCCACCACGAGGATCTTCGCGGCCGCGCCGCTGCGGATCATGCTGTCGGCCACGCTCGCCGCGTAGACCCAGCCGCTGCACGCCGCGCTCAGATCGAAGGCGAAGCAGTTCCTGGTGCCGAGCTTCTGCTGCAGCGAGCAGGCCCCCGGCGGGAAGATCATGTCGGGCGTGATCGTGGCCATGATGATGCCGTCGAGCTCGTCGGGCTCGACGCCGGCCATCTCGAGAGCCTGCCGGGCCGCGGGCAGGGCCAGCTCGCTGGCGCCCGTGCCGGGCTCGGAGAACCGGCGGGAGTGGATCCCCGTGCGCTCGACGATCCAGTCGTGGTCGGTGTCGACGATCTTCTCGAGATCGTGGTTGGTGACCTCGCGCTCGGGGAAGTTCTTCCCGACTCCGGTGATGCCCGAATGGATCCGGTCGGTCGTGGCCATCATGCGCCTTCCGCGGCGGTGCTCCGCGCTTGCTGGAGGTGGTCGTCGAGCCGGGAGAGTCCTTCGCGCAACGCCTCGGCGTCGCCGCCGAAACCGAGTCGGAACGCGCGCGCGTCGCCGAAGAACGCCCCGGGCGTGAGTTGTACGCCGTGGATGCGGCGGAGATCCTCGATCCAGAGTTCGGATCCGGCGTCGGCACCGTCGAGGCCCAGTCCGAGCGGTCGCTGCACGCCGTGACGCCGCGCCTGGGCCACGGCGGCGCGGTGCGTCTCCTCGTCGAGGCGCGGGAAACAGATGATGCCGGTGGCGAGGGGCGCGTCGATCCGGCCGTCCTGCCGGTCCAGCCACTCCTCGACCACTTCGCGTCCGCGTGCCGCCGCCTCGCGGGCGCGCTGCCACAGGACGTGGCGCTGATCCCAGGCCCGATGCGCCAGCGCCTGGCTCGGGCCGGGAACGGCCACCGCTCCGTGGTCGGTCAGGGCGGCCGTCCGCTCGATCCAGTCACGCGGGGCGGTGATCCCACTGCAGCGGAGCGTACCGAGTCCCATGACCTTGGTGAAGCTACGGACCGCGGCCACGTCGTCGAGCCGCAGGCGCGGCGACACCAGATCGGGATCGAAGTCGGCGTAGACCTCGTCGGAGATCACCGCGCAACCGGTGCGGCCCTGCAGGTCGCGAAGGACGTCGAAGTCGGCCTCGGTCAGCGTGGCCCCGGTCGGGTTGTGCGGATGGCTGAGCACCACCGCCGACGGCTCGGCGTCGGCCAGGCGGCCCACCGCTCCCGGATCGAGGGCGAAGCCGGTCGCACGTGGCCGCGGCCACGACAGGACTTCGGCGCCGAGCGCGCGGGGGATGGCCCACAGCGGCTCGTAGGTCGGCTCCTCGACCACCACGGGTCCGGGACGTTCGCCCAGACGCGCGGCCAGCAGCAGCAGGATCGAGAGGTGCGTGCCCGGCTGCAGGAGGACGGTCTCCGGCGGAACCTTCCACTCTTCCGCCAGGCGGAACGCCAGGGGAGGGTGATCGCCCACCGGGAAGTGCAACAGGTCGGCCACGCCCAAGTGGCCGAAGAGCGCCGGGTCGGGAGGGGCCATGCCGCTCTGCGTCAGCGCGATCTCCGGGTAGGGAGGATCGGCCTGCGAGCGTGCCCAGCGCAGATAGGGGATGTCGGGCCAGCGGATCATGCGGCGCACTCTAGCACCGGGAAGCGGGCCCCGCGAGCCCGGATCGTCGCCCTCGCGCGACGGCTCGGGCCAGACAAAGCAGTAGCGGGACGGCCGAATCGCCGCCCCGCCACAGACATCCTCATCCCCCTGTTGTGAGGATGCGCCGACACCATAACACGAGGACCCGAGCGGGGAAGACCCCGAGATCGCGGTTTACTCCGAGTTGACAATTCGTGACACGGGTGGTCCGATCAAGGACCAAATGGCCTTCGAACGCCCCGCGGCCTCGCCGACGGAGCAGAACCCGGCAGGCGCCGGGTGACGTCGATCGCCACGATCTGGGGAATCTCGGTGCGGGCGAACCGCTCCACGTCCTCGACCTGCTCGTGGTCGTGTCCCTCGATCACCACCACGATGTGCTCCTCGCTGCAGCGGCCCAGGATCGTGAGTCGGGGGACGCGCTCGAGCAGATCCTCCACCTCGGCCGTGGTCCCGTGTTCGACTTCGACGATGCGACTGGCGACGAACATCTCTTCGTCCAGGGAATTCCGGTGTCTTCCGTGGCGTCGTCGAGGCAGGGTGAGTCCGGAACGCGCGGTTGCACAGTCGCCCACTCTTGCAGTGGAAAAGATACGCGTTCCGGACTCCCTGCTTCGCTCGGCCGGGAGGAACGGACCTAGAAACGAACGGCCAGGTAGCCCTTCGTCTCGTAGGCCATGTCGTCGTTCTGGGTGTTGCCGTTGATCAGGTTCAGCGCGCCGTCACCGGGCATGAAGAAGCCGCCGCGGATGCCGACGGTGGCGCTGGGCCGGACGGCCCACGACAGGTTGTAGTCGAACTCCGAACCAATGTCGTCGGCCGCGGCGCCGTAGTCCACGATCGTCTGCTCGACACCGTCGACCTCGCCGACGCTCCACGCCGGGATCTCCTCGGTGGCCATGAGATACGTGTAGCTCAGGAAGAGCTTCCACTTCTCGATCGGCTTCACCGTGGCGTTCACCTGGAAGGCCGTGGTGTTCTCGAGCTCGCGGTAACCGCGCGTGTTCGGAGCACCCAGGCCCTGCGGCGTGATGCCCTCTTCGTCGGGCATGATCGAGTCTTCCCAGACCTCGGTCAGGTAGAAGAAGCCCGAGGTGCGGATCTTGTTGACGTTGCCCTCGCCACTGGTGACGTCGTCGTCACCACTGCCCATGCCGAAGACACCGCCGAAGGCGACCATGTCGTTCACGTCGTAGTCGGCCTTCACGTAGACGTTCCAGCCGGAGATGTCGCCGTTGTTGACGTCGTTGAACTGGCGGTTCGGATCGATGATCGGGTTGTCGAGCTCGTCCTCTCCGACCAGGTAGCTGGCCTCGCCCTTGATCTTCAGGCCGTCCTTCGCGTAGTCGCCGGTCAGACCGAACACGTACAGGTTCGTGACGTTCGGCGCGAAGCGGCTGCGGAAGTAGTTCAGGTCGTTGGGCAGGTAGCTGCCACCGTCGTCGTAGCTCTGGTCGAGGTAGTACGAGCCGAAGACACTGTACTGCAGGGCCTCGGTCTGGTTGTGGAAGGACAGAGCGAAGAGATGGGCGTCCTCGCCGTCGGCCACGACCTCACCCTCGGACTCGATCTCGTTGTCGGTCAGCGAGTCCAGACCCTCGCTCACCTTCGAGTACTGCAGACGCCACGTGCCGGTGCGACTGAAGTCGACCTGCACACCGTCGAGGTTGTTGTCGAGGATCATCTTGTTGCCGAGCTGGTAGTGCATGCGACCCACGCGCACCTGCAGGTCCTGATCCGGGAAGTTCAGGAACCCGTAGGCCTGGTCGACGTGCAGCAGGAAGTTCGTGTCCTTGAAGTCGAACAGTTGGCTGAAGCCGTTGCGGCCGCCGGGGCGATCGTTGGTGCGATCGGCGTTGTCCACGCCCCAGAAACCCTGCGCCATGTCGAAGCGCGTGGCGGCCCCCACGTACTCGTTCGCGTGGAACTTCAGGTTCAGCCGGAGCATCTGCACGGCGTAGTTGTCGTTGTAATCGCTCTTTCCGAAGAAGAAGTCCTTCTGGGACTGCGCCCAGGCCGAGTACAGACCGCTGTACTCGAAGCTCTTCTCCGCCTGCGCCGGTGTCGTCGCGATCAGTGCGATCAGCACCGCCACCGTCACCATCATCCGTCGTCTCGACATTCCGTCGCCTCCTTGAAAGCCAAGCGGGGACCGGCACCGAGAAGGCAGCCGGTCCCAGGTACGGAATGGCGGATCGCATCCGGCATGCCAGATGCAACTCCAGAGATTCCAACCAGTTGGCTCGGGAGTGTCGGTGCGCCTGCCGACGGTTCGGCACGCGATCTCGGCAGTCGTGATACGGGAACGTGATCAGGCGAGGCCGAGCTTGCGCAGGTGGTGCTGCAGGGTGGTCCGGGGAACGCCGAGCAGCTTGGCCGCCCGGCTCTGGTTGTGGCCCGAAGCCTCCCAGGCACGCTCGACCAGGTGATCGGTGGCGCGGTGGAGCAGGTTGCCCGCCTCGTCGCCGAGGCGCAGGCGGACCTCGAACGGATCGTCGGCGCTGCCGTTCACGCCCAGGTTCAGGTCCCCGACCCCGAGCACCCCCGAGCGGCTGAGCAGGGCCGCCCGTTCGAGCACGTTGCGCAGCTCGCGCACGTTGCCCGGCCAGGGGTGTTCGCGCAGGCAGCGCTCGGCGTCGTCCGTGATTTCGATCGAGCGCTTGTTGAGCTTCTTCTCGATCCCCAGCAGGAGCCGGTGCGCCAGCGGAAGGATGTCGGCGGTCCGTTCGCGCAGTGGCGGGATGGTCAGCGGGGCCACGTTCAGACGGTAGTAGAGGTCCTGCCGGAAACTGCGCTCGGCGACCCGGGCCTCGAGGTCGACGTTGGTGGCCGCCACGAAGCGCACGTCGATCGGCCGCGGCTCGACCGATCCCACGCGCTGCACCTGCCCGCTCTCGAGCACGAGCAGCAGCTTGGACTGCAGGTCCGGGTGCAGGTCGCCGATCTCGTCGAGGAACAGCGTTCCCCCGTTGGCCCGCTCCACCAGACCCGTCTTGCCGCGCTGCGACGCGCCGGTGAAGGCCCCTTCGTCGTAGCCGAAGAGTTCGCTCTCGAGCAGTTCGGAGGGAATGGCCCCGCAGTTCAGCGTGACGAGCGGACCCTCCGAGCGCTCGCTGTGCTGGTGGACGTACTCGGCGATCAGGGACTTGCCCGTGCCGGTCTCGCCACGCAGCAGGATGGTGACGTCGGTCGACGCGTACTCGCGCGCCGCCCGCAGCACCTCCTTCATCGCCGTACTCTCGGCGACCATGTTCTCGCCCCGGCCCCGGCCGTCCGCTCCGAGGGCCTCGACCTCGCGCCGCAACCGCACCTGTTCCAGCGCGCGTTCCACGACCATCCGCATGAGCTCGGGGTCGCAGCCCTTCTCGAGGAAGTCGAAGGCGCCCCCGCGCATGGCCTCGACGGCCAGTTGGATGTTGCCGTGGGCGGTCAGCATGACCACGGCCGCCTCGGGGCACAGCTCCCGCGCGTCGGAGAGCACCTCGAGACCGGTGCCGTCGCCCAGGCGATAGTCGGCCAGGATCAGGTCGAAGTCGTCCGAGCGCAGGGTCTCCCGCGCCTCGGACACCCCCGCCGCCGCCCGGATCTCCCACCCGCGACGCCGCAGCGACCGCGACAGGGAGTTGCGGACGATCCGCTCGTCATCGACGATCAGTAGCCGGAAGCCCATGGGTCTCCGTCACCTCGGGTGTGTGCCGGGACGGCAGGCGGAGCGTGAACACGCTCCCCTCGCCCACCTCGCTGCGGACCTGGACCGTGCCCTGGTGCTGCTGCACCACGCGGCGGACGATGGTCAGTCCGAGGCCCGTGCCGTTGCGAGTGCGCGTGAAGAAGGGGTCGAAGATCCGCGGCAGCAAGTCCTCGCGGATCCCCTGTCCGTTGTCGGCCACCTCGATCACCACCTCGTCGTCCTCGACGTCGGCACACAGCACGACCTCGGGGTCGTCGGTGGTCTCGACCGCGCGGATGGCGTTCGTGACCAGGTTCAGCAGGGCCTGCTCGAGCCGGTGACGGTCGATCTCGACGGTCGGAAGGTGGCCCGGCACCTCGACCCGCACCCGCACCGATTCGCGCTGCATCTGCTTGCCGGCCAACAACATCACGCGCTCGAAGATCTCGCGCAGGTCGTGCCGGCCGAACTCGGGTGGGTGCGGGCGGGCGAAGTCGTTGACCTCGCTCACGATCCGGCCGATGCGCTGCAGGCCTTCGTCCATCTCGTCGTAGACCTCGGCCTCTTCCTCGTCTTCCTCGTCGTCGACCCCGCGGCGTCGCAGGTAGTCCAGGTTGCTGCGGATCGCGAAGAGCGGGTTGCGCACGTCGTGGGCGATCCCGGCCGCGATCTCGCCGAGCGAGACCATCTTCTCGCTCTCGATCTGACGCTCGGTGGTGTCGCGGATCTCCTGCTGCATGCGGTCGAGGGCGCGCGACAGGCCGCCGATCTCGTCACTCCCGCCGTCGGGAATCGGCGTCTCGAAGTTGCCGCGGCCGATCCGGGCTGCCGCGGCCTCCAGGGACTTCACGCGCCGCACCACGGCTCCTTCGATGAAGCGGTAGACCAGCGTCGCGATCACCGCCGAGGCGATCAGGCAGATCAGCACGCTCCACCAGAAGAAGTCGGCACCGGCTTCGTCGACGTCGTCCATCGGGATCGACACGCTGAGTGCGCCCCGCACGTCCCCGATCTCGTAGCCCTGGTCTCCGTGACACTCCAGACACGAGGCGTCGGCCATCAGTGGTGCCAGGTAGCGGTACCTGCGCCCCTCCGGACCGTCGTCGACACGGGCGACCTCCCGCAGCTCCCGGCCCTCGGCGTACGCAGCGTGCACTTCCTCGAGCGCTTCCCGCTCGAAATCGTCGGGTACGTTCACCGGGTTGATCGGATCGAGACTGGTGATGTGGAACCGGACGTCGAATTCCTCGTTCGAGCTCAGCTCCGCGATCTCGCGCGTCAGCATGGCGGGGTTGCGCAGGACGAGCGAGTCCCCGTCGGCCGTGATCGCCACGTCGTCGGTGAGGAAGGGGTTGTCCTCGACGCCGGGGCGCTTGGGAACGTACACGCCGCCGTGGTAGGCGACCCACCCGCGGACCACGACCATCTCATGGTAGAGGTGCCGTGAGACGTCGCGCATGCCCTCTTCGAGCAGCTCGTGCGTGCGTTGCCCGACGTGACGGAAGGCCAACAGGTTGATCGCCAGGACGATCACCGTGACCCCGATACCGAGGCGCACCGACAGACTGGAGAGTGGACCCGGCCAGTTCATGGTGAAAGGGTATCAGTTGGAACCGGCCCGTCCATAGGACCGCAAGCACGGATTCGGCGGCGTCACAGAACTAGGACAACATCCGCGTTGCGCGCCGACGCCCGCCGTCGTTGACTTGTTCGCGAGGCCGACGGCGCGCCAGCGCCGATGCACAGTCGCCCTCGTTCTTGCCGCCCGCCTTCGGCGCAACGAAGGCATCGGAGATCCGCTCATGGAGCGCCGCGTCCGCCAGGACGCGCGGTGCGCGACCCCGATCCACCGGATCGGTGCGCCGTCCTCCGTGCTCGACCACGAACGCGTGTCGTCCGCAGTGGGTCCCCACCGCGGTTCCCGATCCGGTGTGCGCACGTCCGTCACGCCCGCCCCGTGGCGTGCCGTGGCGTGCCCACCGGATCGCGGAGCCTCGTTCTCGCTGACCCGATCGATCCCCGTCCGGAGTCACCGGAGCTCGGCTCGCTCCGCGTGCGCTCGTTCGTACGAGCCGGTCCACGTTCTCCGCAGAGAGGTCCGAACCATGATCCGAGCCTGCCTGATCGCCCTGTGCGGCCTGGCGTTCCTGGCCAGTGGCGCCACGGCGCAACTCCCCGACGAAGCCTCCGTGGCCGGCAAATGCATGACCTGCCACAAGGAGAAGCACCCCGGCCTGTACCAGCAGTGGTACGAGTCGGCCCACGGCATCCACAACGTGACCTGCATCAGCTGTCACAAGGCCGATGAAGACGATCCCGACGCGTACGAGCACTACGACGCGACGATCGCCACCCTGGTCACCCCGAAGGACTGCGGTCGCTGCCACGAGAAAGAGGCCGAGCAGGTCAGCAACAGCTACCACGCGAAGGCCGGCCAGATCCTCGACTCGGCCGACGCCTACCTTGCCCACGTCGGCGCGGGCCACCCTGCGGCGATCCAGGGCTGCGAGAGCTGCCACGGCGCGAAGATGGAGATCGACCCCGAATCCCCGAACAAGCTCAGCAAGACCAGCTGGCCCAACAGCGGGATCGGGCGCATCAATCCCGACGGTTCACTGGGAAGCTGCAACGCCTGCCACACACGGCACTCCTTCGACATCGCCCAGTCCCGGCAACCCCAGTCGTGCGGCAAGTGCCACCTCGGTCCGGATCATCCGCAGATGGAGATCTACGAGGAGAGCAAGCACGGCAACACGTACTACACGAACCGCGAGAAGATGAACCTGGACGCCCAGGAGTGGGTGGTGGGCGAGGACTACAACGTGGCTCCCACCTGCGCGACGTGCCACATGTCGGCCACGCGCACGCAGGACTTCACCCACGACGTGGGCGAGCGCATCGCCTGGACCAACCGTCCGGTGATCTCGAAGCACAAGGAGAACCACGTCCAGAAGCGCACGGCCATGCAGGACGTCTGCCTGGCCTGCCACGGAGACACCTTCGCCGACGGCCACTTCTACCAGTACGACGCGTCGGTGAAGCTCTACAACGAGAAGTTCGCCAAGCCGGCCCAGCAGATCATGAACAAGATCAAGGAGAAGGACCTCCTCGAGACGCCGGCCGCCTTCTCGAACGACGTCGAGTGGGCCTTCTGGGAGCTCTGGCACCACGAGGGCCGTCGCGCGCGCCACGGCGCATCGATGATGGGACCCGACTACACCTGGTGGCACGGCTTCTACGACGTCCTGCACAACTTCTACTTCGACTTCCTGCCGAAGGCTCGTGAGTACGGCGACTCCGAAGTGAACGCGATGATCGACGACCTGCTCCAGAACGATCCGATGCACCAGTGGGTGATGACCGACACCGAAACGCTGAAGCGCCGGATCAACGAGGGCACCATGCAAGAGGTCTTCGTCAACATGTTCGACGCCTACATCGAGGCGGAGGCGCGCGAAGACGAAGAAGGCACCGAGTAGGGAGACCCATCCATGATCCGGACGTTCTCCATGTTCCTGCGAGCGGTCTCGATCAGCGCGATCGGGCGTCTCGGGGTCGCTCTGGTCACGGGGTCGTTCGTCACCTTCGTGTTGTTCCAGATCGCCAGTATCGGTGGTCTGATCACGAACGCCTACTTCGGCCTGATCCTCTACCTGGGCCTGCCGACGTTGTTCGTGCTCGGACTGCTGCTCATCCCGGTGGCGTTCTGGAGAGTCCGCGGATCCTCCGGCAAGAGCCTGCCGGCGTTGCTCGAGGACCGCGTGGGACCCGAGCAGGTCGAAGGGGGCGCGCTCGGCGCCCCGATCACACGCACCGTCCTGGTACTCACCCTGGTGAACGTGATCTTCCTCGGCGTCGCCGGAATGCAGGGACTGCACTTCATGGAGTCCCGCGAATTCTGCGGCACCGCCTGCCACTCCGTCATGAACCCCGAGTGGACCACCTACCAGGCCTCGCCGCACGCGCGGGTGGACTGTGTGGAGTGCCACGTGGGCGAAGGCGTCGACGCCATGATCGACTCGAAGATCCAGGGCGCGTGGCAGATGATCTCGGTGACCTTCGACCTCTACGAACGACCCATTCCCACTCCCGTGCACACCCTGCGGCCGGCGCAGGAGACCTGCGAGCACTGCCACTGGCCCGACAAGTTCTACGGGAACAAGCTCAAGACCTTCGTCCGCTATCAGCAGGACGAGGAGTCGACCCCGATCTACTCGACGCTCAGCATCAAGATCGATTCCCACGGGAGCGGCGACGGCGGCGTGCACTGGCACGTGGCCGACGAGAACGAGGTCCGCTACGCATCGGTCGACGACGAGCGGCGCGAGATGATCTGGGTCGAGGCGCGCCAGCCCGACGGCTCCTGGAAGCGCTACGAGAACGTCGATCTCGTGGGCGACCCCGGGACCGCCGAGCACGAACGGCGCTTCGACTGCGTGGACTGCCACAACCGGGCCACGCACGTCTACGAGCAACCGGACTTCGCCATCGACGAACGCATGCGGCAGGGCGACATCGACCCGTCGCTGCCCTACGTCAAGCGCGAAGCGCTCGCTGCCATCACCTTCGACTATCCCGACGTGGAATCCGCCATGGCTGGCATCGCCAATCACATGCGCGGCTACTACCGGCGGCTCTACCCGGAGGTGAGCAGTGGCAACTCCAGGGAGATCGACGCGGCGATCGAGTCGCTGCAGGCGATCTACCGGCGCAACATCCACCCCGAGATGAACATCGAGTGGGGCGCCTATCCCAGCCTCCTGGGTCACGAGGAGAGCGCGGGATGTTTCCGTTGCCACAGTCAGAAGCTGAAGGCGGCCGACGGCAGCCATCCCAGCGACGACTGCACGCTGTGCCACTCCATGCTCGCCAACGAGGAACCGGACCCGTTCCTCTACATCCGCGAACCGGCCGAGGGTCAGCGGACGGCGGCCATGCACACCTACCTGAAGGAAGAGTTCCTGAACTCCTTCTTCGACCAATGACACGTGTCGGACTAGGGCCTCGAGTGGAGGTCCGCGAGAAACGGCACACATCGGAAGGAAGTCCCTTGAGATCCGCCATGTTGACCACCTTGATCCCCCTGGTGGCCCTGGCCCTCGCCTCGTGCGCGCAGGGAACGGGCTCCGGGGTGGCGACCGTCGACGAAGCCGCCCAGACGGTTGCGAAGGCGCCGCGGGTCGACGTGCCCGCCGATCATCCCACCCTGTCCGAGCAGGAGAAGCTGATCGCGTGCGCCGACTGCCACCGCGACACCACCCCCGACCTGTACGACACCTGGTACGCCTCGACCCACGGCATCGGCAACGTCAAGTGCTACCAGTGCCACGGGACCTACGAGGACATGAAGAAGGTGCCGGCCGTGTCCAACTGCGCCACCTGCCACGCGGACATGATGATGAAGCAGACCGATGCCCCCGCGTGTTGGACCTGCCATCCCGCCCACGAGTTCAACCCGCACGCGGAGTAGGAGGCGAAACCATGAATGCGATCTCGAGACGACAATTCATCAAGCGAGCGGCGGCCCTGACCGCGGCGTCGTACGTGGGCATGAAACTGCCCTTCTTCCTGGCCGATGCCCACGGCCAGGACGCCGACACCTGGACTCGCGGCACGTGCCGCCTCTGCGGCGTGGGTTGCCGCCTGGAACTCGGCCTGCGCAACGGCACGCCGGTGGCCCTGCGCGGTGTACCCGACTCCCGCACCAGCCTGGGCTACCTGTGCATGAAGGGGATGCTCTTCCACAAGATCATGGAGCACCCCGATCGCCTGACGAAGCCGCTGTACCGCGAGAACAAGTCCGACGACTTCCGTGAGATTTCGTGGGAAGAGGCCCTGGACATCGCGGCCCAGAAGTTCGTCGACGCCAAGCAGCAGCACGGATCCGACGCCTGTGCCTACTACGGTTCCGGACAGGCCCAGACCGAGGAGACCTACTTCTTCCAGAAGGTCATGCGGGCCGGCCTGCAGACCAACAACGTCGAGGGCAACCCTCGCCTGTGCATGGCCAGCGCCGTGGGCGGGTATCTCACGAGCTTCGGTGCCGACGAGCCCATCGGTGGCTACAGCGACATCGAGCAGTGCTACTACTTCTTCATCATCGGCTCGAACATGGCCGAGGCGCATCCGGTGATCTGGCGCCGCGTCATGCGTCGCAAGCTCGACAACCCCGACACGGTCAAGGTCGTGAACGCGGATCCGCGCATCTCGGCAACCTCGCGCGTGGCCGATCTGCACCTGCAGTTCGATCCGGGCACCGACCTGGCGCTGCTCAATGCCATGGCTCACGTGATCATCGAGGAGGATCTGGTCGACCACGACTTCCTGGAGGACTACTGCGTCTTCAAGAAGGGCGGCGACACGATCGACTTCGAGCAGTTCGCGAAGGACGTGGCCGAGTACACGCCCGAGAAGGCGGCGGAGATCTGCGGCGGGAACATGAAGCCCGACGACATCCGCCAGACCGCGCGTTGGTTCGCCAACAGCAAAGGCACCATGAGCATGTGGTGCATGGGGATCAACCAGCGCAAGCGTGGGGTGTGGGCCAACAACCTGATCCACAACCTGCACCTGCTCACCGGCCAGCTCTGCAAGCCGGGCGCCGACAGCTTCTCGCTGACGGGTCAGCCCAACGCCTGTGGCGGCGTGCGCGAGGGCGGCGGTCTGTGCCACATCCTGCCGGGCCACCGTCCGGTCGCGAAGGATCCGCTGCGCAAGGACGTCGAGAGGCTCTGGGGTGTCCCGGAGGGTCGGATCCCACCCAAGCCCGGCTATCACACCATGGCCATGTTCAGCGCCGTGAACGACAGGAAGATCCGCGCGATCTGGATCAACTGCACGAGCCCGGCACAGTCGCTGCCCAACGTCACCCCCTATCGCGACGGCCTGGCCCAGGACGACGTGTTCGTGGTGGTGACCGACATCTTCGCCACCAAGACCACCGAAGTGGCGAACCTGGTGCTGCCCACGGCCTTCCACTTCGAGAAGACCGGCGTCTACGGCTGCACCGAGCGTCGCTCGCAGATCACGCCGAAGGCCAAGGACGCTCCCGGCGAGGCCATGCCCGAGGTGTGGATGATCCGCGAGTGGGCACGGCGCATGGGCGAGAAGCTGAACGATCCGGTCTTCGCCAAGGTCATCGAGCCCTTCGAGGGCCTCGAGCCGGACTTCGACCTGCCCAAGGCGATCTGGGACGAGTACACGCAGAAGCTCACCAAGGACCGTGACAACGACCTGAGGGGGGCGACCTACGACGTGCTGCTGCAGATGGACGACGGCGTGCAGTGGCCGGCTCCCACCGAGGAGTTCGCGCTCACGGGCGGCACGGTGAAGAAGTTCGTCCGCGGCGTCGACCCCCTGGCCGAGAAGCACGCCGAGAGCGACAAGCCCTACGTGTTCTACGGCCCGGCCCACGCCGACAAGAAGCTCTACGTGTGGTTCCGTCCGCAGGCCATGCCCGGCGAGGTGCCCGACGACGAGTACCCGATGTACCTGTCCACCGGTCGGATCATCGACCACTGGCACACCACCAGCATGACGGGACGCATTCCCGAGCTGCTGCGGGCCAATCCCTATTCCTTCGTCGAGATCAACCCGAAGGACGCCGAGCGGATGGGGATCAAGCCCAACGACATGATCGAGATCACCACCCGCCGCGGTCAGGTGACCATGCCCGCTCGCGTTCTCGAGGGCCCGCTCGAGGGCACCGTGTTCGCCTACTGGCACGACATGGCCGAGAGCCGGATGATCAACAAGGTGGTCAACGACGTCTACGATCCGGGTTCGAAGGAGCCCGAGTTCAAGATCGGGGCGTGCCGGATCCGCCGGGTCTCCGGTCCGCGGGACCTTGACCCCGTGGTGACGCAACTCTGATGATCCCGGGGCGGAGAGGGTACTTTCGTGCTTCTCTCCGCCCACACCTCGTCCCCCCGGAACGGAGCCGACATGCCCATCGGAGGATTCGTCATCACCGTCGACCCCGAGGAGATCGACACCGTCAAGGCGGAGCTGTCCGGCCGCGACGCGTGCGACGTCCACGGGACCGACGACAAGGGCAATATCGTGGCGGTCCTGGACACCGAGACCAGCGACGCCATGGACGACATCGTTCACGAACTCGAACAGGATCCCCGGATCCTGTCCGTCGGACTCGCCTACCTCCATGCCGAAGATGAAGTCGAGAAGATCATCCGCGGAGAGATCACTCCCGACCTCCGCAAGCGACGCAAGAACGAGTCGTCGTGAGGTCCTCCGGGGCCTGACGGCCGTGACCCTTGCCGGGCTGGTCAGTGCCCCTTCCCTCGCACTGGCCGGTCCGGTGGGCCGCGACCGTCTGCGTCCGCCCGGTGCGATCGACGAGGACGACTTCGCCTCGCGCTGCATCCGCTGCGGCCGCTGCGCCGCCGTGTGCCCCTACGAGTCCATCCGGATGCTCGGTCTGAGCGAGGGCCTGCACACCGGGACGCCGATCGTCGATCTGCTCGAAGTCCCCTGCTACATGTGCATGGAGTGTGTCGACGTCTGTCCGACCCGGGCGATCGAGCCGGTCGAGATGGAAGAGATCACCATGGGCACGGCGAAGGTGGACCGCGAGATGTGCGTCGCGTGGAACGGAACCAGCCTCTGCCGTACCTGCTACACCGTGTGCCCGCTGCGCGACCGCGCGATCACGAACTGGGAGCTGAAGCCCGAGGTCGTCGACGACGTCTGCACCGGCTGCGGTGTGTGTGTCCACGCGTGTCCGATCTCCGACGAGACGGGCACGAGGAAGGCGATCTACGTCGACCCACCCGGGGTGCAGTCGTGATCCGGCGCTGGCGACACACCGTGCAGGCCTTCGCCCTGATCCTGCCGATCGCCCTGCCGGCGATCCACGTGTTCCTCGGCTGGTCGTGGGTCCAGGGAGGATATCAGTCCCTGGGCATCGGTCCCGTTTGGTTCCTCTCGCCGCTCGAGGCGATCGAGTCGGCGCTGGCCAGCCGGTCGATCCCCTGGACGATCGTCGTGGGCGCCGTGCCCCTGGCCCTGCTCGCGGTGTTCATGGGCCGCGTCTTCTGCAGTTGGATGTGTCCGATCAACACCCTGCAGGAGCTGTCCGAGTGGCTGGCCCGCACGCTCTTCCACTACCGCCCCGGCAACCGACTTCCGATGCCCCGGCCGGTGATCTGGATCGTCCTGGGCGCCGACCTGGTGCTGAGCTTCCTGCTGGCCACGCCGCTGTTCTCGATCGTCTCGCCGCCCGGGCTCGTGAGCCGCGAGGCGATGGGCGTTCTGTTCTTCGGCATCGTCGGATTCCAGACCGCGATCATCGTGGCAGTCCTGGTGCTCGGCCTGATCACGCGTCGCTGGTTCTGCCGTGGGCTGTGCCCGGTGGGAGGTCTGCTCGGCCTGCTGGGGTCCAAGCGTGTCCTGAACGTGACCTTCGATCCCACCAACTGCCTGAACTGCGGACTCTGCACCGAGGCCTGCCCCATCGGGCTGGAGCCGGGCCGCAACGAGGTGAACCTGCTGGTGTGCTGGAACTGCGCGGAGTGCGTGGAGACCTGCCCCGGGAACAGCCTCGACCTGCGATTCACGCGCCCGCGGCGGCGCGAGGAGATCCTGGAGGAGACGCCCGCATGAGTGCGCGCCCGCAGGCGGTGGCCTTCGTGGCCCCTTCCGGCACGGGGAAGACGACCCTGGTGGAGGCCGTGATCCGGATCCTGCGGGCGCGCGGGTGGCGCGTGGGCGCCCTGAAGCACGACGCTCACGAATTCGACATCGACCGGCCCGGTAAGGACTCCCATCGTTTCACGGAGGCCGGTGCGTGCACGACCGTGATCGCGTCGGGCACGCAGGTGGCCACGGTGCGACGGACCGAGGCCGCCTGGTCGGTCGATCGTGTCCTCGCGACCTGCTTCGGCGACGAAGACCTGGTGCTGGTCGAGGGCTATTCGACCAGCGACCTGCCGAAGGTCGCCGTGCACCGTGCGGCCACCGGCGAGCCGCTACGTGTCCGCAGCAACGACCCGACCCTGATCGCCGTCGCGACCGACGTCGCCGTGGACGTCGACGCACCGCGATTCGAACTGGACCGGCCCGACGAACTGGCCGCGTTCCTCGAGAAGACCCTGATCCGACGGAGGCCGTCCGCGAGCGTCCCACAGTAGAACGTCCGTGACTTCCCAGCCCGGCTGCCTACCCCGCGCACGACGCGGCACGGCGAAGGGCCGATACGGTCGCGGGGGAAACCCCTCGATCAGCTCCCGTTCCTGGAAGGAAGCCATGATCCACCCCACGCGCCGCCGGCCTGCCCCGGCACCGAGCGGCGAACGTCTCGAGGATCCCTTCGGCCGCCGGCTCGACTACCTGCGCCTGTCGGTCACCGATCGCTGCAACCTGCGTTGCCGCTACTGCATGCCGGCCAGCGGCGTGGCCAAGGTCGGCCACGACGACGTCCTGCGGATCGAGGAGATGCTCGAGCTGTGCTCGATCCTCGTCGATCTCGGCGTCCGCAAGATCCGCCTGACCGGAGGCGAACCCCTGGTCCGCCGCGGTGTGCTCGACCTGCTGCGCGGCCTGGACGAGCTCCCGACCCCGCCGACGCTGGCCGTCACCACGAACGGTGTGTTGATCGAGGACAAGCTCGACGCCCTGCTCGCGGCCGGTGTCGATCGCGTGAACCTGAGTCTGGACTCGCTGCGTCCCGAGACCTTCGCGCGGATCACCCGGCGCGACGACTTCGACCGCGTCCGCCGCGGTCTCGACCTGCTGCTCGCCTCTCCGCTCGACCTCAAGATCAACGTGGTCGTCCTGCCGGGCACGAACGACCACGAGTTCGGCGACTTCGTCGATCTGGTCCGCGACCACGACGTGACCGTGCGCTTCATCGAACCGATGCCCTTCGACGGCGACGGCGGACGAGACGCCACGAGCATGAACGGCGACACGATCGTCGACCGGCTGCGTACCCACGTCGACCTGAGGCCTCTCGGCCGCGGCCCCCACGACGTGGCCGAGACGTGGGAGAGCGACGCGATGCGCGGCCGTCTGGGCGTGATCCGGGGCCACACCCGCGCCTTCTGCGCCGACTGCAACCGCCTGCGGCTCGACGCCCGCGGTCGCCTGCGCACCTGCCTGTACGGCACACCCAGTGCCGACCTCGGTGCGATCCTGCGCAGCGGAGGTCACCCCGACACCGTGCGGGGTGCGATCGCCGAGGCGATCACCCGTCGCCATGCCGACGGCTACGTCGCCGAGGCCACCCGTTGCCGCACCACCAACAACAACGAATCCATGTCGAGCATCGGGGGCTGATCCCCGGAACCTGCCGATCGAGACGAGGAACGATCATGGGAAACATCAAGGCCATCTGCATCAGCGAGAAGAAAGGCACCACCAAGGTCGCCGTGGACGCCTGCCGCTTCGTGACCGAGCACGGAATCGACGGCGACGCCCACGCCGGGCCGTGGCACCGTCAGGTGTCGCTGCTCGCCCACGAGAGCATCGAGCGCATGCGTGCGGTGTTCCCCGCCATCGAGGATGGCGCCTTCGCCGAGAACGTGGTGGTCGAGGACGTCGATCTGGCCGCGCTGGGCATCGGCGATCGCCTGCGGTTGGGCAACGGCATCGAGCTCGAGGTCACGCAGATCGGCAAGGAGTGTCACCACGGCTGCGTGATCCGCGAGAAGACCGGCGACTGCATCATGCCCCGCGAGGGGATCTTCTGCCGCGTTCTGTCCGGCGGTGAACTGCGATGCGGCGACGCCGTGGAGATCGCGGCGACGGCCACGGACGTGCGGTGAACACGCCCTCGGCCATCGTCCTCGGGGGCGGACGGTCGACGCGCTACGGTCGCGACAAGGTCACCGCTCCCTGGGCCGACTCCACGCTCCTGCAACAGGTGTTGGCCGCGATCCCCGCGTGCCGGCACGAGGTCCTGCTCGTCGTCCGCGCGGACCAGGCCGACCCCTTCCCCGGCGTCGACCGCGTGGCCCACGACGATCCTTCGGCCCCCGACGGCCCGCTCCGCGGCGTCGTCGCCGGTCTGCGGGCGAGCAGATCGACGTGGAACTGGATCCTGGGCTGCGACCTCCCCCGTCTGCGGCCGACGATGCTCGAGCTGTTGATGGACCACGCGCACGACGACGTCGACGCGGTGGTCTTCCGCCACGGCGGACACCCGGAACCCCTCGTGGCCGCCTATTCGCGCGGCTGTCTCGGCCCCTTCGAGCGCTCCCTCGCCGGTGGGGAGGTCGCTCCCCGGCGCGCTCTGCGACAGGTGCGCGTGCAGTGGATCGACGAAGACGTCTGGCGCTCCGTCGATCCCGACGGCGACACATTCCTCAACGTGAACACCCCGATCGACCCCCGGCGTGCGTCCGGGACGGAGGACCTGCGATGATCGACGTCGGCCACAAGACCACCACCCTGCGCACCGCCACCGCCCGCGCCGTGATCCAGGCACGCAGCGCCACGCTCGACCGCGTGCGCGAGAGGACCGTGCCCAAGGGCGACTGCCTCGAGGTGGGCCGCGCCTGCGCCGCACTCGCCGCCAAGAACGTGGCGAACACCATCCCCTACTGCCATCCCATCCGCATCGACTGGGTGGGAACGCAGTACGAGATGACCGACGAACAGATCCAGGTCGACGTGACCGTCCATGCCGTCGACCGCACCGGCGTCGAGGTCGAGGCCATGGCCGCCGCGTCGGCTGCATCGCTGGTGATCTACGACATGCTGAAGATGCTCGACGACAGCGTGTCGATCGAGGGCATCCGCCTGGTGCAGAAGTCCGGGGGCAAGACCGACTGGAACAAGATCGATCCGAGCGGCATCCGTGCCGGCGTGCTGGTGTGCAGCGACTCGATCAGCGCGGGCCAGAAGACCGATCGTTCGGGCGAGGTGATCCGCGAGCGTCTGGCCGCGCGCGGATTCGACGTGGCCGAATACGAGGTCGTCCCCGACGACAAGGAGACGATCGCGTCGACCGTGCGGCGCTGGATCGACAACGACCGGATCCGCCTGGTGATCACCACCGGCGGCACCGGCTTCGGTCCCCGCGACCACACGCCCGAGGCCATGGACGCCGTCATCGAACGCGAAGCGCCGGGCATCGTCGAGGCCGCCCGGGCCCACGGTCAGGAGCGCACACCCTTCAGCATGCTCAGCCGCGGCCGCGCCGGAATCCGGGGCGAGGGGCTGATCGTGAACCTGCCGGGTTCGACGGGCGGAGTGAAGGACTCGATCGACGCCGTGCTCACCGGCGTGATCCACGGCTTCAAGATGCTCCGCGGTGGCGGGCACGAGGACGACCCGCGGGGGGCGCAGGGATGATCGACCACGAACAGGCACTGCATACGATTCTCGAACACGTCAAGCCGCGCCCGATGCGATCGATCCCGGTGGAGGACGCTCTCGGGCTGGCGCTGGCGAAACCGCTCAAGGCCCGCCTGCGTATGCCCCGCTTCGACCAATCGGCCATGGACGGGATCGCGGTGCGGGTCGACGACGTCGAGGGCGCCGACCCGGCCGCGCCGGTCGCCCTGCAGCTGGCCGGCGAGATCCCGGCCGGGAGTACGCGGACGCCCCGGCTCGCGCCCGGCCACGCGGTGAAGGTCTTCACCGGCGCCCCGATCCCCACCGGGACCGAGGCCGTGGTGATGGTCGAGCGCTGCCGCTTCGAGGGCGACACGGTGTTCGTGGAGCGCCCCGCGAAGCCCGGCGAGAACGTCCGGTACGCCGGCGAAGAAGTGGCGCGCGGGGACGAGCTGCTCGAGGCGGGCACCGTAATCACGCCGCCGGTGATCGGGCTGCTCGCGCTCTTCGGCCACGAGACGGTTCCGGTGCGTCCGCGTCCGCGGGTGGCCGTGATCACCATGGGCGACGAGGTGGCCGGACCGGGCGAGAAGCTCGGTCCCCACCAGATCCACGACGCGAACGGACCGGCGCTTCGCGCCGCCCTGCGCGGGCTCGGATTCGACGACCTGAAGTCGTGGCGCGTCGACGATCGCCCGCGCTCGCTCGTGCGCGCTCTGAAGAAGGCCCTGGGGACCTGCGACGTCGTCCTCACCGTCGGCGGGGCCTCGGTCGGCGACCACGACCACGTGCGGGCCGCTCGCGAGGAGCTGGGCGTGCGCGAGCTCTTCGCACGCGTGGCCATCAAGCCGGGCAAGCCGAACGTCTTCGGCGTGGGGCCGAAGCGCGTTCCGGTCTTCTCGCTACCGGGCAACCCCGTGTCGGCGATGGTCTCGTTCCATCGCTTCGTCCGGCCCGCGCTGTGGCACATGATCGGGCGAACACCCGAAGCCGCGCTGGACAGCGCTCCCGCCCGGCTCGACGCGAAGGCCAGGAAGAAGGCCGGCCGTCTGGAGTGGGTGCGCGGCACGGCCCACTGGGACGGCGACACCCTCACCGCCCGTCCCGTGGCGGCGCAGGGTTCGCACATGCTCACCGGACTGGCCCGCGCCGATGCCCTGATCGAACTCGCCCGCGAGGGCGAGCGCTTCGACGAAGGAAGCAGGGTGGAGCTACGCTGGCTCCGCTGGTTCGACTAGTCCCGACTCGGAAGCACGCGTCGCCGAAGTGGTTCGCGGAGGGGCCGAGGTCGTCGGTCGCGTACACCACGCCGGAAACGCCGGAAGGGGAACCCGTGGGCTCCCCTTCCGCTGAGAACACGCCTCCAGGGGCGTCGGCCGGTGCCGGACCGCAATCCGGTCAGTCCTTCTTCGTTTCCTCGTCCGAGGACTCCTCGGGAGCCGTTTCGGCCGTGGTCTCCTCGGCCGGAGTCTCCTCGACGGCCTTCTCCGCGGCCGGTGTCTGCTCGACCGTGGCGGCCGGCCGGCCCGGGGCCTGGTACGGCTGGGCCTTGCGCGCGCTGCGCTTGCGGTCGGGGCGGTCGCCGTCCTGCACGAACTCGAGCAGGGCCATCTCGGCGGCGTCACCACGGCGCGGCTTGCCGAACTTCACCACGCGTGTGTAGCCACCGGCCCGCTCGGCGTAGCGCGGTCCGATCTCGTCGAAGAGCTTCTTCACCGCCGCCTTGTCGTGGAGGATCCGGGCGGCGTGACGACGCGCGCTCAGGTCCCCCCGCTTGGCGAAGGTGATCAGCCGCTCGGCCAGCCGACGGGCTTCCTTCGCCTTGGGCGTGGTGGTCTTGATCCGCTCGTGCCGGATCAACGAGATCACCAGGTTCCGGTACAGCGCCCGGCGGTGGGCGGCGGTGCGCCCCAGCTTCCGTCCGTCAACGTTGTGTCGCATGACTCGACTTCCTCGTGGTTCCTACTTGCTGGCGGCGGTCTCGCCCTTGACGAGGCGCTGCACGTCCTCGTCGAAGCTCATGCCGAAACGCAGACCCATGCCCTCGAGCAGCTCGCCGATCTCGTTCAGGCTCTTGCGCCCGAAGTTGCGGAACTTGAGCATCTCGCTCTCGCTCTTCGTGACCAGGTCGTACAGCGTGTCGATGTTCCCGGCCTTCAGGCAGTTCGCCGAGCGCACGCTCAGCTCGAGCTCGTCGACGCTGCGACGCAGCAGCTCCACGAGCTTCTCGGTGCCCTCGTCGACCTGGCTCTCCTGCTCGTCCATGGGCGCTTCGTCGAAGTTGATCAGCAGCTGGACGTAGTCCTTGATGATCTTCGCGGCATGGCCCACGGCGTCGTCCGGGGTGATGCTGCCGTCGGTCTCGACGGTTAGCACCAGCCGGTCGTAGTCGGTGCGCTGGCCGACACGCGTGTCCTCGACGCGGTAGCTCACCCGGCGGATCGGGCTGAAGTTCGCGTCGAGACGGATCACGCCGATCGACTCGTCCGGGCACTCGATCTCTTCGCGATCGACGTAGCCGCGGCCGGAGACCAGGTACATCTCCATCGACACGCTGGCTCCCTCGCCGAGCGTGCAGATGTGCATGTCCGGGTTGATGACCCGCACACCCTCGGGCACCTGGATCATGCCCGCGGTCACGGCGCCTGCACTGTCGGCCTTCAGGCTGATCCAGCAGGGCTCGTCGCGGTCGAACTCGAAGACGACCTGCTTGAGGTTCAGAACGATGTCGGTGACGTCCTCGGTGACGCCCGGGATGATGCTCAGTTCGTGACGCACACCCTCGATCTTCACGGCACTGATCGAGGCACCCTGGATCGCGGCCAGCAGCGTTCGGCGCAGGGCGTTGCCCAACGTCAGACCGAACCCGCGCTCCAGCGGCTGCAGGACGATCTCGGCGTGGTTGCCCTCGAACTTGCTGTGCTCACGGTCGATGCCCGAGGGCATGAGGAGCTTTTCCCACTTCATCTCGGTCTCCTTAATGCGGCGCTCGGCGGCCCCGCCGTTCGCGGATCGATCTCGTGGACGTCGGGTCGGCGACGACAGCGATTCGGGCTCGACACCGCACGCCGGTGGAACCCTGCGCTCTCGCCGGAGGCCTAACGCCGACGGCGCGGCTGACGGGTCCCGTTGTGCGGGATGGCCGTCACGTCCTTGATCCGCGCGATCTCGAGCGGCGAGGTCTTCAGCGAACGGATCGCGGCCTCACGGCCACTCCCCGGTCCCTTGACCCAGATCTCGACCTTCTTCATACCGAGCCCGTACACCTCTTCGGCGCACTGGCGCGCGGCCTGCTGGGCGGCGAACGCGGTGCTCTTGCGCGAGCCCTTGTTCCCCACCTTTCCACCACTGCTCCAGGTGACCACGTTGCCCTGGGTGTCGGTGATGGTGATGATGGTGTTGTTGAAGGACGACTTCACGTGGGCGATCCCCATCGCGTCGACCCTCTTCTTGACCTTGCGGCCCTTGCCCTTCTTGGGTGCAGCAGCCACGTTTCCTCCTCGCCCCGTCGTTCAGGGACCTGTGAATCCGGATCTCGGAACCATTCGGGTTGGTCGGACTACTTCTTCTTCGCGCCCGGGCGACCCTTCGGCCCCTTGCGGGTGCGGGCATTGTTCTTCGTGTTCTGACCCCGCACGGGCAGGCCACGGCGGTGCCGCAGACCCCGGTAGCATCCGATGTCCTTCAGACGCTGCAGGTTCATACTGACCTCCGAGCGCAGAGCACCCTCGACCTGGTAGTCCTTCTCGATGATGTTGCGGATCAGGCGCGCCTGGTCCTCGGTCAACGAGGTGGTCTTCGTCTGGGGATCGATCCCGCACTTCTCGCAGATCTCGAACGCGCGCGTGTCGCCGATCCCGAAGATGTAGGTCAGCGAGGTCGCGATCCGCTTCTCGTTCGGAATGTCGACTCCGGCGATTCGTGCCACTCTGGCTCCTTTCGTGCCCGTCCTCGGGTGACGGACGCCTCGGGGTCGTTCCCCGCCGATACCGGGAACTAACCCTGCCGCTGGATGTGGCGGCGGTTCTCGCAGATCACCCGCACCTTGCCCTTGCGGCGGATGATCTTGCACTTGTCACAGATCTTCTTGACGGATGCCCGGACCTTCACGGTTTCCTGCTCCCGGTCACTTGTAGCGGTACGTGATCCGACCACGGGTCAGATCGTAGGGGGAAAGCTCCACGGTCACCTTGTCCCCGGGAAGGATGCGGATGAAGTGCATGCGCATCTTCCCCGACACGTGCGCGAGAATGTTGTGTCCATTCTCGAGCTCCACTCGGAACATGGCGTTCGGGAGGGCCTCGGTGACCGTTCCTTCGACCGAGATCGCCTCTTCCTTGGCCATAAACGTTTCCCCACTTCCATCACCGGGCCGTGAGCACTCGCGGCCCGTCCTCGGTGATCGCGACGGTGTGCTCGAAGTGGGCGGACCACTTCCCGTCCAGCGTCACGATCGTCCATTCGTCCTCGCACACGCGCACCCTGCCCGTGCCGAGGTTGAACATCGGTTCGAGAGCCAGCACCCATCCGGCCTCCAGTTCGAGGTTCGGGTGCCGAAAGCTCTCGTAGTTGAACACCTGCGGTTCCTCGTGCAGGTCGCGACCGATCCCGTGACCGGCCAGTGACTCGACGAGGCCGTAGCCGTTCTGCCGGGCGTGCGCTTCGATCGCCCGCCCGACGTCCACGAGGGTCGCCCCTGCGTGGCAGGCCCCGATCCCGTCGGCCAGCGCGCGCTCGGTCACCCGGCACAGCTGCTCGGCCTCGGGCGACACGGCGCCCACGCAGATCGTCTCTGCGCTGTCGGCGTGCCATCCCTCGCGCACGAGGCCGATGTCCACGCCGACGATGTCTCCGTCCTCGATCACCCGGTCGCCCGGAATCCCGTGCACGACCTCTTCGTCGATCGAGACACAGGCGCTCCCGGGAAACCCGTGGAAGCCCTTGAACGCCGGAAGATTCCCCTGCTCGTGGATCACCTCTTCGACGAAGCGGTCCACGTCCTTCGCCTTCGCGCCGGCCCGGACCACGCCTTCCTTCCGCAGGGCCAGGAAGACCTTCGCGAGGTCCTCGCCGGCGGCGGCCATGGCGTCGATCTCGGCCGGAGTCTTAGGCCGGACCCGCGGCATCCAGCGCGTTCTCGATCCGACGGGTGATCTCCTCGACGTCTCCGACCCCGTCCACGTCGTAGCGCGGGACCCTGCCCTCGAGCACGGCGAGCACGGGTTCGGTCTGTTCCTCGTACACCTTCAAGCGGTGACGAATCGTCTCCTCGGTGTCGTCGTCCCGGCCTCGGCCGAGGACACGACCAACCAACTCCTCTTCGGGCACCTGCATGACGATCACGGCGTCCAGCTGCCGGTCGCCCTCGAGCGCATCGAGCAGCGCCTCGGCCTGGGCCACGGTCCGTGGGAATCCGTCGAGCAGGAATCCGTTCTCTGCATCCGGCTGGGCCAGACGCTCCTTCACGATCTCCAGCATCAGGTCGTCCGAGACCAGGTCGCCTCGCTCGAGCGTCGCCTTGACCCGCTCGCCGAGTTCACTGCCCTCGGCGATGGCGGCCCGCAGCATGTCGCCCGTCGAGATGTGCGGCATTCGGCGCTTCTCGGCGATGCGTTCTGCCTGCGTACCCTTGCCCGACCCCGGAGGGCCCATGATCAAGACGTTGCGAGCCATGACAGCCTGCTCCCGTCTACCTGCGTCCGCGCAGCTTTCCGCGCTTCATGAATCCTTCGTAGTTGCGCATGAGCAGATGGCTCTCGATCTGCTGCATGGTGTCCAGGGTCACCCCGACCGTGATCAGCAGCCCCGTACCACCGAAGTAGAACGGCACGTTGAACGACCGGATCAGCACGTCGGGCAGCACCGCGATCAGGGCCAGGAAGATCGCTCCCGGCAGGGTCACCCGGGTCAGCACCCGGTCGATGAACTCGGCGGTCCGCTTGCCCGGACGGATCCCCGGAATGAACCCGCCGTACTTCTTCATGTTGTCCGCCAGGTCGACCGGGTTCAGCACCACGGCGGTGTAGAAGTAGGCGAAGAAGATGATGATCGTCGAGTAGATCACGATGTACACCGGGGCACCGGGCGCGAAGATGTTCGCCAGCCACTGCATGGCCCCGCTGTCGGGGAAGTACTGTGCGAGCGTCCCCGGGAACATGATGATCGACTGGGCGAAGATGATCGGGATCACGCCGGCGGTGTTGACCTTCAGCGGGATGTGCGTGCTGGCGCCGCCGTACATGCGGCGCCCGACCATCTTCTTGGCGTACTGCACCGGGATCCGGCGCTGCCCCTGCGTCATGAGGATCACGGCCGCGATCACGAAGACCATGAAGATCAACAGCGCGATCAGCGTGAACGGGTTCATGGCGCCGACCTCGAGCTGGGCCAGCACACGGTTCAGGTCGGCCGGATAGCTCGCGATGATCCCGATGGTGATGATCAGCGAGATCCCGTTACCGATTCCCCGTTCGGTGATCTGTTCGCCGAGCCACATCACGAACATGGTCCCGGCGATCAGCGTGATCACCATCTGGAACTTGAAGAACAGTCCCGGATTCGGCACCACCGGCGCCCCGGCCGGCGACGCCAGGTTCTCGACGGCGATCGACATGCCCGCCGCCTGGACGGCCGCCAGGGCCACGGTGGCGTAGCGTGTGTACTGCGTGATCTTCGCCCGGCCCTCGTCGCCTTCCTTCGCCAGCTTCTCCAGCGCGGGCACCACCGCCTGCATCAGCTGGAAGATGATGGACGCGCTGATGTAGGGCATGATGCCCAGGGCGAAGATGGTCGCGCGCGACAGGTTTCCGCCCGCGAACATGTCGTACAGGCCGAGCAGGCCACCGCGCATCGCGTCGAAGAACTGCTCGAGCGCGTTGGCGTCGACTCCCGGTACCGGAACATGGCTGCCGAGTCGATAGATGATCAGGATGAACGCCGTGAACAGAAGCCTGCGCTTCAGCTCCGGGATCCTGAACATGTTCTGATAGCCGGCGGTCAGTCGCACGACGTCATCCTTCCCGGGCTAGCCCTGGTTCGTGCTCTCGGGCTCGCCGGCCCGGATCTCGACCTTCCCACCCGCGGCCTCGATGGCCGCGACCGCGGACTTGCTCGCCTTGTCGACCACCAACGTCAGCGCCTTGTTCACTTCGCCGTCGCCGAGCAGCTTCACCCGGCCGCGCGGGTCCTTCACCAGACCGTGGGCGGCGAGGACCTCGGCATCGGCCTCGGTCACGTCGCCCAGGCGCTCGAGGTCGCGCAGGTTGACGAGCTGGTAGCGCACGGTGAAGTGGTTGTGGAAGCCGCGCTTCGGCAGGCGTCGGTTCACGGGCATCTGACCGCCCTCGAACCAGGCCCGGAACTTGGCACCACTACGCGCCTTCTGACCCTTGTGACCGCGTCCGGCGGTCTTGCCAAGGCCCGTACCCGGCCCGCGCCCCTTGCGCGGCTTCGGCTTCTTGTTGCCGGCGGGCCGGCGAATCTCGTTGAGCTTCATCGCGATCTCACTCCTCGTCCGCACCGACGGGCTCGACCCGCACCAGGTGCGGGATCTTCGCGACCATGCCGCGGATCACCGGGGTGTCCTCGTGGATCCGGCTCGTCTGGTGGCGACGCAGACCGAGCGATTCCAGGATTCGCTTGTGCTTCCCGGGTCGATCGATCCCGCTCCGGATCTGGGTGACCTTGATCTTGGCCATGACTCGTTACTCCTGGCTCTCCGACGAGCTCGGTGCCGGCGCCTCCTCGGCGCTGGCTTCGGGCTGCGGGGCCGCCGCCTCGGCGTCCTTCTCCGCAGGATCCTTCTTCTTCAGACCGTAGACCTCGGGAACCGAGATCCCGCGACGACGGGCGACCTGCTCGACCGTGCGCAGCGACTTGATACCCTCGATGGCCGCCTTGACCACATTGTGGGGGTTGTTGGTCCCCAGCTGCTTGGTCAGGATGTCCTGCACGCCGGCCACCGTCAGGATGGCACGCACGCCACCGGCGGCAATCACGCCCGTACCGGGAGCGGCCGGCTTCAACAGCACGCGGCCGGCCCCGAAGCGTCCGATCACCTGGTGGGGGATCGTCCCGCCGACCATGGGAATCGTCATCATGTTGCGCTTGGCGTTCTCTCCGGCCTTGCGGATCGCATCGGAGATCTCGTTCGCCTTGCCCAGACCGACGCCCGCCTTGCCCTGACCGTCACCGACGGCGACGATCGCGTTGAAGCTGAATCGCCGACCACCCTTGACGACCTTGGCGTTGCGGTTGAGTGCGATCACCTGCTCGAGGAGATCGCTCTTCTCGGCGTCACGGTCCCGGCGTCCGCCGCGACCTCCGCGCCCGCGACCGTCGCCACGGCCACCGCGGCCGCCGCCCGGGCGGTTGTCGCCGCGCCCGCCTCGACGAGCGCCCGTGTTCTCCGCGCTTCTCGGTTCCGCCACGATTCCTCCTCGAACTCTCTCAGAACTTCAGGCCGCCCTCGCGGGCGCCCTCGGCGAGGGCCGCGATGCGGCCGTGATAGCGATAGCCCGACCGGTCGAAGACGATCACGTCGATCCCCTTCTCCTTGGCCTTCTCGGCCACGGCCATGCCCACGGCCCTGGCCCGGGCCACCTTGCCGTCGACGCCCTCGATCTCGGGCGGATCCATGCGCAGATCGTGGGCCGAAGCCAGGGTGATCCCCGTCTCGTCGTCGATCAGCTGGGCGAAGATGTGCTTGTTGCTGCGGTGGATGCTCAGGCGCGGCTTCTCCGGCGACCCCGACACCCGACGCCGCACGCGTCCCGCGCGGCGCAGCCGGCTCTCCCGGCGGTACTTCGCACTCTCTCGAACACTCATGACTCGCTCCTGCCTCGCGGCTAGGCCTTGGTGGCCGACTTCCCGGCCTTGCGCTGCACTTTCTCGTCGGCGTAGCGCACACCCTTGCCCTTGTAGGGCTCGGGCGGACGCAGGTCGCGGATCTCGGCCGCGATCTGTCCGACCACCTGCTTGTTCGAGCCCTTCACGACCACCCGGGTCTGCTCGGGGACCTCGAAGGTGATGCCCTCGGGCGCCGGCACCTCGATCGGGTGCGAGTAGCCCACGTTCATCACCAGGTTCTTGCCCTTCAGCTCGGCACGGTACCCGACGCCCACGATCGTGAGCTCCCGCGCGAACCCCTCGCTGACGCCCTGGACCTGGTTCGCGATCAGGGCCCGCACGAGGCCGTGGTTCGAACGGTCACGAGGGTGTTCACTCGGCCGCGAGCAGACGATGTTGCCGTCCTCGACCTTGATCTCGATCCCGGACGGGATGTGCTGACGCAGCTCGCCCTTGGGGCCCTTCACGATCGAGAGGTTCTCCTCGATCTCGATCTCGACGCCCGAGGGCAGCGGAATCGGCTTCAGACCGACGCGCGACATGATGCCTCCAGTCGAACTACCAGACCTTGCAGAGAACCTCGCCGCCGACACCGGCCATGCGGGCCTGGTGTCCGGTGAGGATTCCCTTCGACGTCGACACGACGGCCGTTCCGTAACCGCCGAGAACCTTGGGGATCTCGTCCTTCGGGACGTAGCGCCGCAGACCCGGCTTGCTCACGCGCTCGATCCCCTCGAACGCGGGATTCCGGTCCTCGGTGTACTTGAGGTAGACGCGCAGGGTGCCCTGCGGCCCTTCCTCGAGGAACTTCACCGAGCGCAGATAACCCTCGCGCACGAGAAGATCCGCCACCGCTTGCTTGGTCTTGCTGGCGGGAATGTCCACCCGGCGCTTGCGCGCCTTGGCTCCGTTGCGGATGCGGGTCAGCATGTCCGCGATCGGATCGCTCATCATGGCTCGCTCGTCTCCTGACTCGGTGGATCGCTACCAGCTGGCCTTGACCACGCCCGGGATGTCGCCCTTGAGCGCCAGGTCCCGGAAGCAGATCCGGCACAGACCGAACTTGCGATAGTAGGCGCGCGCCCGGCCGCAGCGGCGGCAGCGGTTGTACGCCCGCACCTTGAACTTGGGCTTCTTCCTGGACTTCACGATCAGGCACTTCTTCGCCACGTCTTGGTCCTTTGCTCAGTTCCGGAACGGCATTCCGAAGAGGCGCAACAGCTCGCGGCCCTCTTCGTCGGTCTTGGCCGAAGTCACCACCGTCACGTTCATCCCCCGCACCGCGTCGATCTTGTCGAAGTCGATCTCCGGGAAGATGAACTGCTCCTTCAAGCCGAGGTTGTAGTCCCCACGGCCACTCATCTTGCTGGGCACGCCGCGGAAGTCGCGGACGCGCGGCAGGGCCACGTTGATCAGTCGATCGAGGAACTCCCACATGCGCTGGCCACGCAGGGTCACTCGGGCGCCGATCGGCATGCCCTCGCGCAGCTTGAAGTTACTGATCGACTTGCGAGCACGGCGCACCTCGGGCTTCTGCCCGGTGATCGCGGTGAGATCCTTCACCGCGGCCTCCATGTGCGAGGCACTCTCGATGGCCTTGCCCACACCCATGTTCACGACGACCTTCTCGATCCGAGGCACTTCCATGACGTTCCCGTACTGGAACTTCTCCTGGAGCGCCGGAGCGACCGTCTTCTCGTAGTCTTCTCTCAAGCGAGCCATGGCGTCTCGACCTCTCTATCGATGCTCGGCTACGGAACTCACGACTTCTCGGTGCCGCGCGAACCCTTCGACACCAGCTTCACGTTGCTGATGGCGATCGGGGCCTCGGCCTCGACGATTCCGCCCTGCGACTGACCGCGGACCTGCTTCTTGTGCCGCTTGGTCAGTCGCACCTTCTCGACCGTCAACCGGCCCTGCTTGCGATCGACGTGGATCACCCGGCCCTGCTTGCCGCGGTCGTCGCCGGCGATCACTTCCACGATGTCGTTGCGCGCGATCTTCATGATTCCTCCGGCCGCTACAGCACTTCGGGAGCCAGGGAGAGGATGCGCATGAACCTGCGCTCGCGGAGCTCGCGCGCGACGGGCCCGAAGATGCGCGTCCCGACCGGCTCCTTCTCCTCGTTGATGATGACCACGGCGTTGTCGCTGAACCGGATGTAGCTGCCGTCACGCCGGCGCTGTTCCTTCCGCGTCCGCACGATCACGCCCTTGACCACCGAACCCTTCTTGATCGTCCCGTCGGGCAACGCCGTCTTCACGGTGAGGACCACGACGTCGCCCACGTGGGCGTAACGGCGATTCGTGCCCCCGAGCACGCGGATGCACTTCGCCGTCTTGGCCCCCGAGTTGTCCGCCACGTTCAGCAGCGTTTCTTCCTGGATCATCTCGCTCGCCCTTCCGCGTCCGCGGTTTCCTGAGAACGACTGACTACTTGGCGCGCTCGACGACCTCGAGCAGTCGCCAGCGCTTCAACTTGCTCAACGGACGCGTGCCCATCACGCGAACCACGTCGCCCTCGCGAGCGTCGTTCGTCTCGTCGTGCACGTGCAGCTTCGTGGACTTCTTGATGAACCGCTCGTAGAGCGGGTGACGGACGCGGCGCGTCACGCGCACCACGATCGTCTTGTCCATCTTGACGCTCTCCACGACTCCCTGCCGCACCGTGCGCGCATTGCGCTCGGGCTGGGTGTCGACCTGGGTCTCGTCGGTCATCTTCGGTCTCCTGTCCGGTGCGGCTCGCGCCGCTCCGAATCACCCGGTTCGCCGTCAGCTCAGTCGCGAGCGGACTCGGCCTTCTTCTTCTCGGTCAGCACGGTCTTCATGCGGGCCAGCTCCCGGCGCGCGGCACGGAAGTTCAAGGGATTGTCCAGCGTGCGTCCCTTGAGCTTGATCCGCATGTTCATGAGGTTCTCCGACTCCTCGGCGATCCGAGCCTCCAGCTCTTCGACCGAGAGATCACGCATCTCGAAGGTCTTCATCTAGTCGTCCTCCCGCTCGATGAAGCGCACGGAGATCGGCAGCTTGTGACGCCCGCGGGTCAGCGCCTCGCGGGCGAGTTCCTCGCTCACGCCACCGAGCTCGAACAGGACCCGGCCCGGCTTCACCACGGCCACCCAGTACTCGGGCGCACCCTTGCCCTTGCCCATGCGGGTCTCGGCGGGCTTCATGGTGATCGGCTTGTCGGGGAAGATGCGGATCCACAGCTTGCCCTGACGCTTCACGTGGCGCGTGATCGCGATACGCGCCGCCTCGATCTGGCGGGCGGTGATCCAGCCGGCCTCCGAGGCCTGCAGCGCGTAGCGACCGAAGGACACCCTCGAGCCGCGGTGCGCGAGGCCCCTCATCCGCCCTTTCTGCTGCTTGCGATGCTTGACTCGCTTCGGCATCAACATGTCAGAGCGCCTCCTGGACCTCGTTGGCGAGCTTCTTCTTGAACTCCATAGGATGGACCTCGCCCTTGCAGATCCACACCTTCACGCCGATGGTCCCGTAGGTCGTGTAAGAGACCGCCGTGCCGTAGTCGACGTCGGCGCGCAGGGTGTGCAGGGGCACCGAGCCCTCGTGGTAGCTCTCCACGCGCCCCATCTCGGCACCGCCCAGGCGACCACCGCAGCGGATCCGGATGCCCTTCGCGCCCATGCGCATGGCGGTGGCGATGGCCTTCTTCATCGCCCGCCGGAAGCTGACGCGCTGCGCCAGCTGGTGGGCGATGTGCTCGGCCACGAGCACCGAGGTCAGCTCGGGCTTCTTGACCTCTTTCACGTCGAGCGTGACGGCCTTGGCCGTGAGCTTCTGCAGATCACCGCGCAGCTTGTCCACGGTCGCGCCCTTGCGGCCGATCACCACGCCGGGACGCGAGGTCTGCAGCGTGACGGTGACCTTCTTCGGGCTGCGCTTGATCTGGCACTCGGCGATCCCGGCGTTGCCCACCTGCTTCTGCACCATCTTCCGGATCGCGATGTCCTCCTCGAGCCAGTCCGCGTAGCTCTTGTCCGCGAACCACTTCGAGTTCCAATCCTTGATGATGCCCAGGCGGAATCCGGTCGGATGCGTCTTCTGACCCATGTGGTCTGCCTTCCTTACTCGGCCGCTTCGGTCGCCTCGTCGGCGACCGCTCGCACGACGACCTTCACGTGACTGGTGCGCTTGCGGATTCGGAACGCGCGCCCCTGCGCGCGCGGACGGATCCGCTTGAAGGTCGGGCCCTCGTCGACCCGGATCTCGTGGACAACGAAGTCCTCTTCGCTCATCCCGACGTTCTCGTCGTGCTGCTTCGCGTTCGCGACCGCCGACAGGATCGTCTTCTGGAGGATGGGCGCGGCCTTCTTCGGCATGAGCTCGAGGGCGTGGACCGCCTCCTCGACCCCCATGCCACGGACCGCGTCCGCCACCAGGCGAACCTTGCGTGCCGAGATCCGGTTGAATCGGGAGATCGCCGTGCTCTGCATGGTTCTGCTCCTGCGCTACTTCTTGCCCTTGGTCGTGTGACCGCGGTACGTACGGGTGGGCGCGAACTCTCCGAGCTTGTGCCCGACCATGTTCTCCTGCACGTAGACGGGAACGAACTGCTTCCCGTTGTGCACGGCGATCGTGTGGCCCAGGAACTCGGGAACGATCGTGCAGTTCCGGGCCCAGGTCTTCACGACCTTCTTCTCGTTCTTCGAGTTCAGGACCTCGACCTTCATGAGGAGCGAGTCCTCTACGTACGGGCCCTTCTTGATCGAACGTGCCATGCGGCGATCTCCTCGTCGGTGTCGACCGACAGCCTGTTACTTCTGCTTCCGACGGCGGACGATGAACTTGTCACTGGGCTTACGACGCCGGGTCTTCATGCCCTTGGTCTTCCAGCCCCACGGCGACACCGGATGGCCGCCACCCGAGCTCTTGCCTTCACCACCACCCATGGGGTGATCGATCGGGTTCATGGCCACGCCGCGCACGTGCGGACGGCGCCCGAGCCAGCGGCTCTTGCCCGCCTTGCCGCGCACCACGTTCTCGTGGGTCGGATTGCCGACCTCGCCGATCGTGGCCTGGCAGGTACGGTGCACCATGCGCATCTCGCCACTCGGCAGGCGAAGGGTGACCTGGTTGCCCTCCTTCGCCATGACCTGGGCGTAGGTGCCGGCCCCTCGAGCCAGCTGCCCACCCCGTCCGGGCACCATCTCCACGTTGTGGACCAGCGTACCCAGGGGGATCCGCTCGAGCGGCATCGCGTTGCCCACGTTGAACGGGGCCTGCGGGCCCGACACGACCCGGGCCCCGACCTCGAGGCCCTTCGGCGCGATGATGTAGCGCTTGTCGCCGTCGACGTAGTGCAGAAGAGCGATGCGGGCCGAGCGGTTCGGATCGTACTCGATCGCCGCCACGCGGGCCTCGACGTCGTGCTTCTTGCGCTTGAAATCGATCAGACGATAGCGCCGCTTGTGACCGCCACCGCGGTGACGGGTGGTGATCCGGCCACGATTGTTGCGGCCACCCGTGCGCTTGCGCGGCTCCAGCAAGGACTTCTCGGGCTCACTCTTGGTGATGTCCGAGAAGTCCGACACCGTGCGGTAACGAGCGGACGGGGTCACCGGCTTGAACTTCTTGACTCCCATGAGACCTCTCCCCCAGCGCCTCAGACCACGTCGAACAAGTCGATCTTGTCGCCTTCGCCGACGGTGACGATGGCCTTCTTCCATCCGGGACGCCGCCCGGTGTACATGCCGAGTCGCTTGGGCTTGCCCTTCACGTTCATGGTACGGACGTCGAGGACCTTCACGCCGAAGTAGCGTTCCACGGCCTGCCGGATCTCGACCTTGTTGGCCGCAGGAGCGACCTCGAAGACGTACTTGTTGCTCTCACCCATACCGGTGGTCTTCTCGGTCACCACCGGACGGACGATCACGCGCGTCAGATCCTTCATGCTCCGAACACCTCCGTCACCTGCTGGAGCGACGCCTCGGTGAACACCAGCTCCTCGCTGCGCAGCACCCGGTAGGCGTTCAACTGGTAGGCCGGGATCACGTCGACGCCCTCGATGTTCCGCAGGGACTTGTAGAGGGTGTTGCCGTCGCCCGGGACGACGAAGAGCACGGTCTTGTCGTTCAGACCCATGTTGCCGAGCACCGCCGCCATGATGCGCGTCTTGGGCGCATCGAGAGACGGGTCCTCGACCACCGAGATCGCCTGGTTGGCGGCGCGATCGCTCAGCGCGCTCAACAGGGCCAGGCGTCGGACCTTGCGGTTGAGCCGGGTCCTGTGGTCACGCGGCTTCGGACCGAAGGTCGTCCCGCCGCCCGACCGGATCGGTGACTTCAGGGAGCCGGCACGAGCACGCCCGGTGCCCTTCTGGCGGAACAGCTTCGTACCGGAGTAGGAGATCTCGCCCCGCTCCTTGGTCTTGGCCGTGCCCT
The DNA here is from genome assembly GCA_964593155.1 of uncultured bacterium. GTDB lineage: Bacteria > Krumholzibacteriota > Krumholzibacteriia > JAJRXK01 > JAJRXK01 > JAJRXK01. The sequence goes on from CAZQHE010000024.1 coordinate 37,159, forward strand.
GGCGCTGGTTCTTCAGATAGACCTTGACGGTCTCGTACAGCGCCTGCTCGTGCACGGGAGCCTCGAACAACAGCTCGGGGAGGCGCTGCTCGCTCTGCCCTTCGCCGTTCTCGTTGAATCGCTTGGCCACTGCCATGGCAATGTCCCTCTGGACTCGAGTTCATCGACGGGACCGCGGTCCCGGCCGTCTTCAGGCGCCCGTCGCCTGGACGACCACGTATCCGTTCTTCGCCCCGGGCACGGCGCCCTTCACGAGGATCAGGTTGTTCTGGGTGTCGACCCGCATCACCTGGAGGTTTTTCACCGTGCGACGCTCGTTGCCGTGACGCCCGGCCATTTTCTGCCCCCGGTGCGTCCGGCTCGGCGTCGCGCACATGCCGATGGTGCCCGCACGCCGGTGGTGATGCGATCCGTGGGTCTCACGGCCGCCGCCGAAGTCGTACTTCTTCATCAGACCCGCGAAACCGCGGCCCTTCGTGTAGCCCGTGACCTTGACCTTGTCGACACCCTCGAAGGCGTCGACGGTGACCATCTGGCCGAGCTCGAGACCTTCGGTGTCCTGGACGCGGAACTCCCGCAGCACTCGCTGCGGACCGGCCCCCGCCTTCGACACGTGACCCATGTGGGCCTTCGGCGTGCGCTTGGGCTTGCGGTCGTTCCCGTAGCCGATCTGCACCGCGCGGTAGCCGTCGCTCTCGTCCGTCTTGATCTGTGTGATCGGGCACGGCCCGCACTCGAGCACGGTCACCGGCACCACCCGTCCGTCTTCGTCGAAGACCTGGGTCATGCCGACCTTCTTTCCGATCAGTCCTCGAACCGCCATGGCTGTCTCCTCAGACCTTCAGCTCGATGTCGACGCCGGCCGGCAGGTTGAGCTTCATCAGCGCGTCCACCGTCTGGTTGGTGGAGTTGACGATGTCGATCAGGCGCTTGTGCACCCGCAGCTCGAACTGCTCCCGCGACTTCTTGTCGACGTGGGGCGAACGGTTGACGGTGAACACCGACCGCTTGGTCGGCAGGGGCACCGGCCCCCGGATGTCCGCGCCGGTCCGCTTGGCGGTGTCGCAGATGACCTGGGCCGACCGGTCCAGCGTCGTCGGCTCGTAGGCCTTCAAGCGGATCCGGATCTTCTGACGCGCCATTCCTCGTTCTCCTGCTTCTTCGCGTTGCGGTGGGCGGCCCGGCCGTTCCGACCCGCCCACCGAACGAATCCTGTCCGCCGGACTACTCGTAGATCTCCGCGACGACGCCGGCGCCGACGGTGCGGCCACC
>CAZQHE010000025.1:0-3400 GCA_964593155.1 uncultured bacterium
CGTGAGGACGACGAGGACGGACAGCAGTAGACGCTTCACGGGAGTTCCTCCTCGTCCGGACCGTCGTCCTCGCCCCGGAGGGCGCGGACACGGTCGCGGATCCTGTCCATGAGCACGTAGCCCTCGTGCTCGAGGACCAGACGTTCGTAGACGGCCAGCGCCTCGTCGGGGCGGCCGGCCTCCTCGAGGACCTCGCCCTTCAGATCGAGGGCGGGCGCGGCGTAGCGGGACAGCGTGGCCTCGTCGGCGACGCGCGTCGCCCACACGACGGCTTCGTCGTGGTCGCGGCGATCCCGCGCCAGGCGCGCCAGGTCGAGACGCGCGCGCTCGCGCACACCGCCCGGCGGGCCCTCGGCGATCTCGACGAGGGTGTTGACCAGCGCATCGGGCTGGTGGGTGGCCTTCTGGTACAGGGCCGCGCCGTAATGCAGCAACGAGGTGTCGTCGGTGTCGCCCGACATCTCGTGTTCGACCAGGACCAGGGCGAGGTCCAGGGCGTCGTTCGTGTACTCGGCGCGCGGAGCCTCGGCGGCCACCGCCTTCAGCCGGTCCTGCGCGGTGGTGAGCTCGCCGCCCATGAAGTCGATCAGGCCCAGGTGGTACTGCGCGCGTCCCTGACCCTCGACGAAGTCCATGTCCTGGCCGATCGACGTGAACATCTCGCGCGCGGTGGCCGTGTCGCCCTGGGCCACGTGGGCGCGGGCAAGACCCAGACGCGCGAGATTGACCTCTTCGCGGCTGCTGCTGGTGTTCACGGCCAGCAGCTCGTAGAGCTCGATGGCCGGTTCGGGCTCGTGAAGAGCGTCGACGTACACGCCGGCCAGGCGCAACAGCGCCGAAGCCGTGAGCCGGTTGCCCGCGAATCGTTCCTGCATCTCGACGATGCTGCGCCGGGTCTCGTCGAGGATGTCGAACTGCTCGTCGCGGTCGAGCCGGCCGAAGGCGTCGTTCTCGAGCATGGCCAGCAGGCTGCGTACGAGGGTGTCGTACACCCGCGGCTCGAGCGAAGCCGGCACCGTCTCGTTGGCCAGCATCGCCCGCGCCACGCGCGCACTCAGACGCAGGCGGGGCAGGATCTGGTCGGGGTCGGCGTCCGGCAGGCGGCTGTCGGCCAGGCCGGCCAGGGCCAGTCGCAGCATCTCCTGGGTGAGCTCGCGCTCTCCGACCAGCCGTGACAGCGTCTTCCAGGCCGCGTCGGCGTCGCCGGCGCGCATCTCGAGCTCGGCCACCACGATGCCGATCTGCGGCACGTCGCGGTGCCGCGCGGCCATCTCCCGTGCCACCTCGAGCATCGCCTCGATCTGTTGCGGCGCGTCCGAGGCCATCTCCAGCACCTGGCCGCGCATCAGGCTCACGTTCAGCGGACTGGCCACGATCACCTTGCAGTACTCGCGCACCGCGTCGGGCATCTGCCCGAGCCGGGCGTGGAAGCGTCCGAGCAACTGCGCGAAGTCGAGCGGATCGCCGGAGATGCGACGACCCTCGACGAGGATCTCGATCGCCTCGGCCACCCGGCCCCGCTGACCGAGCACGTTGGCCACCATGCGCCGCAGCGAGGTGTCGTTCGGATCGCGCTCGATCAGTCGGTCGAGCGTGGCCCGGGCCTCCTCCGGCCGATCGCGTTCGTAGCGCGCCTCGGCGAGCAGGCGGGTCTGCCCGATGTCGAGTCCGGTCTCGTCGCCGTCGACGGCGCGCAGCAGAAGGGCCTCGAGGTCCTCCCACCGGCCGGCGTCGCGGTACAGACGCGCCAGGCGACGCGCGAGCGAGTTCTCGAGTTCGCCGCGTTCGTCCTCGCGCCGTTCGAGCAGTTCGATGGCCTGACCGACCCTTCCCGAGCGGGCCAGGATCTCCACGCGGCGACGCACGGCTTCGGCCTCGAGGCGGGCGTCGTCCTGCCCCTGGGGCGCGGGGACCTGCAAGCGCTGCGCGGACTCCGCGGGCGGGCCCGCCGCCGTCGCCGGCACCGCGGTGACGAGCGCGAGCCCGACGACGACCGTCCACCACGTACGCTTCATCGTCGGCCTCCCTCGCGGCGATCGAGTTCACGCTGGATCGACCGGAAGTACCGGCGCACGTCGTCCTGGTAGGCCTCGGGCGCCCGCTCGGGCGCGGTGTAGCGGCGCAGGGCGTTCTCGCGCTCCTCGACGCCGGGAATCCCCTCTTCGCCGATCTGCCTGCGGAACAGGTCCTCGGCGCCGCGCCCCTCGCGCCTCTTGGCGAAGTCGCGCTCGCGCACCGAGCGCTCGGCGTCGAGCAGGCGCGAGAGGATGCGTTCCTGCTGTCGCTCGATGTCGTCGGTCAGCTCGCCCAGGCCCAGATCGTCCTCGACCCGCTCCATGGCCTCGCCCAGGTCCTCGAGGTCGCCCAACACGCGGCGTTCGTCGTCGATCTGTTCGCGGATCTCCTCGAGCTTCTCGCGGATCGACTGCTGTTGTGCCTGCAGCTCGGCGAGCTGGCGGCGTTCCTCGGCGTTCAGACCCTGCTGCATGCGCTCGCGCAGCTGCTGGGTCATGCCGTTCAGACGCGACTGGTCCTCGGTGAGCTGGCGCATCTGTTCCGACGGACTCGGCATGGGACTACCGCTGCCACCACCGCCGCTCTGGGCATTCTTCGCGGCGGTGAGCAGACCGATGACGATCTCGTTCATGTCGCCCATCACCTGCACGGCCGTGTCCCGCGAGCGACGACCCCGGTTGCGCTGCAGTTCGTCGATCGCGTCGTCGGTGAGCGTGACGAGCTGGCGCATCTCGGCGAGCAACTGCTCGGGGATGTTGAAGTCCTGCCGGGCGAGTTCCTCGAGGTCGGTGTTCAGTCCGTCGAGGGCACGGTGGATGCGGCCCTGCTCGCGCGTGAGCGCGCGCGTGCGCTGCCCGCGCACGGTCTCGCGGAGGGCGTCGACCACTTCTTCCTCGCGATGGCTCAGCTGCAGGAGGTCGAAGGCGAGCTGCTGCAACTGCTCGCCGGCGAACTTGCCCTGGGCGGCCTGCATCATCTGCTGGCCCTCGAGCATGACCTCGTACAGCGACAACAGACGGCGGCGGGCCTCGTCCTGCTGCTCGCGGGCCTCCTGGCGATCACCCTCGGTGAGCTGGTCCTCGGCCTCCTGCATCGACTCCGACGGCGCGCCCTCCTGTTGCAGCTGTTCGAGGGCCTTCTCCAGCGCCTTGCGCATCTCCTCGGCCGAGGGCGACTCCTGTGATCCGCCTTCCTGCTGTTCCTGCTGCATCTGCTCGAGGGCTTCCTGCAGGCGCTCCTGAAGGCGTTCTGTCTCCTCGCGCAGCTGCTCCTGCATGCGGGCGAGTTCCTCCTCGTCGAGTTCGCTCGAGGGGGACGGCTCGCCGTCCTGGGACTCGCCGTCCTGCTGCTGGCCCTCCTGCTGCTCGCCCTGCGGCTGCTCGCC